>DATBHS010000116.1:0-38238 GCA_036557345.1 Bryobacteraceae bacterium
CGCCAACCCGAACGTGTTTCAGCCGCCAGACACCGATCATGGCGAAGCGCCGGGTTTTTGGAGTTCGTTCTCGGTCGCTCACCGGCGGATTCAGGAGGGCGGCTGGTCCCGGCAGGTCACCGTCGAGGAGTTTCCCATCTCAAAAGACATTGCAGGCGTGAACATGCGTCTGACTGCCGGTGGAATCCGCGAGCTTCACTGGCACGCGGCTGCTGAATGGGCGATCATGCTGGCTGGGAGCGCCCGGATCACGGCCATCGATAACGACGGCAGAAGCTTCGTAAAGGATGTCGGGCCAAATGACTTATGGTTTTTCCCGACTGGCATTCCGCATTCGATTCAGGGCCTTGCGCCCGACGGAGCCGAATTTGTGCTGGTCTTCAATGAAGGCACTTTCTCTGAAGGCAACACGACGCTGCTTTCCGACTGGACCCGCCACACCCCGCGCGAAGTCCTGGCGAAGAATTGGGGCGTACAAGAAAACGCGCTCGAGAGTGTTTACAGTGTTCCGCCCACTGGCCGGTATATTTTCCAGGCTCCTGTGCCCGGTCCCCTGGAGCAGGACCGGCGCGCGGCTGCGGGATCGGGCGAGCCTTCGCCAGTCGCGTTCGATTTCGCCATGAGTAAGATGACTCCGACGAAGCGGACGAAATCTGGAGAAGTGCGCGTCGTTGACTCGCGAAACTTCCCCGTCTCCACGGGAATCGCAGCGGCGCACGTGATCGTAAAGCCCGGCGGTCTCCGTGAATTGCACTGGCACCAGAACGCGGACGAGTGGCAGTACTTTATACAAGGTAAAGGTCGAATGACGGTCTTTTTTAACGGCAGCAAGGCGCGCACAGCGGATTTCAACGCGGGAGACGTCGGTTATGTTCCGAAAACGCTCGGCCACTACATCGAAAACACCGGCAACACGGATTTGATTTTCCTCGAAATGTTCAAAGCAGACCGCTTCCAGGAATTGTCGCTTTCGCAGTGGGTAACCAACACGCCGCCGGATCTCATCGAACAGACTCTCGGCATAAGCAAGGAGATGCTGAACGCCATTCCCAAGGGCAGGCCGGACATCGTGCCTGCGTAGTGTTGCTCAGGGAACCTGGTCGGGTGGGTTTTTTAGTTGGGTTTTAGAAGAATTTTTACAGGTTGGGTGTTTATACTTGTGGGGTTCAGGTGCGGAGCGACCATTGTTCCCTGAGCGAATTTCATTTGCGGTACGCGGTTGCTTTTAGCACCTGACATGCCAAAAAGATTCCCTCGATCTTCCATGCACTTACGCGTGACCAGGCGTTCCACTTGCAGCGCATTTTTTACGCGACCTGGAAAGGATGCCCTGCTGAGATTCGTCAGACAGGCGCTTTCGCCTGTTGTTTTCTCTACGGCTGTTGCGGAAGCGTAGCCGGTAACGCAGACGATCGGGCAATCTGTCCTTTCATCGCCTCTTCGACCGAAACGTGGCTTGTTTCGAGTGTGGTTCCCAGGGTCCGATCGAGCGAAACCCGTGCGTTGCTGTATGCCACCAGGGCGGCCGTTTCGGTAGACTGCGCGGTCGCCAGGTCCCGCTGCTGCTGCACCACGTTGAAGGTGGTGGACGCGCCCAAACCGAACTTCTTCTGCTCCGCATCCAGCAATTGCTGCTGAAGAATGCGATTCCTCACCGCGGCCTGGTAGCGAACACGCGCTTGCTGCAGCCCGACCATACCGGTCGAGACGTCCACCGCGACCTCGTTCAGGTCTTTTTGCAACTGCAGTGCCGACTGTCGTATGCCCAGTTGATCGATGGCGTTGTCGGCCTGTGCGACACGGTTTCGCAGCGTCGGCGCGATGAACGTGCCTGCGCGCTGGGTGGGGAAATTTCGGCGGAATGTCTGCCCGAGGGCCTTTCCGATTCCACCGACGAAGTACGGATCCGGCACTTCGCAGACCGTTCCTGCAGGCAGGCCCAGTGATGGCGGACAGGGCTGGAACCCGGCCGGTAGGGGACCGGGGCCGAATTGTCCTTGTTCATCCGGTGGCAGCGGGACGGAACGCGGCGAGCCAGCGAGGCCGCTCTGGGTCGCGCTCAGTAAGACTGCCAATTGGGGCAAAACTGCGTTTGAGGTGCCCAACGCGTTGGTCTGGCTGTTGACCAGGCTCAGTTTCTCCGCCGCGAGATCCGGACGGTTTGCCAGCGCGGTCGCGACCAGCTCCTTCAGCGGCGGCAGGTTGTCCTTCTCGGGAACTTCAATGTGATCGAGTGGAATGATCTGGGCTTCCCGGATGATCGGATCCGCCAAGCCATCGCGGCTGATTACGTCCTTCAGCTGAATTTCCTGCTGCTGAAGGGTGGTTTGCGAAATGACAAGGTCCTGCTGGCTCGAAGCCACCTGCGCCTCTGCCGTCGTCACATCCAGCGGCGCCATGGTCCCGATCTGTACTTGCTTTTGGTTGTCCTGGTAGAAGCGCTGCGCGACATCGACGGCTGCCTGCTTCGCCTTGACGTCCTGATAATCAGCCACCAGGCCGTAATACAAGTCGAGGACGTTTACGATCGACCCAATCAGCTGGTTTTTGAAAGTCAGGTCTTCAATCCCCAGGTTCGCCTTGGCAATCGTAATGTTGCGGCTGTTCACCGCGACGCCAAAGCCTCGCAGCAAGTTGTGCTGGAACGAGAGCTGTATCGATGTACCGTTCGATGGATTCAAAACGTCGCTTGGCGCATTCTCGTTCAGATAGGAGTCGCGGTAAGTGAAGCTCACCTGGCCTCCGCTGATCAGCCCCGTACTGATCTCCTCAGTGTAATTGCGCGTATTGCTAATCAGATTTTCAACGCCGCTCAGCGTGGGATTCGACTGAGGCGCGGAGGTGTGGGCATAGCTTGCGATACTCTGGAACACCGGATCGAGCGTCGGTGTTACGGGGCCAATCTGGGAGATCGTCGCATTGACCGCGTTGTTCTGCGTATTGTTGCCACCGCCCGTACTGACTCCCGCCGCAGCCTGGCTTCCTGCCACACCCTGCCCGGTGGCAACGGACCCGGCTTGTGAAAAGCCGCTGGGAACGCCGGGCAACGGTCCGCCCGCCTCCGCGCGTTGCAGGTTCCAGACGTCGATTAGCGGATTGTAACGATTGACTTCAATATCGATGTTATTTTCGATCGCCAGCGCGATAGCATCCTGCACCGTCAGATACAGCTTCCCCGCTCGCACGAGTGAGCGAAGGCGGGTGGAGTTTCCGAGCCTCACCGGTGGAACTGCGGGCGCTAAATAGGGCCGCACAAAGATACTTTTCGTGGATCTCACCGGTGTGATGGATTGTTCCTGCGACCAGACAGGGCCAGTTGCACAGGCGAGGCACAAACCAAGAGCAAGCGCCTTACGAAACGGATCGCGAATAGAGTAGAGTCTTTGCATCTGACTATTCCCCACCCGTAGTTGGAAGCGTTGCGGGCAGCACCGATTTCCGCCCCACATGACCCGCGCGTGCTTCGTCCAAGGAAACGTGGTTAACGTCCAGCGTGGTGCCCAGCGACTGATCGAAAGCAATCCGCGCATGGCTGTAGTTCGCCAGGGCTTGTGTCTCGGCGGATTCCGCCGTTGCCAGGTTCTGCTGATCCTGTACGACCTGAAACACTGTGGATGCGCCCAGCGTGTATTTCTTTTTGTCCGCATCCAAAGTCTGCTGCTGCAGAATACGCGCCTTGACTGCCGAGTCGTAACGCACCCGGGCCTGCCGCAGGCCGATCACAGCGTTCTGCACATCTACGCGCACCTGGTTGATTGCCTTTTGCAGTGTTAACTCGCTCTGCCGCAGTTCCAGCGCGCTGGTTACGTAGTCAGACTGGGCCGCGCGGTTGCGAAGCGGAATGTTCAGTGATAATCCCGCAGAATAGCTGGGAAAGTTACGCCGGAAGATCTGGGCGAGCACGTTGCTGTAGCCGCCTGTCAAGTACGGCACCGGTTCTACCTGGTCCGGTCCCAGCACGTTTGCCGGTCCGGATAGACCAGTGTTGTTCATGTCGGCGAATACTTGCAAACTAGGCTTCAGCCCGTTCTTGATCCCAACCAGGTTGATCTTGTTGCTCTCGATATTGATGCGGTTCTGCGCAATCTCGGCGCGCTTGTTCAAGGCTTCCTGCACTAGCTCGTCAATGGACTTGAGATTGTCGCTCGGTGGAACCTCAATTTGGTCCAGCGGTATCACATGCACTTCAGCCAGAGTGGGACTTGCCACTCCGTTGCGGCTCAGCGCGTTTTTCAGCACTGTTTCCTGCTGCAGGAGGTTAGTTTGAGAAATCAACAGATCCTGCTGGCTTGCGTAAACCTGCGATTCGGCTCGCGTGACTTCAATGGGCGCTAAAGTTCCGATCTGAACCTGTTTCTTGTTGTCCTCGAAGAGCGCTTGCGCCGTGGCCAGCTCGTCTTTCCTTGCCTTCAGGTCCTGATTAAAGCTCACCAGGTCCCAGTACAGATTCAGGACCGCTGAGATGGTGGTGATCACCTGCTGTTTGAACTGCAGATCGGAGACTTTCTCGTTATTCTTCGAAACTCGGATTTCGCGCCCCAGCACCGGCCGTCCGAAGCCCTGCAGAAGATTCTGGGAGACCTGAAAGTCCAACGTGGCGTTCGAGTAAGGATTGATGTTGAAGGACAGACTATTGAACTTGTTCCATTGGCTGTTGTAACTAAGCTGCAAATACGTACCAAAATCCGTGTACTTTGAGAGCTGTGCTATGTATGTGCGGTTCTCAACGATGAGTTCCGTCGTGCCGGTCAGGAAGGTGTTGCTCTGCGGGCTGGTGTTGTGCGCGAAATTTGCATATAAGAACAACACAGGATCGAAACCCTGACCAGGAAGCGAGGGCCCGAGCAAAGTGGTTATGCCCCCACCAGAACTTACACCGCTAACGGAGGTGCTCACGGCCGTGGGGTTCACGGTGACACCCGTCAGGCTGACGCTCTGCGGCCCCGCCGCTACTGGCACGCCGACGCTTCGTATGGCGCCTCCACCTTCCGTTCGCTTCGTCACTTCTTTGTTCAGCAACGGACCGTAGCGCTGGATCTCGATATCCAGATTGTTCTCGAGCGCGAGCGCGATGACGTCTTGCGCCGACAAGTACAAATTGCCGCCGCGGACCAGCGACTCCAGGCGGTCCGAATTCGCCAGGTTGATAGGAGGAACCCTGCGTTGCCGGTACGGATGGGTGAGCCAGTTAAACGCGCCGCCTTGCGGAGGCTCCACTCGGATCGCATTTTGCGCCGGTAACGAAACCGGAAACAGGAGGGCAATGCA
Source organism: Bryobacteraceae bacterium (assembly GCA_036557345.1). Classification (GTDB taxonomy): domain Bacteria; phylum Acidobacteriota; class Terriglobia; order Bryobacterales; family Bryobacteraceae; genus Bog-105. The sequence continues at coordinate 5,269 of DATBHS010000116.1, forward strand.
CAACCATACAGTGCAAAACCTGGACAGGCGTACTTTGAGTCTTCTCATCAATATCATCAATGGCTTTAATGTCACGATCCGACTGGCGCGCAGCACTCGCACCGCGCCGTTGACGAACGCGCCGCACGCAAGTGGAAACGATTTCGCTGCATGCCGGGTTCCGTCTTTTCTTTCCGCGCTTCCTCATGTTAGCGCAGCAATTGCGGCTCTCCGCCCGGTCAACACGAGGGCGAAGATGTCCGCTTTTGGGAACCGGGCCCCCACATCCAAACACGGATTTGACGGCCGAGTACTTCATTTATATGAGGTCCGGTGCCCCTTGCTATGCTTGCGGCAGAGATGGCAAATGGCGTCCTTGACCTGTTTGAGGAAACTGGAGCCTATCTCCATGGTCACTTCCGTCTGACCAGTGGATTGCATAGTGCAGAGTATCTGCAGTGTGCCAGAGTTCTCGCTCATCCGGATTACGCCGAGCGGCTCGGGCAGCGGCTTGCGGGAGAAATCAAGGACCTCACCGATGGTCGCGCGATTGATGTCGTCGTCGCACCGGCCATGGGGGGCATTATCATTGGCCACGAAGTCGCGCGGGCTCTAAATGCTCGTTCGTTGTTCACGGAGCGCGATGCCGGTTCGAACGAGATGACCCTGCGGCGAGGATTCGAGATTCGCCCCGGCGAAACGGCAGCAATCATCGAAGATGTCGTGACCACCGGGGGCAGCACCAAAGAAGTGGTTGAGCTTGTGCGTGCACGCGGCGGAAACGTTCTGGCGGCCGGATCGATTATCGATCGTAGCGGTGGCCGCGCGGATGTAGGCGCGCCGCGCGTCTCGCTCCAAACTTTGAACCCGGTCACCTATCTTCCTGAAGAGTGCCCTCTCTGCCGGCAGGGAGTGCCGGTTGTAAAGCCTGGCTCGCGCCGCACGTGAGAAGACTCCGGTTCGACGTTGCGTACGACGGAACCGATTTCAATGGCTGGCAGGTACAGCCGGGCCTGCCCACGATTCAGGGGACGCTGGAAGAAGTGATCCGGAGCATCGAAGGAAGGCCCGTTCAGGTTGCGGGCTCAGGCCGGACAGATGCCGGCGTCCATGCATTTGCCCAGGTGGCTGCCGTTTCGCTCGAAAATCCGATTCCGGCCGATAATTTTCGGCGTGCCGTGAACCGGTTGCTGCCCTACTCCATTCGCATCCGCAATGTCGAAGAAGTTCCGCTCGACTTTCACCCCCGGTTCGATGCCCGCAGCAAGACCTACGAGTACCGCATCTTCCGCGAAGAGGTCTGCCCGCCCTTCGAGCGCCGCTTTGTCTATCATCATCCGTACCCACTCAACGAAGCTGCCATGTTCGAAGCGGCGCCGCTCCTCGAAGGCGCGCACGACTTCACTGCCTTCGCTGCCTCTGACGGAACGCCGGCCGTTAGGGAGCGGACCCGCATCATCTTTCGCTCGACGCTCTGCCGCAAAGAGAGCCTGCTCGTCTATGAGGTAACGGGCTCCGGTTTCCTGAAGCATATGGTTCGCAATATCGTTGGTGTGCTGCTCGAAGTGGGGAAAGGTAATTTGACCCGCCGCGATTTGCTCGCGCGCTTCGAGCCCGGCAATGATATTAAGCCGGGACCCTCTGCACCCGCCAGCGGGCTGTTTCTGGTCTCGGTCGATTACGGGTGAACATAGGACCGCGGGCCAGGCATGCCCGGCCCCTACGCGGCGTTTTGGACGGCGATGATGCGTTCCGGGCCGACCGTGATGCGATGTTCAAGGGTCTCGAGATTCAGATTCTGCATGACGCGGTGGTCCACTTCAGCTTCTGCAAGTAAAAGCTTCCATTTGTGCAGCTCCTGCCGGCGTGTTTCGGCTGCCTGTTTGCGGTCTTCTTCGGCCTGTTTATGCTGCGCTTGCTGACGCGCGCGGCTCTGTTTCATTTGCTGCGATTCGAAGCCAATTTCCATCTTGCGCTTTTCGGCTCTAAGCTTTAGCAGATCGTTCAGGGATTTGTGAAAGGCTCGCTCGTGGGTAGTCTGGTAGCGGAGATAGAGGGCGAGCTGCTTCTGGTCGATCGAATCCGAGAAGCAATTATTCTGGAGCAGCAGAGCACGAGTGCGCAGCCACCAGGATTGCGCCATCTTTTCGACCAACAGATTTTCCGTAATGGTCGCGGGCTGGTGTTCGGCGCGCAGCCCGGAGAGCAAAGTGTCGAATTCTTCGTGTTTCTCCCACGGCAGAATCATGAAAGCGCCAGTGAAACCATGGCGGAAATTGTTTTTCGAAGAAGCAGATTTGCCTTTTTCCGTTTTCGGACCCGTCGAGAGTTGCGCGTTATGTTGATTAGCGGCCACTTGAGCTTGCGTAGACATACGTTCTTGCCCAAAGCATAAACGCCAAATGTCGCGTTGCGTGAACTTGCGCGGCTAAGATCCTGAAACGGCGCGGGTAGACTTTTTTGCGTCAACTGTGACCGTGTGCGGGTAGCCTGGAGTAAATGCAGCGGATCGCAATCGACATGGATGAAGTAGTCGCCGATACCATGGCCCGCTACCTGGATATCTACAATGCCGATTTCGGACTTAGCCTGACGCGGGAACACTTCAGCGGCCGACGAGTGATGGAGGTCATCGACGTCGCACATGTGGCCCGTGCACGAACCTATTTCGAGCGGGAAGACTTCTTCTCCGAGATTCCCGTGATGCCGGGCAGTCAGGAAGTCGTTCGCGAGTTGGGCGAGCAGTACGAAATCTTCATCACAACGGCGGCCATGGATGTGCCGTGTTCGTTTTCAGCGAAATTCGCGTGGCTCAAGCGCCACTTTCCGTTTGTCTCACCGAAGCGGATCGTCTTTTGTGGGGATAAGAGCATCATAGCCGCGGATTTCATGATCGACGACGATCCGAAGCATTTTCAGAAGTTCGGCGGAGAAGGGATCGTGTATACCGCACCGCACAACGTTCACGAGAGGAAGTACAGGCGCGTAGATGACTGGAACGACGTCCGCGACATGTTCTTAAAGTAGAAACCGCGATGCTCCTGGTCCCGGCGTTGATCGCAGTGATGGCCAGTATGCGACCCGTGAAATTCGAAGAGCGCACGCTAGCGACGGACCTGGCGGGCGGATACCAGGCGGCCATTTGCGATGTGAACGGGGACGGCAGACCGGACATCATTGCTCTCGCCAGCGATATGCCCGACCTGCTTTGGTTCGAGAATCCTACCTGGCAGCGTCATGTCCTGGCCCGCAGTCTGTCCGGAATGATTAATGTCGCGTGTTGGAACGCAATTCCGCATTCGATTCCTCAGGTGGTGGTTGCCTACAAATTTTCGATGAATCCACATGAAAGCGCCGGAGTGGTCGCCCGGCTTACGCCGCAAGGCGATCCACGCCGACCGTGGAGTGTGATGGAATTCGATCGCCTTCCCACCTCGCATCGTTTGCGCTGGGCCGATATCGATGGAAGCGGGAGGAAGGTGGTGATTAATGCGCCGCTTACCGGACCGGATGGTCACGCTCCCGATTACTACAGCCACGTGCCGCTGGTTTACTACGTGCCCGGAGAATGGAAGCGCCATCTGATCGGTGACGCAGAGGAGGGCATCGTTCATGGGATCTTTGTGACGGATTGGGATCACAGCCGGCGTGACGATATTTTGATTGGCAGCTTCCTGGGGATTCATCTGTACGGTTTCAGAAACGGCGCGTGGTCGCGCACTTCCATTGCGAACGGCAGTTCCAAGCCGTGGCCAAAAAGCGGAACCAGCGATGTGGCTGTCGGACACATCGGCGCGGAACGTTTTCTAGCTGCGATCGAGCCGTGGCACGGTAACGAAATAGTCGTGTACCGCAGCCTTAACGGCGCGTGGAATCGCGAGGTGATCGACGACACTTTGCTCGACGCACATACGATTGTCTGCGCCGACCTGGATGACGACGGCCGCGACGAGATCGTGGCCGGTTTTCGGGGAAAGCCGTATGGTGTCTATATTTATCGCTGGAAGGCGGGCCATTGGAATCGCGAAGTTCTAGATCAAGGAACGATTTCGGCAGCGGGATGTGCGGTCGCGAATCTGGATGGTCATAGCGGTCCGGATATTGTGTGCATCGGGCAGGCTACGCACAACTTGAAGGTGTGGGGAAATCTGGGCGCCTCCTCTAATTGAACCGCGCGCCGGGCAAGGGAAAAACCAAGCGACTTACTCCGCACCCCGTATCTCAAATCCTGCCTCGCGCATACCCTGCACAACCCGATTACGGATGGCCGTGTACTCGTCTGCCGTCAGTGTCCGGTCGCGCGCTCCGACTTCGACGTGATACGAAACGCTCTTCTGGCCGGCAGGGAATGGCGAACCGACATACTGACGAATAAAATCAATACTCGCGAGATCCGTGCCAGCGAGCCGTGTAAGTTCTTCCTGAATGCGCCTCACCGGTGTACGCAGGTCGGCCACGGCGGACAGATCGAAGCCGCTCGTCGGGTACTTGCGGGGTGGCCTATAAGTGAAGCTTTCGCTTGCGCTAAGTTGCTGCGCCAGATGTAAGTCAACGTCAAACAGAACAGCACGGCCTTCGATGCCTTCTTTCTGGAGCAGCCCGGGATGAAGCTCGAACTGGCGGCCGATGGCTGTATCGCGCCAAAGAATTTCAGCCGTGCGGGTGGGATGCTCATACGGGCGCGGGGCCGCCGCGCGCAGGCGGGCCTGCGGAAAGACGCATTCGACGACACGCTTCAGCTCGAAGAAATCCTGCTCGTCGGCGCGGCCGTAAATGACTGCCACTGCGTGTATGACCTCTTCGGGCAGATCACGGTTGCGCGGATGAATCTCGCTGCCGATTTCAAAGAGCCGGAACTCAGAAAAGTGACGGACATTGCTCGCGATGTTTTTGAAAATTCCCGGCAGCAAGGAGCGGCGAAGATGAGTCAGTTCGGAGGCAATGGGATTCCTGACTCCGATATGTCTGCTCACGTCGAAGCCGAAACGAAGCAAATCGGCCTCGTTCAGAAATGAGTAGTTGTGGACTTCGGTAAAGCCTTGCGCCGCGAGCCCGGAGCGAACCTGCCGCAAATAGGTACGCATGGGGTTCGCAGGCGGAACCACGGAGGCGACCAGCGGAGGAGCGGGCGCGATCTCGGCGTATCCGACCATGCGTCCGATTTCTTCTACCAGGTCGTCTTTAACCGAGATATCCTTCGTTGCGCGCCACGTCGGGACTGTCACCGTCAACAGTTCGGGCGAAGTCTCAGCGACGCCGAAACCCAGAGCGCTCAAGATCCGCGTGATCTCCTGCCGGGTAACCTCCTTACCCAGCTTCCGGCTGACGAAATGAACCGGCAGGGCAACCGGCGGAAGATGAGAGAGCGGCGCACGGTTATCGACTACTCCGCCCACGATACGAATGCCGGGACAGACCTGGCGGAATAGCTCCACAGCGCGCGCCAGCCCCCGAACCGTATTTTCCGGATCGAGCGATTTCTCAAAACGGATGGAGGCGTCGGTGCGAAGCTTATGACGCGCCGAGGTGAGGCGAATGCTTGCAGCCTGAAAATTTGCGCTTTCGAGGACGATTCGAGTGGTGGTTTCCGAAATGGCGCTGTCCGCGCCGCCTATTACGCCGGCGAGAGCAATTGCTCCGCTCGCGTCCGCGATGACCAGATCGGCGGTTGAAAGTGCATAGCTTTCATCGTTCAGGGCGCGCAACTGCTCGCTGGGGCGAGCCGTGCGAATGAAGATTTTGTTGCCTGCCAGTTTGTCGGCATCGAAGGCGTGCATGGGCTGGGGTAGCTCAGCCAGAATGAAATTCGTAATGTCGACAAGGTTGTTGATCGGATTTATTCCCACGTGTTCCAGGCGGGCCCTCAGCCACTGAGGCGATACTCCGACCTGCGCGTTCTCGAACACGAGAGCGCTGTAACGCGGACAAAGGGCGTGATCAGCAATCTCGACCGAGACCGCCGGGTCGCCGTGCGGCAGCAGCGAATCATCGACCGGATCGCGCAGGGGCTTGCCTGTGATCGCAGCCACCTCGCGAGCCATGCCGTAATGGCCCCAAAGATCCGGCCTGTGCGTCAGGCTTTTGTTATCGATCTCAATGATCCAATCGCCGTCTAGGGCTTCGATACCTTCGCATTCGGCGGTCTTCATCGTGATCAGCCGCCGCAGCTCGCATGGGTCTGTTTCGAGCCCGGGCACTAGTTCACAGAGCCATTGATAAGAAAACTTCAAGTTAAGATTCCTCTAATACAGAACCGCGCGCGTAAGCAACGGGCCTACTTTACATACTGAATCGCGCGCAGCTCAAAACTGATTCAGAAAACGCAAATCGCCGCCTTGAAGCTGGCGAATATCGTCGATTCCATAACGCATCATGGCCAGACGGGTCAATCCGAGCCCGAAGGCGAAGCCGCCCCACTGGTCGGGATCGATACCGCTCAGCCGCAAAACATTAGGATGGACGAGGCCGCAGGGCAGCAGCTCCACCCATCCGCTTTGTTTGCAAACGGGACAGCCTGCGCCGTTACAGATGAGGCATTGGATATCGAGCTCGAAGCCGGGTTCCACGAACGGAAAGTAGCCAGGCCGCAGGCGAACAGTCATATCGCGCTTGAAGATGCCGCTTAGCAAGGTTTTCATGAAATAGATCAGATTCGCGACCGAGACATCGCGATCCACCATCATGCCTTCGAGTTGATAGAACGTGTGCTCATGCGAGGCATCCACTTCCTCGTTGCGGAACACGCGGCCCGGAGCGATCATCCGGAGCGGCGGGCCGAGCTTGCGCATGCCGCGCACCTGGACTGGAGAGGTATGGGTGCGCAACAAATGGCCGTTCGACAACCAGAAAGTATCCTGCATATCGCGCGCCGGATGCGTGGGCGGGATGTTCAGCGCATCGAAGTTGTGCTCTTCCGTCTCGACCTCAGGCCCGTCCAGGATGGCGAAGCCGAGGGATGTGAACAAGTCTTCGATCTCATTCTGAAGCTGGGTGACCGGATGCAGGCTGCCAGGACGTACTCCCGGTGCGGGCAGTGTAACGTCGATCCATTCATTCGCGAGCCGCTCGGCCAGCCCCGCCTGCTCAAACCAGCGGTTCTTCGAGTCGTATTCGCTTTCGAGGTCCTGCTTCACGGCATTCAGCAGCTTGCCCACGCGGGCGCGCTCTTCGTGAGCGAGTTTGCCGAATTCTTTGCTGATCTGGGCCAACGCGCCTTTTCGACCTAGGGCCTGGACGCGAGCTTCTTCCAGCTCCTGCGCGGAAGCCGCGGAAGCAAATGCCGCGAGGGTTGCCTTCCGGAGCTCTTCAAGTCGGGAATCCAGCATCGGCTAGCGGAGAGTTGCTCCGAGCTGTTCCAGCAGATCTGCCACCTCCTGCCGGCCTTGCATGAGAGCGAGGTCGAGCGGTGCTTGCTCGTTGGCCGCGCGCGCATTGATATCGGCACCGTGAGCGATTAGCACTTCCACCATCGCCCGGCTTCCATTCTGCGCCGCCGAGTGCAGAGCCGTCCAGCCGCCGTGTTGGGTCGCTCCCGGGTCCGCACCTCCCTTTAAAAGGCGTTCTACGATCGCTGTGTGGCCTCCCGCCGCGGCTGCGTGCAAGGGCGTGTTTTCCATGGCATTGGTGGAACGGGAATCGATTTTCGCGCCGCGCTTCAGCAGCGCATCCACGAGTTCGGCGTGACCGAAGAAGGCCGCAAGATGAAGCGGTGTCCAGCCGTCTGTGCTATGCGATTCGAGAAGGGACGGATTCGTATCGATCTGCTGCATGACGTCGGAAAGCCGGCCGGCGGCAGCGCCGTTGAACACGTCGAGCTTTGGCCGGAGACTCAAAAGATAGTCGGCCACGTGTTCCTGGCGATAATACTTCGCCAGAAGTAAAGCGCTCTGTCCCGATCCATTTGTGGCATCCAGCAGGCTTGGGTCTACCGTTAGGGCCGCCTGTACGCCGGGCAGGTCGCCCTTCTTTACTTGTTCTTGAAATGTGTTTACATCCGCCATGTCAGGCCGCTGGTACGAACAACTGATCCGTTTTGTTCAATTCCCAATCCAGATGGTTGATATAGAAGAGAACAATTTCACGCGGGTGCTTACCGGCAAACTCGTCGAACACACGTTTCTGCCAGCCTTCAGTCAGGTATTGTTCAGGTTTCAGGTCTTTATCGAAGAAACCTTGCTCGTGAGGGATACCGAGGAAGTCGAGGACCGCCATGATCATATCGAGGTGAGAAAGCAGGAAAACCTGCGAGAGGTCTGCGGCGAAATCCTCCTCTCCGGCTTCGATTCTCGCCCAAAACTTCGGTTCGGCCTTCCGCAGCGTCTCGGAATTCAGCTTGACGAGCCGGGCGCGCAGCTTGAAACGCTCATAAATCTGGTACGTTTTCAGCTTGCCAATCGAGATGCCGCGTATGAGTTGATGGAAAACCTCGGGACCCAGCGCCTGAAAGACGCCACACATCTGCATTGTGAAAAGAGTAGCATAGCGCGGGCCGGGGAAAGGTGGCATGATCAGCTTCAAGTTTTTGATTTTTAAGGTGTTGGAAGACCTGCGGTACAATCGGTAGGTTTGCGGCGAAGCTGCTAAAGGAATGAGCAACCTGATTGTGCTCGGAGCGCAATGGGGCGACGAAGGAAAAGGGAAAATCGTCGACCTTTTCTCCGAGAAATTCGATGCCGTGGCGCGTTACCAGGGAGGCCACAACGCCGGGCATACCGTCTTTATTGGCGCGCAGAAGTTCGTATTGAAACTGATCCCGAGCGGTGTGCTCCGTCCGGGCGTCCTGACTGTCATCGGCAACGGCGTGGTTATTGACCCGGCCGCGCTGCTCGAGGAGATCGCTGGTCTCGAAGCGGCCGGCATCAATGTTCGATCGCAGCTTAAGATCAGCAGTCGCTGCCATGTCATTTTTCCGTTTCATCGGACGATCGAGAAGATCTCGGAGACGCGGGCGAACCGGATTCCGATCGGAACGACATCGCGCGGGATCGGCCCGTGTTACGAAGACAAAATCGCGCGGCGGGGTGTCCGGATCGCCGATCTAGTCGATATCGATTTTCGGGGGCTCTATTGCGCGCTTGCCGAAGACAAGCAACTGATCGCCAATGCCTTTCAGATCACAGAGCGAGTGGATTTCAAGGAGATTCTGGACCGTTATCAGGAGTTCGCAGAACAGATCCGGCCGCTGGCCTGCGACACTGCGCGCCTGCTGAACGGGATGATTGCCCAGGGGAAGAACATTCTGTTCGAGGGCGCGCAAGGCACTATGCTCGACATCGATTTCGGGACTTATCCGTTCGTGACGAGCTCTAGCGCCGCGGCCGGCGGCGCATGCACAGGGACTGGGGTCCCGCCGACAAAGATCGACGGCATCATCGGCGTTTCGAAGGCATATATCACGCGGGTGGGCGCCGGACCCTTTCCGTCGGAAGATCTGACCGAACTCGGCGAGAAGATCCGACAGGCTGGAAATGAATATGGGTCCGTAACCGGAAGGCCGAGGAGGTGCGGCTGGTTCGACGTACCGCTGCTCCGCTACACGGCCGAGGTGAACGGTTTTGACAGCCTGATTATTACCAAGTTGGATGTGCTGGACGATCTTGATGAGATCCCGGTCTGCGTTGCCTACGAGGTGGATGGGAGCGTAATCACGCACATGCCGGCGAGCACGCGCCGCATGGAGTCCATTAAACCGATCTTCGAGCGTCTGCCTGGGTGGAAGCGCTCGACCCAGGGAATCACGAAGCTCTCGGATCTGCCCAAACAGGCCGAGCAGTATTTGAAATTCCTGGAGGAAAAGACCGGCGTCGAGATCGGCTCGGTTTCCAACGGGCCCGAGCGCAACGAGACCATGATTGTCGCAGGATCGAAACTCGAGCGTTTGCTGGCATAAGCGAATCCATGGCGGCGTTGGATGGCCAAATTGCGTTGGTCACGGGAGGCAGCCGTGGGCTCGGGCGCGCAATTGCAATCGCATTCGCCGAGGCGGGCGCCGATGTAGCGGTCAATTATCAGTACGCCGCAGAACAAGCCGCAGAAGTTGAGCAGGCGGTTCGGGCGCTTGGACGCCGGGCGGTATGCGTGCAGGCCGACGTCTCGACCGCGCCCGAAGTCTCGCGCATGGTCGATGTGGTGGAACGATCTCTCGGGGCGCCGCTGATTCTGGTGAACAACGCCGGAATTGCTCGAGTGCAGCCGGTGGAGGAAGTCAGCGAGCACGACTGGGACGAAATCCTGAGAGTGAATCTGAAATCGGTGTTTCTGGTGACCCAGCGTGTCTTGCCGGCGATGCGGACTGCGCAATTTGGGCGCATCATCAATCTCTCTTCAGTGGCCGCGCAACTGGGAGGCGTTGTCGGTCCGCATTACGCGGCCTCCAAGGCGGGCATGATCGGAATCACCCACTCGTATGCATCGCTGCTCGCGAAGGAAGGCATTACTGCGAACGCCATTGCCCCGGCTTTGATTGATACGGACATGGTGAAAGCGAACCTGCGGGCTCGGCGCGACGTCATCCCCGTCGGCCGGTTCGGCGAACCGGCCGAAGTGGCGAGTGTGGCGGTAATGCTGGCCTCGAACGGCTTTATTACGGGCCAGACCATCAACGTAAACGGTGGCTGGTACATGAGTAGTTAGCGCCGATCGCCAAGTCGGCGCCCGAACGTCCGGCCCAATGCCCTTGTTCATCGAGGCGCAACTGAAGGCTTCGCTCACAAAATCCGCACCATGATTTCAAGTCTGAGAAACGCATCCGTCCAGACGGTTTGAAAGCGACAAGCCCGGTCGAGTTATGGAGCGAATCTCTCGCTAGTTTGGGCTAGTTGCTTTAGTTGGATTGGCAGTGGGTCGCGGAAAGCGGTGTCCCCGGGGGAAAACAAGGGGCGCCCGCGAAGCTTTGGACTCGTCTTTTCGGATTCGGGGCTTGGATCCACAAATCCCTCCCAAACGATCGCCACAATCGCCCCTGACGCCCCCTGAACTCCTGCATCCGCGCCCTGCTTGGCCGCACTCGATGGGTCACCCGTGTCGCGGCCAGGCAGAGCTGGCTGGCCGAGTAGCCCAAACATGCGGCCGAAGAAATCGACGCTGTTACTATCTTGTCCGAATCGAATGGAACCAGTGTCGCGGTCAGCTCCATCACCTTCCCCACTGCTCGCAGTCCCTCCTCCGCCATCACCGTCGCCCCCATTGCCGCCGCCATCACCGCCGCCCTCGCCGCCATCGCCGCCGCCTCCACCCGATGAGGGGCTGCCCTCCGAGCCGCCAGTCCCGGATCCGCTTCCTTCTCCGCTGCCGCCCGGTTGACCGGTTCCTTCTGTGACGCCCGATGTATTCAGCACTGCGAATTCCTCGCCGGGCCCGAGGTCATCCGGATCTACTTCGACAGAGGGCTTTTCATAGTCCTCGGATGTGACGGACTGTAACACATCGATGGAGGATTGGTAGAAGGCGGTCGCGCCTTTGTGATCCCCGGCTTTGCTCAAGGCATCGCCGATTTCTTTCATCTGCCTGGCAATGCCCGCTTTGAGTTCGTAAACGGACGGTATACCACCGCCCTCCCGATCAGCACCCTGCACTCTTCCGATGAACACCGGAGCCGCGCGCTTCCCGATGCGAGATTGCTTGTTGGCTAGCTGGCCGAGGCGCGACTTGGCATCGGGAATCTCAATATCCCAGACGCCCCCTGCTCCGATCATCCTCAGCCTAGACCAGCGCTTCTTGACGGGTCGCTTGATCGCGTCCATACAGTGCTCTCCTTCCTCTCCTTAGAGCTACGAAGCCGCACGAAAACGGTTGCGTGAAGCCGCTATATTCCCGCTGATGTGAGCGCCCCTTTTCGGGCCTCTTCCGTGAGTCCCGCCGGCTCGCCCATACCCGAAGAGTATGGCAGATAATGTTGATGGCCAAGGCGTGTTGCAGGGGCTCGCTTCACTCGGCTGAGAAACAATGACATCACGATGAAGTAGAGAAGGCATTTGCCCAGCAGCCCCGGCGCGCTTCGAGTGAAAAAGCAGTGCGCTACAACTTCGACGCTCATGTTAAACGAGGTCTATGAGCATACGCTGCCTCGGAATCTTTCGTCACCGTTCAGCTCTTGTTCCCACTCTGCTGCTCGTAATGCTGACAGGCGTCGAGTGCCGTGCCCAGCAGCAGGTAAAAATTGATGCAAGCGCGCCCGCCACGCCGTTCCCCCATTTCTGGGAGCAGATGTTTGGATCCGGGCGCGCCACCCTGTCGCTCCGGGAGAGTTATCGCCACGATCTGCGCGCCGTCAAGCAAATTACCGATTTCCGCTACGTGCGCTTTCACGGAATTCTTGATGATGACGTAGGCGTATACAACGAAGACGAGCACGGCAATCCGGTCTACAACTTCGCCTACGTCGATGAGATCTATGATGGCCTGCTGAAAAATGATGTGCGGCCGGTCGTGGAACTTAGCTTCATGCCGAAGAAACTGGCGTTCAATCCCGATGCGCTGCACCCTTTCTGGTACAAGCCGAACGTTTCGCCGCCGAAGAGCTGGGAGAAGTGGGATGGCATGATCACCGCGCTGGCACGGCATCTGGTGGAACGCTATGGCGTGGACGAAGTAGCCCAATGGTACTTCGAAGTGTGGAATGAGCCCAATATCGATTTCTGGGGAGGCATTCCCCGCCAGAAGAGTTACTTCGAGCTATACGACCATACGGCACGCGATTTGAAAAGCGTCAATCCGCGGCTGCGGGTGGGAGGCCCGGCAACCGCTGCTGCTGCCTGGGTGGATGACTTCCTGAAACACGCCTCGGAGAACCATGTTCCCGTCGACTTTGTCTCGACACACGGCTACGCTGACGATACCGTGGAAAATCTTTTCGGGACGAACGAAGACATACCGATGGACGATCGCGTCTGCCGCGCAATCGAAAAAGTCAGAAAACAGATTCAGAGTTCTGCTTTCCCCAAGCTGCCGCTGTTTTGGACCGAGTGGAATGTCCCCGGACACGACGAGGCGCGCGATACGACCTATGTGGGCCCTGCATTGGCCAACACCATTCGAGAATGTGACGGCATGGTGGACCAAATGTCGTTCTGGACCTTTTCCGATGTGTTTGAAGAAGGCGGCCCGATCCCGCTGCCGTTTGAAGGGCATTTCGGACTGAGGGCCAAAGGCGGCATTAACAAGCCGAGCTATTACGCTTTCAGCCTCTTGCACCGGCTTGGAGATCAGCGTCTGGCGAATTCCAGCCGTGATGTGATCGTTACACGGACGAACGACCGCAAGCTGGTGATCGCACTCTGGAACTTAGTAGATCCCGGCGCCACGGGAACGGCGAAGACGTTTCGACTAACCTTTGACAACGTCCCGAACGATGCTGCCGTTACAGTAAGCCGCGTCGATCACGACCACGGGAACACACTGGCGGCATATAAAGCTATGGGCAGCCCACGTTATCCCACGGAAGATCAGATTCGCGGTCTGAATGCCGCAACAGAACTTCCACCGCCCGCCGGGGATACCTTGAAAGGCAATCGTTTGGATCTCAGCCTGGAACCAAACGCGTTGGTGTTGGTGGAGGTGAGATTCTAATGGACTATTCCGATCATTCCGAAATCGGATCGGGCATGCCCGATCCCTACAAAACACGTATCTGTTATGCCATTCCTAACTGATGGATTGCGGCTCCTGCGCCAGCGAGATTGGTCAGCTTCATTTCGGAATATTTGCGCGAAAGAATGACGCCGTCTGCCCCGCCGTGGAACGCGGCCGTCACCGCATCTTCGGTGCCTTTGGGCGTCGATTTACTGTGATCCGCGGCAGTGGGGATATCGATATCAATTCCCGGCCATAACAAGGTCGTGGCATCCGAAAGGCCAGCACGGGCACGCTTTGCTTCGCGCAGTACATAATCACTCGAAAAACCGGTGTGGGGAATCTGATCGTACGTACCTTCATTACCGTAACCCAGCACGCGGTAATGAAATTGAAGTAACTCGTCCGGAGGAACGCCGCCGTATTGAGTGTGGCTCACGCTTTGTATGTAGCTCGCCATGCGTTCGCCGGCGCAGTTGTGGTACATGACAATCTTCAAAAAGTCGGAATACGGCGCAATCCGGCGCAAATCCTGCTCGGCCCGGTATATGGGACTAAATGAATTGTTATGCCAGATATGCCATCCGACGCCCATGGCGGGCTTGACGGATTTTACTTTCTTGTAGATTGCCTGATACGTGTCCCGCAGGCTCTCGTGCCATAGATTCTCCCAGGCCAGTAACTCGGGGTAAGTCAGCATCAGACGCCAGAGGTCAACATAGTAACCATCGACTGCGGGCGTTTCCGATCGCGCCGCGCGAACAAACCGCTCGAGTTCAAGGAAGCCCGCGTGGGCACGTTCTACGCGAATCCCTTGTTCGGCGGCCCTTTTCTTGCAAAATTCACAGAAGCATGTGACCCGACCCGGATCTTCATGCGCGCCACCGTGAGATGAACCCAAGGCGTTTGCAAAAGCTCCCTGGCGCTCGGAACCCCACATAATGCCATCCAGATCCCAGGAGCGCGCATAGTCCTCTACGATGGCAAGCAGAAAGTTTCGATAGCCCGGATTATTGAGACACAGGGTGGATGCGTTGCGGCCGTGAAGGTCGCGCTCCTGCAACGCCGCGATCCCGGGAATGTCGGAGCGAAAGACATCTTCAAACCAAGCAATGTTCTTCATCCCGCGTTTTCGCGAAGCGGGAAGCACTGCCTGGAACACATCGAATGATCCGAGATCGGGCGCACGGAGATTCTTGAGGGGCGTGTCCGCGTAGTACTGCGAATGGAGCGTGGCGTAACTTCCGCCATGGAACGTGCCCGTGTCGTACTGCTGCTTCCCGTGATCGGGCAACGGCTGCCCGGGAATCTGTCTTCCCGCAATGCCCCGGCCGAACGTAAACGCAGCAATGAAAAGTGTATTGACCAAGGCCTTCTCCTGCAGGATGTCCAGAACCGGTTCGACGCCTTCGTCCGCAAACGAGACGGCGCCAATCTGGATGCCGATCGTCTTCTTCCCCACCTGTTTCGTCTGCCCCTCTGCCACCGCCGCTGTGGCCAAAGCGGCAGTCGATTCGAGCAGAAAATCGCGCCGCGTCTTTTCAGACAAGTGCCGCCACCTCATAGTCTGTAATGCTCGGAATCACAAATTCCACCATTTGTCCATCCTTAGAAAAACGAACATCTCTTCCTGCTCGCAGCAATTTTACTTGTGAAATTCCAGTTCCCGAGGGCAATCTCATCCGGACTCTCTGCGCTCCGAGCGGATAGGCTCGGGTGAACCAGCCCCGCTGCATATCAGGGTTGTTGTAATTTAGCAGGTGAATCGCGAACCCCGGCTGCGTTTTCCACGCAAAGATCTCCGCCATCCCGTCGCCGGACACTGAGACCGGTGCAGTATCTTTCAGCATCCAGCCGACGGAATTCACCAGCAGACGGCTGAGATCGGGATTCTGTGATCGCCAGTAAGCCCGGTCGATATCGCCCGGGAAATAAACTCTGCGGCTCGCGCCTTGTTCACGTAGCACGACAGCCGGCTGATTCGTTTCGGTAACACGCGGGTAAACCATCTCGGGAGGATACGCAGGAAAGGGCGGTAGAACGGTCAGAACAGGCTTACCGGCCGCCTTTAAGGGAATGTAGTATTCCGCAAACGGTAGCAGCTTTGTATCTGAGAATCCATCGAGGATCGGATGCTCGCCTTCGATGCGGGCATACGCTGCGTTTCCGTTCGGGCCGACGCGATTTGCCGCGATCTGTGCACCAAACAGGTCCGACAGAGGCCAATCGGACAAACTCTTGCCGGTTTCGTCATAGAAACCGCTTTCGAACGTGGCGAGCAGCGACCCGCCGCGTGCAGCATAGTCGCGCAACTGCGCGCATTGGGTGGAACTTAATAGCGCGGTATTGGCAAGAATGAGCCCTTGATATTTGCCGAGAGTCTCTGGACCCAGATCGTCCTCGTGAACGAAATCGAACAGAAATCGTCCGTCCAGCAGCGCCTTGTAGATGCCTTGTAGAAATTCCGTTGTGTCCCGCCCGCCTGGCGGTTGATAGAAGGCATTCGTCCGCTGCGAGAACACAACGCCCAGCGTGGCCATCGAATGCTGATTGACAAAGTGCGGCTGGTTGGCGGCGAGCCATTGATAAAAAACCCGGCCGGTTTTCTCCCACCGGTGGTCCTCAGGCTTACCGCCCAGCCAGTGATACCAAGGCGTCATGCCGCTTGCGGTGGTTTGAGCCATCCAGAGAGTGGCTTCCAGCGGGGCCTTCGAAGTGTGACGCCACAGCGGAGATGTATTGGCGTAAGAGCCTGTGACATTGGTAATGGTGCGGCCTTTCATCACGGCCTGCGCGACGCGCCCCTGTTGCGCACAATCCCAGATCGGTGTCGTCCTGGAGCGTCCCTGATGATCGGCGTTAAACCACCCGGCAACTCCCGCGATCCGGCCGAGATTCGTTACGGCGCGGATACCGCCGCCCAGGTTGCCGACATACACGCTGTCCCACTTTTTTTGTTTTGCCGTGCTGTCCCAGAGTTTCCAGATTTCGAGCACTCTGGCAAGGTGCTGCTCGTAACCTTCCGGCGTTGCCGGATTCGCCAACTTCCTGCATGCTTCGCAGTTGCACTCCGGCGGCCTTCCCGTGCTCGGCCATCCGTTCGTAAAGAAGCCATCGACGTCATAGAGCCCGTTCACTTCGCGAATAATCGCCGGCATCTGGTCAGTGAAATAGGCCGAATACATGCATGTTTTGTACAGCCACGGTGATTCCGAGTTCACCACCGGCTTTCCATCGCTCGTCCGTTCGATCCACTCCGGATGCGCCTTATACGCTTCTTCGTACACGTAATTGCAATCCATCCGCGCGATCACCCGGATATTTGCTGCTTTGGCAGCTTTCGCGAAGTCCCCGAACAGGTCGCGATTGCCCAGGAACTGGCTGCGATGGTGATACGGGATCCGGGTGGGATAGAACGCCATAATGCCACCGGCGTTCAACAGGAGCGCGTCCAGCTTCAGGTTCGACCAGTATTCGATCCACCAGTCGATATTCAGCTCGATCGGATCGCGTTCATTGAAATTTGTCTGGCCACAGCGCCGCATGGTTGCATACCATGGACGGCGCTCCGAGTCCTGGTGCTCCGCTCCAAACAGGTGAGGCGCAACCGCCGTCGCCGAAAGAATACCCATCGCATCGCGTCGCGTGATCTTGTCAGCTACTTCGCTCATGAGCTCTATCTGAGATTATGTGCTCATGCTTCAAACGTCATTGCTGGTGCTGGCTGCGCTTTTGACTTGCCACCTCGCAAGCGCCGCTTCTGAAGCGAAGAAACTCAGCGGAACGAGCTGGTCTATCGGCAACCAATTCGTCGAGCGCAGGATCGAGTTCGGTCCGCAGAACGGTCTTCAAACGGAGAGCTTACGATACGAGCCTACCCGGCGCGAGTTTATCCAGAAGTCTGAGAGCGTGACTGGAGAGTTCAGCTTTCAGGCAGGCGGCCATGAGTACACGGGGCGAAATTCTTTCGTGCTGCGCGGGTCCGACACATCGAACTTTGCCGGCGGCAAGCTCTTGCGGATCGATCTCTCGAACAGCGCCAGTCACCTTGACGTTTCGGTGTCCTACGCAGCGTACGATGATCATCCCGCTCTTCGCAAATGGCTCAGCGTAACGAATCGCGGGAGAAGCGCCGTCTACCTTAACCATTTCTGCTTCGAAACTCTGGCGGCGGGCCCGGGTCCGGCTTCGGATTTGCAGGTCTCAGCGGGTTACGGCACGACTCCTCGCGAGCTGTTTTTCACGGGAAGAGTTTCAGACCCCGCCATTTTCGTGCGCAACGCAAGAACGGGCGAAGGCTTCGCCATTCTAAATGAAGCGCCGGGATACTTGAAGCGCACAGAGATCGGGTCTGGCTGGTCGGGGAAATTCAGCGTGATGTACGACACGGACCTGTTCCCCTTCGGGCGCACCCTCAATCCTGGCGAAACCTTTGAATCGGCCAAGAGTTCGTTGGTTTTCTTTTTCGACGATCACGGGCTGAACGATTCGCATTGGGTGGTTCCGCGGTATGCGGCGCGAATCCTCAGAAGGCGTGGCGGGATCGCACAGCCTCCCTGGATATACAACACATGGGAACCGTTTTTTCGCGGCATCAATGAGCAGGTCGTCAAAGAGCTCGCGCAAGTGGCAAACGAGATCGGGATGGATGTCTTCACGATCGATGACGGCTGGCAAAGCGAGTACGGTTCAAATGAGTTCGATCGAACGCGCTTCGCGGCCGGGTTCGCGGGCGTCAAATCGACTCTGGATCGCAACCATCTGCGGCTTGGCTTTTGGGTGCCGCTGGCCGCGATCAGTACGCAGGCTCCGGACTATCGTTCGCATCCCGAATGGGTCTGCCGCGACCAAAGTGGCGCTCCGAAATTTACCGGAACCGCGGCTGGCCAGCGCGCCGTGATGTGCCTGGCGAGCGGTTACCGCGACCTTGCGCTGAAGCGCTTGATGGATTTGATCGATCGATATCACCCGGCGTACATCAAAGTGGACCTCACGACGGTTTTCAATGCATACGGCGAGCAACCGGGCTGCTATGCCTCAGGTCATGCCCATCGCGGATGGGCGGAATCTCTCACGCGCATCTATGAAGCGCTCGAATATATTGGAGATCAGCTCTACCGCACACATCCGGAGGTGTTGGTCGACTACACGTTTGAGCTTTGGGGAGAAAAACACCTGATCGACCCGGGACTACTCCGGTGCGCTGATTTGGATTGGCTCAGCAACGTAAGAGACGCGGAGCCTCAGGACGGTGGACCGCTCCATGCACGTATGCTGCTGTACTCGCGCGCGCCTTCCATTCCCGCTGAAGCCATGCTGATCGGAAATCTGCGCGCTCCTACGCCCTCGATTGAAGAGCGCTTTGCCACTGAGATAGGCGCCGGTCCGCTGTTTTTAGGCGACCTACGCAAGTTGACTCCGCGGGAACGAGACTGGTATTCGCGGAAGATCCGCTGGTTTAAGGATTTTCGCCGCCGGGCGTCGATCGACGACTCGTTTTTCCCGCTTGGGAACTGGATGCAGCCGAACTCAGCTTCATGGGACGGATTTGCGCGGCTCAGTCGCGATGCGGGCGGGATGGTTGTGCTTTTCAAGAACCAGAGCGCCGTCGCTTCGGCAGACGTTCGGCTGCCTGCCCCACCGGGCGCCCTTTATCACGCGAAATCGATCATGACGAGTCAGGAACTGGGCAACGTGAACGCCACGAGTTTAACTCGCGGTTGGACGGTGCGCTTCCCCGCCGGTCATTCGATTGCGATGATCGAACTCGATCGATAGATCAGACTTTGGCACCAGGCTTGTTTTTCGCTCCTCGATAGAGAATCTCGTCGTTGGCATCCAGCACCTGGGAGTGAAACGCTACCGCCTCTGGATCAAAGTCGGCACGCGGCGCAGGTTCGTGCAAGAAATGACCGTACTCATCAGTGCCGCGCACCAGTGTTGCGCTGTCAGGTACGTCGGATAGCTGCTTCACATACGTTGGCACATAGCGAATGGCAAAACCGATACGCCGAAAATCGCTGCCGTTCGGCTCCGAGCCATGAACCAGCAGTACGTGATGCAACGACATCTGCCCCGGCGCCAGTTCGATATTCACCGCTTTCGCCTCATCGACTTCGACGGCGATCTCCTGGCCTCGGCTCAACAGGTTGTCCGGCGCATACGTTTCGTTGTGCGGGAGTTGCTGCAGCGAATGAGTTCCCGGCATGACCCGCATGCATCCGTTCGCCGTTGTGCTGGGAGTGAATGCGACCCAGGCAGTCACAACATCGGGTTTCGACAGGCCCCAGTATGTCGCGTCCTGGTGCCAGGTGACCCGCGCGGAGTCGTGTGGGTTCTTCGTGAAGAACCCGGAGCCCCAGCACAGCAGATTGGGCCCTAAAATGTCCTCAACCGGATCGAGAATGCGAGGATGGCGGATCAGTTTGTTCAGCCAGGTCAAAAGCAGGTGAGGCTTCCTGTTAATGCGAGCCGGTAGCCGCCCGCCCTCGCGTGTTTCCAGTTCTTCAAGACGCCCACGCAAGGTTGCTATTTCCGAATCGGATAGGACCGGAAGCGGGAACAGAAAACCGCGCTGCTGATACTCTCCTAGCTGGTGTTCAGTAAGAGTTTTCGCCATGTCGATCCTTCATGAAGACTAGCATCAATATTCGCTATGTGATTTTTCTGGCAGCCACGGCCGCGCTCGGGGGCCTGCTTTTTGGCTTCGATATCGCCATCATCACCGGCGCGGGGCCGTTCCTGACGGAGACTTTCCACCTTAATGACCTGAGTCTGGGTTGGGCATTTAGCTCCTTATTGTTTGGCTGTGTTCTCGGCTCCGCTATAGCGGGGCGGTTGACTGACTTCTATGGCCGTAAGAAGATCCTTCTCCTGGTTGCGGTGTTGTTTGCCGTTACTTCGCTGGCGACCGGCCTCGCTCCGAGTTTCTCAGCTTTCATCGTGGCGCGCTTTGTAGGCGGCCTGGCGGTGGGAGGCGCCTCCATTCTTTCGCCGATGTATGTTGCCGAAGTCTCGCCGCCCTCGCTGCGCGGGCGTCTGGGGACGCTGTACCAGATGTCGATCGTCACCGGGATTCTCACTTCGTATGCGATCAACTATCTGTTGCGCGGCGTTGGCTCCGGGAACTGGCGCTGGATGTTCATGACCGGCGTGGTCCCCTCCTTATTGTTTTTCGCGCTGCTGTTGTCGGTGCCGGAGACGCCGCGTTATCTGTTCATGGCTGGTCGAGAGCAGCAGGCATTTGCGATTCTCGAGCGCATCGCAGGCCGGGAAAGCGCGGAGTTCGAAGCTTCGGAAATCCGGGCCAGTCTTTCAAACAAGCGAAGAGCATGGAGGGAATTGTTCGGCCCAGGCATTCGGCGCGCCGTCCTGGTGGGTTTCTGTTTGGCCATTCTGGTTCATGTCTCCGGCATCAACACGATCATTGATTACGCTCCCGCCATTCTCAAATCCGCCGGTTGGAAGATCGACGCGGCGCTGTTCTCCACGGTAATCATCGGCTTTACGAACTTTGCATTTACTTTTGTATCTTTTTGGGCCATCGATCGATACGGACGTAAGCCGCTGTATATCATTGGCTCGCTTGGGATGACGGCCGCTCTCGTCATGCTTCTGTCAGCGGTCTTGCTGGGGCGCTTCCAGAGCACAGCCATTCTTGCTTACATTCTGGCCTATCTTGCCTTTTTCTCTTCGTGCATCGGGCCGGTTTTTTGGACGCTGGTAGCGGAGATATTCCCGAACGATCTGCGCGGCACCGCTATGATAGTGCCGGTCCTCACGCAGTGGGTCGCCAACGCAGCGGTCGTTCTCTTTTTCCCTGTGGCGTTCAACCAGCTAGGCAAAGCAGTCACATTCGCTTTTCTCGCGGCAATGTCACTTGTGCAGGCGGTATTCACCTGGTTCTTTGTACCGGAAACCAAGAACAAACCTCTGGAAGAAATTGAGGAGTACTGGAAGGGCGCCACCGTTGCGTAGTTTTACTGGGTCTCGCTTTTGATTTCTCTACCGCTCGATCTTTGATCGAAACCTTGCGCCAAAGTCTTCGATCTCCCTCGAAGAACATCGACGGCGAGTTCAAATTCCGGCAATTTCGCCGTGTCTGAACATTCCAAGGAGAAACAAAGCATGAGAGTTCCATTGTTTGCACAAGCTACGGGCATCCTGCTCGTAGCCATGCCGCTTCTCGCTCAGCAGCAACCGCAAGGATCCCAACAATCGCCGCAAGGTTCATCGCAGCAACCGCAGGCACAGCAATCCCCGCAGCAACAGGGGCCCAGACCAAAGTCGCAGCAGGAGATGGAAGCCCTGCAGAAGGTAAAAGCTGCTCTGCAGGCCCACGATCCGGATGCCGAAATTCAGGCGGTGAAGAATGTGCTCGAAAACTTTACCGACACCGATTACAAGCCGGTGCTACTCAACATCGCCATGCAAGCCTCTGCCCAGAAAGGTGACTATGCTCAGACCCTGGTTTGGGGCGAGCGCATCATCCAAAATAATCCAAGTGACGTTCAGGCGCGGGTTATCTTAGCGGAAGACATTGCGCAGCATACGCGCGAAAACGACCTCGACAAGGAACAGAGCTTAAAGAAAGTAGATGATTACGCCAATAAGGTGTTGGATCTGCTCAAGACGGCGAATGCTCCTCCTACCGGGTTCCCACAAGATAAATGGACCGAGTACAAGAATCAACTAAACAGCCAAGCCTACGACGCCTTGGGTCTGGCAGCAGACCTGAGAAAGAAGTATCCTGATGCCGTCAGCAATTTCAAAAACGCCGTGAATAACGACCCGAATCCCGTGTCCACGGCGCACCTGGCAAAGGCCTATGTCGACAACAAACAGTATGACGAGGCCATTACCACGGCCGATAAGGTGCTCGCTATGAACGAAGTTCCACCGAGCGTGAAGCAATATGCCCAGCAGCAGAAAGATGCCGCAACGAAGATGAAGACGCCGAAATAGTGCGCCCATCGTAAGTGGCGCTTTCGGGCGATCTGAGACGGTTTGCAGGCGCGCCATAATCTCAGGCATGGACCCTGGAACCGCAGATTGGAAAGATCGCGGAGTCAAAATCGTACGGGCCGGCGACCTCGACCCGAACACGCCCCAGACTCCCGGCATGTCACGGGCTGCGGCGATCACTCACGCGCGGACGGGCGCCACTAAGCTTTGGGCCGGTACCGTCGTTGTCCAACCCGGCGCGAAAACCGGTCCGCACCATCACGGCGAACTCGAAACCGTACTCTATGTTGTAAGAGGACGCGCTCGCATGCGCTGGGGCGATCATCTCGAGTTCAGCGACGAAGCGGGTGCTGGAGATTTCATCTATGTTCCGCCGTACGTACCTCATCAGGAGATCAACGCGCGGCCGAACGAGCCCTGCGAAGCTGTAGTTGTCCGCAGCGGCCAGGATCCGGTCGTCGTTAATCTCGATATCGAGAGTCCGGAGCCGGCAAGTGCGGGACGGCCTGACATGCCGTTCCATCCAAATCCGTAATCCGCCCCCTGTGTGCCCTTCGTTATATTCCTTCGTACAATACGTGTTGAGCTGCGCTCGAACGTTCTCCCAACCGAGGTAAACATTCTGGTTAAATCAGCAATCGCGTCTCTGCTCGTCGTGGCGCTTTCTTCCCTAGCAAATGCGGCGAGCCAGAACGCCGGCCCGGCTCAACAACCGGCTCCGGCGGCAGGCGCGCAAACTCCCGGCGCGCAGAAAGCGTCGCCGCCTAACGAGCCCACCCGTAGGGGCGGTTTCGTGCCAGGGCAGAATCGCAAAGCGGAAGATCCGGCGCAGGTCGCGCGAGGCAAGACGCTGTTTGCGATCAACTGCCGAGGATGTCATGGCGCGGATCTCCGCGGCGGCGATCTCGGAGGGCCAAATCTTCTGCGCTCCCAAGTCGCTCTCAGCGATCGCAATGGTGAGTTGATCGTGCCCGTCATCCACGGGAGCCGCCAAAAAATGGGTATGCCGGCGATCGAGCTGAATGACGCGGATGCAAACGCCGTGGCCGCTTATGTGCGCAGTGTGATCGAAACGATTCAAGTTCAGGGCGCGCCTCCTTCTGGCAACCAGGAAGCGCCCAGCATTCTCGTTGGGAATGCAAGCGAAGGCAAAGCCTACTTCGCAACGAAGTGCAGCGGTTGCCATTCTGCAACCGGCGATCTCAGCAGGATCGCCTCTCGCATTTCGGATCCCAAGCGACTGCAAAACGCTTGGCTGGCCGGCGGCACTCCAGAAGAGGAAGCCGAACCGGAAGGAACCGGTTCGAGTGCTCGCACAGTGACGGCGAGCGTCACACTGCCCTCTGGCGAAACCGTGGAAGGCAAATTGGTCCGCGTCGATGAGTTTTTAATCACCATCGCGGTCGCTGACGGATCTCACAAGACCTTTCGCCGGACTGGAGACACGCCAACCGTTGCGATACATGATCCTTTGAAGGCTCATCGCGAGCTGCTCTCACAGTACACCGACCGAGACATTCACGACGTAACTGCCTACCTGGTGACTTTGAAATGAAGCTCAATCATCTCGTTTTCGCGGCCGCTCTGTTTGTCGCGCCTTTTCTTGCTTTCGCGCAAGGCAATGGTTTGAACCCGGCTGATATTCTCAAGCCGCTTTCCGATTCCTGGCCGACCTACAATGGCGACTATTCCGGCAAGCGCTACAGCGCGCTAACGCACGTGAATCGTTCAAACGTTCAGCACCTGACGCTTGCCTGGATGACCCAGGTCACTCCCGGAATAGGTGAGGATAACCAGTCACATCGCAGGAGGCATCGTCAAAACAACACGCCGGTGATTGTTGGAGGCGAAGGGCCCGGTGATATTAACATTCGCGGCGGCTCGATCAAAGCGTCGGTGCTCGTAGTAGATGGGACACTCTATTTCACGATGCCCGACAACGCGTGGGCCGTGGACGCCCGTGATGGCCACGAACTATGGCATTACTTCTGGAAAACCAAGGGCGGCACGCACATCGGGAATCGCGGTTTCGGCATGTGGCACAACTATCTCTTTATGGAGACGCCGGATGACTACCTGGTCTCGCTCGAGGCCAAAACCGGAAAGGAGCGCTGGCACAAGCTGATCGCGAATGTGGACGACGGTTATTTTTCGACGCCTGCACCGATCGTTATCGGCAACCATGTGCTGGTAGGAACCGGCAACGATATTGATTCTCCCGGGTTCCTTGATTCCTTTGATCCGGAAACGGGCGAATTGCAGTGGAAGCACTATACCGTTCCGATGCAGAAAGGCGATCCGGGCCTCGATACCTGGGCAAGCCTTGATGCGGCAAGACATGGAGGCGCGCAGACGTGGATTCCGGGCGCATACGATCCGGAAACGAATCTCTACATCTTTGGCACAGGGAATCCCACTCCGGCCTTTACAAACGGCACGCGCGGCATGGGCGACAACCTTTTCACCTGCTCCCTCATCGCCCTGAACGTAGACACGGGCAAAATGGCTTGGTATTTCCAGACTTCGCCCCACGATATGCACGACTACGATTCGGCCCAAACTCCTGTGCTGGTCGACGCGATGTTCGACGGAAAAATGAGAAAGCTTGCGTTGACGGCAACCCGTAACGGATACTACTTCACCATTGACCGTACGACTGGGGAGCATCTGGTTACGAGCAAGTGGGGCGAGTTTACTAACTGGGCGACGGGCTTGAATCAGTTCGGAGGACCGAAGCTCAATCCGGAAAAGAATGCCACGGTTGGTGGATCATTGGTTTCGCCCGGTTCGGATGGAACCATCAATTGGGAGCCTCCTGCCTTCTCGCCGGATACGGGCCTCCTGTATGTCTCCGAGCACAACTCCTTTTCCGAGTTTTATCTCACAGACCTCGATCCGCGCGGCTCGATGGGTCTCGGCGGCAAGGAAGAGGCCGAGATCGGGTCCGGTGGAACCTATCTGACCGCTATCGACTACAAGACCGGCAAAGCCGTCTGGAGGCGTCCGTACTACAGTGACGGCGGAGGCGGCGGCGGCTTGTTGGCGACCGCCGGTGGACTGGTCTTCGGCGGTGATGGAGCGGGAAGCCTGGTCGCTCATGACGCAACCACCGGCAAGCCTCTTTGGAACACTCGCATCGGCTACGTCACGAATCCGCCGCAAACTTACATGCTCGACGGCCGTCAACACGTGATCGCCGCAACCGGCGATACGCTCTGGTGTTTTGTCATGTATTAAGGCCAAAAACCGGCGCAGCGATGGTTAGGGATCACATTTCCTTCGAAATAGTCTAAACCTGTTAGAAGGCACATTGACTTTCACTCATTTCGACGCCCGAAAAGAGTGAGAACGTATACGTATCTCCGGCCGCTTCACGATCTAGGAATGGGAAGCAACGTGTAACCCGATAGCAACGCGATTGTCATTGCATTCCATTCAAAAGTCGCCTACAGTAACTCCTACCGGCTACTTACCTAAAGGAGGCCTCCGATGCGGCCGCAATGGCGTTTCGCTTGCTTCTCTCTTCTGCTGGTTTCTTCCACGTTGTACGCCCAGAAGGACACCTCATCCATATCAGGAACCATCCATGATTCGAGCGGAGCCGTGGTTCCGAACGCGCTGATCACGATTCACAATCTCGCGACAAACGTGGAACAAAAGACCAGGAGCGACGCGGTTGGGGAGTATGTTGTTCCAGCGCTCCATCCCGGGCGTTACAGTATCAAGGCGGATGCGGTCGGCTTTGCGCAGAGCCTGATCGAAACGGTACCACTCGATGTGGATCAGCGCCTCCGGGTCGATATCAACCTCAGACTGGGCACATCTGAACAACGCGTGACCGTCTCTGATGTCCCGCCGCCGCTAAATACCGAAGACATGACTGTCGGGCAAGTCATCCGAACAACTCAAATCGAAGATATGCCTTTGAACGGACGGAATTTCCAACAACTCGCGGCCTTGGTGCCGGGAGCGATTCCGAGCTATGGGGCGCGCGATAGCGGGCAAGGCGGGGTCAGCCTCAGCGGCACTCGCTCCTTCGACAATTCCTTTCTGTTAGATGGGGTAAATAATTCGACCAGCACGGCCGAGATGCCTACGCGCGTAAACCTGACGGTTTCTCCCAACCTAGATGCGATTCAGGAGTTCAAAATACAGAGCAGCACCTACGACGCTCAGTATGGAAATACGGCCGGAGGAACCATCAATATCATCACCAAATCCGGCACGAACGAGTTTCATGGGACCGGCTATGACTATCTGCGCAACTCGGCTCTCAACACGAATTCTTGGGAAAACAACCGAGGCGACATCCCTAAAGGACATCGGGAGCGCAATCAGTTCGGCGGAGTGCTGGGCGGCCCCGTCTGGATACCAGGCCTCTACAACGGCAAGGACAAGACCTTCTTTTTCTTTGACTATGAAGGTGTGCGCGACATTCTGCCGCCGGGGTTTATGAATGTCATCGTTCCCGACGAAAAGATGCGAGCGGGCGATTTTTCCGAGCTGCTCCCGGGAGCCGCGGCGAATCCTTCGCGCTCCAGCTTTGTCCTGGGCGCTCCTTACGTGAATAATGTGCTCCCGCAGAACCTGCTCGATCCGGTGGCAAAAAACCTTGCAGCTCTATATCCTCTTCCAAATGTTCCAGGAACACTGAACTATCAAACGTCAATCAGAAACACGTTCGACAGCGACAATTTGGGCGTACGCGTGGACCAACGGATATCTGAACACGATCAGTTATTTGGCCGGTTTTCGCAAAATAGCCTGACACAGCAAACGGGAACATGGTCAGAACTCCTGGGGCCGACCAATCAGAACAAGACAGACGGATCCGTATTCGTCGTGAGCGAGACCCATACCTTCAGCCCTTCGGTTGTAAATGAGTTGCGCTTTGGGTATTCGCATGCGCGACCCTACCGTTTGCCTTTGGCGCCGGACCGGGACCTCTACAGCGAGTTCGGCCTGACGGGCGTACCACCGCAGCCGGGAATGCCGACCGGGCTGCTGAGATTCAACGGCGACCCAGGGATTCAGGCCATCGGCCGCCGGTCCGGGTACTACAACGATACAGGCATTGTGAAGGATTACAGCGACAACGTGAGCTGGTTCAAAGGTCGTCAGAGTTTCCGCGCCGGAGTCAGCATCCGTCCGATCCGTTTTTCGCATTTCGAATCGCAGGCGCCGCGCGGTGACTTTCAGTTCTTCGATAATAATGCGACCGATAGCGACGGAAATGTGACGACGATTGGCTTCGCCCAGTTTCTGACCGGCATGCCGTCCCGCATTACCTTCTCGACCGCAAATGACATCATTTACCGGCAATGGAATACGTCTTATTACTTTCAGGACGTGTACAGGATCACGAAATCGCTTACGTTGAACCTCGGATTGCGGTACGAATACTGGACGCCGATCAATGAAAGGCACGATAATCAGGCCAACTTCGATTTGGATCGCGGCGTTTTCGTATTACCGAGCTCGCGAACTTATACACTCCCATTAAGTTTTCAAAATATCCCGATCGATACTCATGGAACGCCAGGTCTCGTGACCACGGACAAGGACAACTTCGCGCCTCGGGTCGGCTTCGCTTATTCGTTGAACGACAAAACAGTTATCCGCGGTGGATATGGCATTTACTACGGATTTCAGGAAATCGGTCCGTGGAGCTATCCCAGCCTCGGCTACAATCCACCCTTTAACCTGGTGTACAGCCCGCCAAATCAGCCCTTGCATTCGGCGTTCACCTTAGATCCTTTCGCCGATCCCGATGCCCAGTTTCAAATTGCAAGCCTGCCAACTCATCTGCGAACTCCACGGGTGCAGCAATGGAATATCTCAGTTCAGCGAGAGTTGGCGCCAAACTTACTCTTTGAGGCATCCTACAGCGGATCTGCCGGACACAACCTTTACGCGCTTGTATATTTCAACCAGGCTTTGCCTGGAACGACTTTCGATGACTTGAACAGCCGTTTTCCCTATCCTTATCTGCAGAACACGTCGCAGCAGACGAACAACGGAGCCTATTCCCGTTACAATGCCCTGTTGACCAAGCTGGAGAAGCGCTTCTCAAACGGTATGAGTTTCCTGGCCTCTTACACGTACGGGCACGCGCTCGATAACGCTTCGGATGCGAACTTAGGAAGTGCTCACGCCGGGGATACTTTCCGGGACCCTCGCCACCTAAATTGGGAATACGGACACTCCGACTTCGATATCCGCAATCGCTTTGTCTTCAGCGCCATCTACGATTTGCCCTTCGGCAAAGGCCGCCAGTTTGGCTCAAATGTGGGTCCTTTGCTGAATGCACTGGTGGGAGGATGGCAGGCGAGCGGTATCTGGACCATCCAATCCGGCTACTGGTTTACGCCCTTCGGCGTGAATGATTCGTGTTTCTGCAACGATGGGAACGCAAACTCCCTTCGGCCCGATGTGGTCAGCGGACAGGATCCGAACGGTGGACCCAAGACCGTCGATGAGTGGTTTAACCTGAACGCGTTCGATGTCAACGTACCGGCCGGCAAGCATGGAGATGCAGGCCGCAACACAATCCTCGGACCAGGATTTGACAATGTTGATTTCGGACTTCACAAGAATTTTCCCATTCACGAACAAGTTCGATTACAGTTTCGCGGCGAGTTCTTCAATATTTTCAATCACCCGAACTTTGCGCCGCCCGATACGAACTACGGAGACGATACAGTAGGCCAGATTCTGTCCACGCTCGGTACCCGAGAGATACAGCTTGCGCTCAAACTGATCTTCTAAATGAAATTTCTGTTGGTTTTGATGGCGTCTGCCGCGGCGGCGAGTACCGTGGCTCCCGGAGATGCGCCGCTGAACCTCATCGAGGCTGGCGAGAAATATCTAATTAGCAGTAACTCGGGCTACGGTGACCACTTCCTGCAGTCGTGGGATGAAGTTACGCGTTCAGTTGTGAGCCGCCTTGAAGTTCCAAGCCTCTGGTATGGCTTGGCTTACGATCCCGAAAGTAAGTTGCTCTTGGCGGCCTCCGGCCTTGAAACGGTCTATGCTGTCCCGTTAAAAGGCGGCCGGTTCGGAAAATTTCGCGAGATTCGCCTTCCAGGCTGCCGGCTGACAGCGGGAATTGCGCTTCAATCAAGTTCGACTGCCGTTGTGGCCTGCAACCAAAGTCAAGAGGTGGTGCGATTTAACTTCGAATCCGGCGCAATTCTTCGCAGAACTCCCAGCGGGGAATTCCCTTATGCCGTTCGCTCGTTGCCGCACAGTCGGCTCGCCGTAAGCAACTGGGGAGAAAAGTCCGTTTCGATTCTGGACGGGAGAACCCTCGCGGCCATCGCACGAATTCCAACCGGAAGTCATCCGAATGACCTGCTTTTATTGCCGGGAGGAGAGCGCCTGGTGGTCGCGTGTTCGGATTCCGATTCGCTGGACTTCCTCGATCTGGTGCATCTTCGCCGTGATCGCGAAATTGATCTGCGAATCCCGGACAAGCCGCTCTCGGGCGCGCAACCCGACGCACTGGCTTATGACGCTGCTTTGCATCGGCTCTATGCGGGCCTCGGGGCAGTTGATGCCGTCGCAATGTTTCGTCTGAACGATGACGATGTCCGTTTTGAAGGAGCCATTCCGACGAATCCGAGCCCCAATGCCCTGGTTCTATCGCAAAAGGCGGGAACGCTGTATTACGCAAGTGGACGCAATCCCGCGCCAGGACCGAATGCGGTCTTGGGCAAAGGCTACCGCTATATCGGCTACCTGGTCGGAGGTGGGATCGCGGCGTTAAGCGCGGAGGAACTGAAAAGACAGGGTGCGAAATCTCTGACGCTTGCGAAACAGATCTACGGTATGAATCCGGTTTTGGAAGATGCAGCAAAGGTACGCACCTTCTCCAGCCCTAAAAGTCCGATTCGCCACGTAATCTACGTAATAAAGGAGAACCGCACTTACGATCAGATCCTGGGTGACGTCAAGCAAGGTAACGGCGCGCCAGATCTTGTGCTGTTTGGCTATAACGTAACACCCAATCATCACAAGCTCGCTACGCAATTTGTGCTTTTCGACAACTTCTATGTCGACGGTTACGTGAGTGCAGACGGGCACCTTTGGTC
Source organism: Bryobacteraceae bacterium (assembly GCA_036557345.1). GTDB lineage: Bacteria > Acidobacteriota > Terriglobia > Bryobacterales > Bryobacteraceae > Bog-105. Next base: position 35,874 of record DATBHS010000116.1, read on the forward strand.
CACTGCGGCAGTCAGCACGGATTACGTCAATAAGCTTTGGCCCTCGGCCTACTCGAAACGTGCAGAGGAAGCCTTCGACGCACCCTACGACGGCGATGATCAGCACGATCATCCGATTGCCGCTCCCGGTTCCGGATTTATTTGGGATCGCGCCCGAAAAGCGGGAATCACGTACCGCGACTACGGCGAATGGAACATCAGTGACAAGGATGATCCCAAACACGACCGGAACTATCTAGCCGGGCTAAAGGATCATTTTGATTCGAGCTACCAAGACCAGATCGGAGATATAACCGATCAGGCACGCGTAAACGAGTTCGAGCGCGAGTTCCGGCAATTCGAACGGAACGGCAATCTCCCACAGCTCATTGTTATGCACTTGCCGAACGATCACACCATGGGAACGAAGCCAGGGTACCCAACGCCAACGGCTATGGTGGCGGACAATGACCTGGCTCTGGGCCGGCTCGTCGAAATCATTTCGAAGAGCAGGTATTGGTCGAGTTCGGCGATCTTTGTTCTGGAAGACGATGCGCAGGACGGGCCGGACCATGTGGACGCGCGGCGCTCCGTGTTGCTTGCGATTTCTCCCTATACGCGTCGCGGCGCGGTTTCGCACGCCACTTACTCCACCGTTTCCGTGCTGCGGACGATCAATCAAATACTGGGCTTAGGCAGCTTGACCTATTTCGATGACCGTGCGAGTGGCTTGCTGAACGAGTTTAGTCAGAATCCTTCGAGCGGGACCTATACGGCTCTGAAACCGATGGTGCGTTTGGATGAGAAGAACGGCGCAGACGCTCCAGGATCAAGTGAGTCAGCTCAATGGGACTTCTCGCGGCCGGATCGCGCGCCAGATGCGGAATTGAATCGTGTTATCTGGCAGTCTGTGAAGGGCGCGGATTCGAGCCCGCCCTCCATCCTGTCTGTCCGCACGGGTCTGGAACTTTGGCACGCGGGGCGCTAAAAGCCAGATGTAAGCAACCGCTTGCTTACGCGCGCGGCTCAGTTTCGAGAATCCGTTCATACTCAGGTTTAACCAGGATCCTTACCGCTCCCAAAAGACGGCTGCAACTATCCTCTATGTCACGATCAACGCTAGAGCCGCAATGCTCATGACAGCAGCGCAAATCCACCCGAGTACCTGCGCGCCCAACCCGTTCCGGCGCTTTCCCATCACGCGTTTGTCGCTCGTCAGCAACACGACCAGGATCACGAGTGGTGGAGCCAAAACGCCGTTCAGCACAGCGGCCCAAAATAGCATCTTTACGGCATTCAAGCGCGCATAGTTGAGAGCGAGCCCGACCAGCACCGATACGGCAATCACGCCGTAGAAGCGGCGCGCCAGATAAAATTTCTTCGTTAAGGAAGCGGCTCGCCAGCGCGCTGCCTCGGCTATTGCATAAGCGCAAGAGCCTGACAAAACCGGCACTCCCAACATTCCCGTGCCAACCAGCCCCAGACTAAACAGCCAATATGCGCCCTTGCCCGCCAAGGGCCGCAGAGCCTCGGCCGCCTGCCGCGCGGTTTCGATATTCTTCATTCCGTGCGCATGCAGTGTGGCTGCCGTAGTCAGGATGATGAAGTACATAACCAGGTTCGACAACAACATTCCGGTAACAACGTCCCTCGTGGCGGAAGCTAACTCCTCATTCGTCGAACCCCGCCGCTGTGCAACAGTCGTTTTGCCGCGCTCGCGGTCCTCTTCCACTTCCTGAGCTGCCTGCCAGAAGAACAGGTAGGGTGAAATCGTTGTCCCTAGAATGCCGACCAGCACAGAAAGATACGAGCGCGTCCACTCCGGATGCGGAATCAATGTCGCGCGTATCACCTGGAACCAGTCGGGATGTGCCAGGAATGCCGTGATCACATAAGCGAATAAGGCGAGCGTCATCCACTTAAAGATCCGTGCAATCGTACGGTAAGAAGTCCAAAACAAGAGCCCAATGATCAAGAAGGCAAAGAACGGTGTGCCAATGTAGGGATGAACCCCAGTTACAAGATGCAAAGCATCCGCCATCCCTCCCAGATCGGCTCCGATATTGAATATGTTCGCGATGACAAGCAACAGACAGGCCGACCAAAGAACCGGCGGTGGATACCGAGTCCTGATCACGGACGCGAGTCCGCGCCCGGTTACCATGCCCAGCCGTGCACACATCAGTTGCACAGCGGCCATTAGCGGGAAGGAGAAAAGTGCGGTCCATAAGCTGGCGTAGCCGTAAGCTGCTCCAGCCACGGAATACGTCGAGATCCCGGACGGATCGTCGTCCGCCGCGCCCGTAATCAGTCCTGGTCCGAGATTTTGGAAGAAGCGCTGTAATGGGCCGTGCCGCTCAGGCGTGATTGTCGAGGTCGAGCCCAT
>DATBHS010000117.1:0-9310 GCA_036557345.1 Bryobacteraceae bacterium
GCTCGGGAAGAAGCAGGATTCAAGTGAAACGCCATCCACGGCAAGGCTCTTCGCAACCTTTATGAAGTCCTCCAGCGTCATGCTTCGGTTGGGGTGGTGCTGTTGCGGATAGACTTCCCCGAAAAACCGATGGAAGCAGTAACTGTCGATCCCGACTTTCATTACCTACGAAGGCTATCATTCACACCGGGACGCGTTCTGCACGCTTCAGGAGCTTACCATCGGCGCTCCAGATCCTGCTAGAATCAGTCACGCCACTCTTTGTCCAAGGAGCATGCTGATGAAAACGGCCTTTGCGATCTCGGCGATCCTCTTGTGTGCGTCAACTTGTGGCGCCGCTTCTCTTAGTTGCGGTTCCATTGGGCCCAATGGCGTGCCGGTCACACCGAATCTTGTTGTGTTTTGCGCCGGCAACCGGTTCGATTTCGGTCACGATCCGCAAAATCGTACCTTCAACCCTCTGCCGCTCGGGGGGTCGGTGACGCTAAAATCGATGTTCTTCTTCGTACCGGATGACGAACCGGAATGGGATATCGACTTCGGTTTTCCAAGCCCGGCAGCGAGAACCACAGAGCTTGACTTCTATATATTCGGGAGGGGACCGATCTTTCTAGCGTTGGGAAGACATCCCTCCCCGTTCGGTAGCCCTCCCAATTTGCCGAACGAGTCGGGGAGCGATTTCATGATTACCGAAACGGTCAAAAGTGTCCAGTATCCATCACAGGCAACGCTCTTCTTTGATGGCGTTGATGGGGATACCGTGTACCGCGGTGGTCCAGGCGGAGACGTGAAGGTAACGACGGTGATCACGGACAAGGCCGGTGATCTCACGGGGTTCGACGAGGGCTTTGCGACGCCAGAGCCCGGGAGTTGGACGCTATTCGCTGTTGGGCTTCTTCTGATTCCCTGCATGGCTGTCGGGAGGCGTTCTACTCACTCGATTCGCCGCCGACCTTGAGCACGGCGAGGAAGGCTTCCTGGGGGATTTCGACGCGGCCTACGCGTTTCATGCGCCGCTTGCCTTCCTTCTGCTTTTCAAGCAGCTTACGCTTGCGCGTGATATCGCCGCCGTAGCATTTCGCCAGTACGTTTTTGCGCATGGCGGAGATGGTTTCGCGCGCGATGATTTTTGTGCCGATCGCGGCTTGCAGCGCGACCTCGAACATTTGCCGCGGAATCAGCTTGCGAAGCCGTTCAATCAGCGCCTTGCCGCGCTCGTAAGCGAAATCGCGATGAACAATCATCGACAGGGCGTCCACCGGCTCGCCCGCGACCAGCACATCCAGCTTCACCATCGGTGAAATGCGGTAGCCGGACAGGTGGTAGTCGAGCGATGCATATCCGCGCGAGGCCGACTTGAGCCGGTCATAGAAATCGAGCACGATTTCGTTCAGAGGCAACTCGTAAACCAGCAGAACACGCCCGCTTCCGATGTATTCGAACTTCTTCTGGATACCGCGCTTCTCTTCCAGAAGCTTCAGAATCTCGCCGATATACTCTTCGCGAGTGATCACTGTGGCATCGATAATCGGCTCTTCTGTCTTTTGAATCGAAGACGGCTCGGGAAATCTCTGAGGGTTGTCGACCTCGATGATGTCGCCTGAAGTTGTTGTGACGCGGTAGCGGACGCCGGGTGCCGTGGTAATCAGATCGATCTGAAATTCACGCTCCAGCCGCTCCTGAACGATCTCCAGGTGCAGAAGCCCGAGAAAGCCGCAGCGAAATCCGAATCCAAGAGCGGTCGAATTTTCCGGTTCGAAATTGAACGCGCTGTCATTCAACCGGAGCTTCTCGAGTGCGTCGCGCAAGAGCCCGTGCTCATGCGACTCGACAGGATACAAGCCAGCAAAAACCATCGGCTTGATCTCCTGAAAGCCGGGCAGGGGTTCCGCCGCCGGATGAGCATCCTCAGTAATCGTATCGCCGACCTGCGCATCGGAAACAGTCTTGATATTGGCAAAGAGAAATCCCGCTTCGCCGGCCGTCAACTCGTCACAGGGAATGGGCTTGGGGGATTGAAAACCGAGGCCCTCGACTTCGTAGACCTTGCCGTTGGACCACAACCGTATTTTCTGTCCTTTGCGGACTGCGCCATCGACGATACGGGTCAGAATGATCACGCCGCGATACGGGTCAAACCAGGAGTCGAATATCAAGGCTCGTAGTGAGGCATTCGGATCGCCTTTGGGCGCGGGGACGCGCTGCACGACGGCTTCGAGGATCTCTTTGATCCCGATACCGTTCTTGGCGCTGGCCAGGATCGCATCGCTGGCGTCGAGGCCAATTACCTGCTCGATCTGCTCGCGAATGCGCTCGGGTTCGGCTGACGGCAAATCGATCTTGTTGATGACCGGGATAATTTCGAGATCGTGATTTAGGGCCAGATACGTGTTGGCCAGCGTCTGCGCTTCCACACCTTGCGAAGCATCCACTACCAGCAACGTCCCTTCGCAGGCTTGCAGGCTGCGCGAGACCTCGTAAGTAAAGTCGACGTGACCCGGAGTATCAATTAAGTTCAGCTCGTAAATGTTGCCGTCGTCGGCCTTGTAATTCAGCCGCACGGCATGAGCTTTAATAGTGATTCCGCGCTCGCGCTCCAGATCCATGGTGTCCAGAACCTGGTCCATCATTTCGCGCTGCGAGAGGGCGCCGGTATATTCCAAAAGCCGGTCCGCGAGCGTGGATTTCCCGTGATCGATGTGCGCAATGATAGAGAAATTGCGTATAAATCGGGGATCCATGGTGCGGTAGACTGAGGGATTAAAACCGAATTATCCCATAGTGAGCGCCCCTAGCGTCCGCGCCAACCCACTCTCCTGAATGCCATACAAAAGATTTCAAGGGTCCCTCGACGCGACCAAGCTGCGCATTGGCATTGTAGTCAGCCGCTTTAACGAATTCATCACGGAGCAGTTGGAGCGCGGAGCGCTGGACGCACTCGAAAAGCACGGCTGCCCGCATGAAAATATCAGGCTGGTGAAGGTGCCGGGTGCATGGGAACTGCCGGTTGCGGCCAAACATCTTGCCCCGTTTTGCGATGCGATTGTGGCTCTTGGAGCCGTGGTGCGAGGCGATACGCCACATTTTGAGTACGTCGCCGGAGGCGCCGTCGACGGATTGACGAAAGTAAGTGTCGAGACGGGAGTACCGATCGCTTTTGGCGTGCTGACTACCGACGATCTGCAACAGGCTATGGACCGCGCGGGCGGGAAGAGCGGCAACAAGGGCTCAGAGGCCGCGGAGGCTGCTATTGAACTCGCGAATTTGCGGGCCCAGCTGCAGGAAAACCGTTAACCATGGCTGCGCGGCATCGGTCCAGAAGACGAGCGCTGCAGGTCCTTTTCGAATGGGACATGCGGCGCGAGCCAGTCGATAGCGCGATTTCTCACTTCTACGAAAGCCTCTACTCGGAAGAGAGCGAAAAGCAGCCCAAGCCCGACCGGTTTATGGAAGAACTGGTTCACGGCACCGTGGCAAACGCGGCAGACATTGATAAGAAGATCGAAGCCAAAGCAGAGCACTGGCGCCTGGAACGGATGCCGGTGGTCGATCGCAATATTCTCCGGCTCGCTATTTACGAGCTCGAGGCAAAGGCGGTGCCCGTAGCGGTGATTATCGATGAGGCACTGGGGCTGGCACGGCAATTCTCCGGTGAGGAATCAATTCCATTTATTAATGGCGTGCTGGATGCCGTGTACCGGGGATCATTAGCGGCGGAAGCGTAAGTGAATTCCTCCTCTACCCGAACGCATCCAGCAGGTTTGAAACTATCCTTCGCCCGGCTCGTTCGCAGCTGATCCTCACGATGCGGCGATTCAATTTCAATTGCTGAATAAGATATTCATCGCTGGTCTGAATAATATCGACCAGACCAAGCTCCTTCGCTTCTATCGCCAACCAATAGTTTCCATCGGCAACCCGGTCGATATCGAGGTTCGGCCGGCGCTTCTTTATTAAATTTTTAAACGCTCCATGAATGGCCTGGAGACGCTCCAGTTCGATCGCCTGCTTTTCTGGCGTAAATTCCGAGAAGGGCGTCAGCGTACGCTTGTTCTCGCCAGCCGTCAGTTCGAGGTAACGCACGCCGATCTTATTCATGAGTCCGACAACGTTAGGCATTCCCGCCGCTACGCCGATAGAGCCGATATAAGCAAACGGCGCCGCTATGATCTTGTCGGCTACGGCGGCACACATGTAGCCGCCCGATGCCGCAACTTCGTCGACACAAATGGTTAACGGGATACCGAGACCGTGCACTCTCAACAGCTGAGAAGCAGCCTGACCATAGCCCGTAACAGTGCCTCCAGCTGAGTCGATGCGCACCAACACTTCGTCTTTCGGCGTAGCGACCTGAGTAATGATGTCGATCTCCTTACGGAGCGCCTGCACCTCGCGAGCTCTTAGCTTTGGATGAAAATCGAGAACAAACACCGTACTCTCATACGATTTCGGGTGCCTTTGCTTTGGCAGTTTCTTCCATTCCTTTTTCGGCAGTATGCTGCGCCTGACTTTCAGAACGCGATCAGACAGCTCTTGACCCAGGTCAGTGATCTTCAACCCGGCTTTCGGATCTTCTTTGTCGTCGCGCTTTGTTCTCATCACATGAAGAAGCACTAAAACCGCGGTTGCTAACACCGCCAGCACGATCAGGACGCTCAGAATCAGGAAAATGGTCTCCAAAACGATCAGTGTTGTTGGCATCGTTAGATCATCTAATCATGATGTTGCTTTTCGAGTTGCGGTTTAGAGCAGGCATCTGCAACAATCGAGGTCCATGGACATGGACGAGCTCCGCGCGGCGCAAGCGCCGCTCAAAGAACGCTATCGTTCAGAACCGCAAGCGGCCTTGATCACGCTCAAAGCAGAAGGTCGAATTGGTGAAGGCGTTACGTGCAGCATTCTTACCAGCAAAGCGCTTGTCGAAGCCGGGTTACATCCGGCCACGGGCGGCCCCGGAACTTTGGCCTGCTCAGGGGACATGTTGCTCGAAGCCTTAGCGGCCTGTGCAGGTGTGACGATGGCGGCTGTTGCGACCGCCATCGGCGTGCATCTGCGGGGCGGCACCGTGCGCGCAGAAGGAGATCTTGATTTTCGCGGGACGCTTGGAGTAAGCAAGGAAGCTCCTGTGGGTTTCCAAAGTATCCGGATCGCCTTCGATATAGATACCGATGCCGACGCTGATCAACTTGCAACTCTTCGCCGCCTGACTGAGCGCTACTGCGTCGTCTATCAGACCCTTCGCCAAGCCCCGCCAATCGAAATCTCTCTATTAAGTTCCAATTCTCCTCTTCAAACTCCGGCGAAAGATCAGTCTCTGGCGGGATGACTGGTAGCGATACGTTAATCAACCATGGCAGTGAATGACCTTCTGAATACAAAGCCATATGATCTGGGCCAGCTTTATTTTCCCGGCATGCCGCACTTCCCGTCTCATCCGCCCTTTCTGTACGGTTTGACGAAGAAGCATGGCGAGATTCTGTACAGCGGCGGAGCCACATCGGCGGCCGATGCTATTGCGCTTGGAACTCACGTTGGAACACATATTGATGCCCTGAGTCACTTCTCTTGTAACGGGCTATGTTATGGCGGCCGGCGTATAGAACAGACATACGAGCACGGCATGGCGGAATTGGGTGTAGATCGCGTTGAACCCATCGTGCGCCGCGGCGTACTTCTGGACATTGCCCGATCCGAGGGGGTTGATGTGCTTCCTGAAGACTTCGAAATAACCCCGGACCACCTTAGTCAGGCTTCAAATATTGAAATCGGCATGGGTGATATCGTGCTGCTACGGACCGGATGGGCGCAGTTCTTCCACGATCCAAAGCGATACATCAACAATACAGTTGCACCAGGACCTGGGATCGAAGCGGCACGGTGGTTTAGTGCTCGGAAGATTTTTGCCGCAGGCTCAGACACAGTGGTTTTCGAGAAGGTTCCTGATCCTGCCATGCCCGTACACATGCATCTGTTAGTCGAGTCGGGAATTCACATCATTGAGGTTCTCAATCTGGAAGCACTGGCTCGAGATCGGATCTATGAGTTCGTTTTTATTGCTGCCCCCATGAAGATTCGAGGCGCTACGGGGGCGCCGGTCAGACCCCTGGCGTGTCCAATTTGAAGGGAGTTGCGCGATATTTAAATCAGCCAGGATGCCGATGTCCACGCGTGGCGCTGGAGGTTGCCTGGCAAGGCGCTGGAAGCTTCACCCATTGCGCCGGATTCACGGGAACTCCGTTGACGTATAGCGTCCAATGCAGGTGCGGGCCATTGCTGCGCCCCGTTGCACCAACGTATCCGATTACATCGCCGGTAGAAACATGTGCGCTTTCCTTAGCTGCGGTCTTGGACATGTGCATATAAACGGATTCGAACCCCTGCCCGTGGTCAATGGCGACGGTGCCGCCACGTAGATTAAAGTCCCGAACGATCTTAACTACGCCCGCGGCTACTGCGTGAATCGGCGTCCCAACGGTCCCACGCTGATCAAGGCCGCCATGGAAGTTCCCAGTCGGCTTGCCGTTGAAAAGACGCTGCGCTCCAAACGGCGAAGTCACACACCCAGGTACGGGTAACTGGATGTTATCTTCCCAGTATCTTGTCGCGGACGTTGTATTACGAAATGCCGTTACGGCTTCCTGTTCGCCCGGAGATGGTTTCAGCGCTGCCGTAGAACTTTCGATACCTACGTTCTCCCTTGGGTAGTGCGCGACCAGAACGCGTACGGTGAGTACGCGCAGTACCGTCCCGTGTTGATCAAGCAGCCTCAGCGAATAGTTGCCAGGCTTTTCCAAAACAGGAACCGGCATGAGTCCGAGGCGCCGTCCATCCAATTGGGGGAATAGCCGAATCGTGCGGCCGCTCATTTGCGCGGCTTGCGCCCCATCACATGTAATACGCGTGACTTCGCCTTGCCGAACGGATTCAGGCCTGACCGTGCAGTTGGCGCCAACTGATGTCGAACGATTCATACCGACCGCTATAGAAGCAAGTAAGGCTCCGCGGAGCAAGGATGCCCGTACCGGAGCGGCCGAAATAAACTTCACGAGTCCGTTTGCCGGCGCGCTCTCTCTCACAGAAGAACTCATAAGCATCAGCAGATCGGGCTGAAGGTCGGGTGACTCTCTTACGATCATCGTAGCCGTAGAACCTGCTTAATCGGATGCCCAATCTGAACGCGACTCAAGCCGGAATGCTGCCGGCTCGTCTTCAAAATCGCCAGTGTGCTGCGGGGCCGCGCCAATCCGGTTCGCAACGGTATATACTGCCGTCCAGAAACCGCATGCGCACGCTTCAATCTCTCTCGTTTTTCTGCTTTACGGCCGTGGTATTCGCCGGGCTCCTGCCTGCGAAACAGAACGCGGCAGTTACCGTTAAGAGCGACGAAATCGGCGGAGTGGTCTCCAGCGCTAAAGGCCCAGAAGCCGGGGTGTGGGTGATTGCCGAAACCACCGATCTGCCCACACGCTATATCAAAGAGGTCGTGACCGATGACCAGGGCCGGTATCTGATTCCCGCACTTCCTCCGGCAACCTACACGGTCTGGGCACGCGGTTACGGGTTACTGGATTCTCCGAAGCTCCAGACGCGACCAGGGAAACGCATCGATCTGAAGCCGTCCGTGGCACCCGATCAAAAAACGGCCGCGCAGTATTATCCGGGGAACTACTGGTACGCGATGCTAAACGTACCGAAAGAGAACGAATTTCCGGGTACAGGACCGCAAGGGAATGGGATTTCGCCGAAGATCAAATCGCAGGATCAGTGGCTGCACCTGATAAAAACCGACAGCTGCGAATCGTGCCACCAGCTAGGGAACGCATACACGCGGACCATTCCCGCCCTGTTCAGCCATTTCGATTCGCCGGCCGCGGCTTGGGTGCGGCGTGTGCAATCGGGCCAGGCAGGGAGGGCGATGGTGGGCGGACTCGCTCAACTGGGCCCCGAACGCGCGACTGCGGAATTCGGCGACTGGACGACACTGATTGCGCGCGGGGAATTTCCCGCCGAAGGGCCTCCGCGCCCGCGAGGCATTGAGCGCAATCTCGTTATTGCGCAATGGGATTGGGCCGATTCAAAGGCGTATCTGCACGATGAAATTTCGAGCGACAAGCGCAACCCGGCACTGAACGCCAACGGTCTGATCTACGGATCGGCGGAGGAGAGCCGGGATTATCTACCGGTGCTCGATCCGGTACGCCACACCAGCAGCCGGGTGAATATCCCGTATCGTGATCCGGATACACCGGGACAGCCCAAGCCGCTACAGCCCTCAGCGTTATGGGGTGACGAAGCGATTTGGGACAGTCACACGACGGTACACAACCCTATGTTCGACGAGCGGGGAAGAGTTTGGCTCACATCGCGAATCCGGGCGAACAACAATCCTGCCTTCTGCAAAGCGGGTTCGGATCTGCCATCGGCGAAGCTCACTCCCGTCGCAAGTTCGGGACGGCAGCTAGCAGTCTATGACCCGTCCACAAAAAAAGTATCCCTGATCGATACGTGCTTTAGTACGCACCATTTGGTGTTCGCCTCGGATATGAATAACACGCTATGGACCAGCAGCGGTGGCGGCGGAGGCGTGGTCGGATGGCTGAACACCCGGATGTGGGACCAGACACATGATGCGAAAAAATCTCAGGGTTGGACGGCGCTGGTTCTCGACACGAACGGCAACGGAAAGCGGGATGCCTATCTCGATTCCGAGCAGAAAGTGCTGACGGCACCGAGCGGCGAGAGCCTGGGTACATCATCTGCTATGAGTGGCCCTGCCGATAAGGGCCGGGACACGCGGTTGAACGCGGCCTTTTACGGAATCGCTGTGGGCACCGATGGCATGGTATGGGGAAGCGTGCTGGGATTCCCGGGCGGCATCGTGCGATTGAACCCAGGAGCGAATCCCCCGGAGACGGCGCTTGCGGAATATTATGAGGTTCCCTGGCACAATCCCAAAGCGCCCGTGTCGGGATTCTCGCCGCGCGGCATGGATATCGATCGCAACAACGTCGTGTGGGTGGCGCTGGGGAGCGGGCACCTGGCCAGCTTCGACCGGAGGAAATGTAAGGGGCCGCTGAACGGGCCGACTGCCACTGGCCAGCACTGCCCGGAAGGGTGGACGCTATATCCGACGCCGGGACCAAACTTCCGCAATGTGGACGGTTCGGGGAGCGCCGACTCGCACTACTACGACTGGGTCGATCAGTTCGACACGCTGGGCCTCGGGAAGAACACGCCCATCATCACGGGCAACTCATCCGATTCCCTGCTTGCTCTCGTGAACGGAAAATTCGTTATTATGCGAGTTCCC
>DATBHS010000118.1:0-58555 GCA_036557345.1 Bryobacteraceae bacterium
TAATATCCCCGGAGCCGCTTCAAGCGCCCTATGACGACTCGCTCCGCTACTTCGCAGCGGTAATTGGGGGAGAAGTGAAAGATGAGCATAGCCTGTCCTCACTCGGTACGAACGTGCTCGTAACCGAGATACTCGATGCAGCTCGCCGGTCCTCAAAGGAGGGCAGGACGATTCACCTTCCGCTGAATGATTGATCACTTTACGGAACGCAGTGATACACGGAATCTCTGCCTTATCGTTCCCTGCTACAACGAAGCTTCGCGTTTGGACATCGAGAGCCTCCAAACGTTTCTTGATAGCGGTTTTTGCGGCCACATCCTGTTTGTCGATGACGGGAGCCACGACAACACGCTAGGAGTTCTCCAGCAGCTTCAACACGGCTACGAAGACCGGACAGCCATCTTGGCATGCAGGCCGAACCGGGGAAAGGGAGAGGCCGTACGCTCGGGGATCCTTCACGCCTTAGACACGTTCCGGCCTGAGATCGTCGGGTTCTGGGATGCGGATCTAGCCACGCCGCTGGACACTGTTTACCGTTTTCTCCATATTCTTGACAGCCGTCCCGATATCGAGATGGTGTTTGGATCCCGGGTAAAACTCCTGGGCCGCGACGTCCGTCGCCGGGCCATGCGCCACTACCTTGGCCGCGTCTTCGCGACTGCGGCTTCAGTCATGCTGCGCCTGCCAATTTACGATACGCAATGCGGTGCAAAGCTCTTTCGGGTCGGATCGCATACCCGCCAGCTCTTCGCTGATCCGTTTCTTTCCAAATGGGTGTTCGATGTCGAGATCATCGCGCGCTATCTCCAGCTCCACGACGGCGACACAAAGCAACTGGAGCGGATTATCTACGAATACCCGCTCGAGACTTGGATCGATATGACGGGATCGAAGGTTCGTCCCGCGGATTTTTTCACGGCATTTTGGGATGTCCTGAGAATCCGGCAGAAATACCTCCCCTAGAGCCGCGTTAAGCGGTGCAGATTCACACGCGAAAGTAGCCGTCCTTTCAGAAATGCCGGCCGATGCGAGACCTCTGTCTCGAGTGCCGTAGCCGCGTATAGGCCCACCCTGTCTAGACAATCACAAAATTCTTAAAAATAGTTTCTCCTTTGTTTCCAGAGAGATGGCCGATGAGAAATCTGCCGTCGCGAGTTTCTCGCTGGGATCTTCGTGGGCGGAAAGGGACTTACATGCTGCCACCAATCATCCTCCATCACGCTCTCGTCGCTCTTCAGATCCTGTTCGGTTTTTAATTACCCTCCAAATTAGCTCAACTTTACTGGCAATTAGCTGGTAAAGAATGGTAGAGTGCTTACAAAGCGCATCTTTGTAGGAATCATTTCTGCCGCCTTTCAGGTGGGCCAGACGGTCGCTTGTCCTGTGGCTGTTTCCGGCTCTACGAACGCTGGGTGTGCTCGGTCTCGCGCACTCTGGTCTGCCCGGTGCCGACCAAGCTCAGCACACTCCAACTGCTAATCGAATACGCCAGGCGATTGCGGACGGCAAGAAGCTGGAGAATAACGGCCAGCTCACTGCTGCCATTCAGCAATTGAGCCGAGCTGCTGACCTCGCGCGACAAGGTGCCGAATTCAGCCAGGAAGCCGACATCCGCCTGTCAGTGGGAGATTTGCAGATCAGGCAATTCCAATATTCGGCTGCTCGAGATTCGTTTGACCGCGCTCTTGAAGCAGCCGAACAGGCGAAGAACAACACTCTCGCGGGCGCCGCTACCGCCAATCTTTCGACCATCTATACACAGCTCGGCGATTTTGCCTTGGCTGAGCAAAAAGCCAGGCAATCGGTCAATCTGCTCCGGTCGTCATCAGACCGGCCATTTCTCGTTCAAGCCCTGCTGGCTTTGGCTTCGGTGGAAATTCTACAAGGGAAGACCGCAGATGGGAAGCAGAGTTCACACGAAGCTATCGATGTTGCGCATCAGGTCGGCCTTGCCTCTCTCGAGGCCATGGCATGGGACTACCGCGGCATATGCCTGCTTCGTCAGGCTGCTGCATCTGGCAACAGGAACGAACTCGCTGAAGCCGCCACAGCGCTCAACAAAGCTTACGGAATCCGTCGCGCGATCTCGGACAAAGACGGCCTTGCGATCTCCGACGAGCACTTGGCAGAAGTTGAGCTGCAAAAGCCGAGGCCCGATTACAGCAAGGCTTTAGCCCTCATCAATGAGGCCTTCGCCCTTCCCAGTAACACCTTCAAAATCACCCCGCGCTACTATCCCCTGCACATCCGGGCATTGATTCTGGAAAAACAGGGTCAAACGACGGAAGCACTCGCTGAATTCCGCAAGGCGGTCGTTTCGGCGGACGAGTGGCGGCGGGGCGCGCTGCCGGGCGATGCTACTAGCACCAGCACCGTCGTTCTATTAAACGATGTTTATCACGATTTTGCGCTGCTTGCGGCCGGCGAATCTCTCAAACGCCACGATCCGGCGCTGGGGCGTGAGGCATTGGAAGTCCTGGCTGAGAATCGCGCCGCCAGCCTCCGCGAGCAGCTCACCGCAACCTTCGGCCGTAACCTGAAGCTCCCGCCTCGCTATTTTGAGTTGCTTTCTCAACTTCAGGCCGCTCAGGCAAGCGTCACGCTCGGTGAAGACGACAAGCAGGAGCGCGTAAAACTAAACCGGATTCGGTTCGAGCTCAGCGATTTAGGAAACAAGATCGGCATCGCCCCTCGGAATCTAGCGGCTCGCGGTGAGAAAAAAGCGCATAAGAATTCACTTAGAGATATTCAGGCAAGATTAACCAGCGACGAGGCCTTACTCAGCTTTTGCTTGGGGAAGAACGAATCGTTCGTGTGGGCAGTTACCGGGGATGAAGTGCAGCTATATAAGCTGAGCGCGGAAAACGAAATCAAGACCAGGGCCGTGGAGTTCACCGATGCCGTCCGGCACGGCGCCGACTCGAGGGGTCCTGGCCACCGGCTGAGCCAAGCTCTGTTTCAACAACTGAACGCCAAAATTTGGCAGAAACGGCAATGGCTCATCGCCGGGGACGGCGCTCTGCTCGATGGAGTTCCCTTCTCTGATCTGCCGGACCTCTCGTCGCCAAATGCCAACCGGCACCTAATGATCTCCCACAATGTGAGATTCTTGCCCAGCGAGCTCCTCCTGGTGGAGCCCAATGTTGACTCGCCAAACCGAATCTTCGTCGGCGTTGCCGATCCCATATACAATACGGCTGATTCACGCAGATCCCGCTCGGCGGGCCTAATACCCGCAAGAGCGACCAGGGAATCTGTTGCTTTGGCGCGGCTGCCCGGTAGCGAGCGGGAGGTGCGCTCATCGGCCAATCTGAGCGGAACACCGGAAGCAAAGCTGCTCGTCGGCGGCGACGCCACCGGCCTGGCTCTGCGGAAGATCCTTACGAAGCCACCGGAGATCATCCATTTCGCGGTGCACGTTGTCAGTCCGCCCGGTCAGCCGGAAGAAGCTGCCCTGGCGCTCAGCCTGGCCCAAACGGATGTCCCGGAGCTTCTCACCACTGAAGTCATTGCAACTTACCGAGTTCCAGGGAGTTTGGTGGTACTGAGCGGGTGTTCCTCCGAGCAGGGGAAGAATCTCCCTGGCGCCGGCTTGATCGGCTTAAGTAGGGCTTGGCTCCTCGCTGGGGCTTCAGCCGTAATTGTCAGCGCCTGGCCGACGCCCGACGACTCGGGGCGTTTTTTCTCAGCTTTCTATACACATTTCGCTGTTCTAAAGACCGGTTCGCTTGCCCAGCGCGCCGGGATCGCCCTTCAGCAGGCGCAAAAAGACGTACAGCAGGGCGGCGGCTATCGAAGCTCTCCGTCCTTCTGGGCAGCCTATTCGATTATTTCCAAGGAGTAACTTCCGACCTATGGTGGGGACCCAACCGAAACTTAGCCCGGCACCGGCCGGCCAAAGCAGCCAGCCGGTTCAAGAGAAGGAGAAGACTGCCAGGTCCACCTTCCCTGCTGTGGAGTGGAGTGTCTTGGTGGAGCAAATCAAAGCGGGCGAGGATGCCGGCATGGAACAGCTCTACAAGCTCTTTAGCCGGGGCATTCGATACTATTTGTGCCGCCAGCTGGGGCCACAAGAACTAGAAGATAAGGTCCATGACACATTTCTTATTGTCGTGAACGCAATTCGGAAAGGCGATCTTCGCGAACCCGAACGTCTGATGGGGTTCGTGCGAACGGTCGTTCGCAGGCAAGTTGCTGCGTATATTGAACAAGCAGTCCACAACCGCCGGGAACAAGCGGATTTGGAGAGCGGCATCGCGGTAGCTGACCGGACCCAGAACCCCGAACAGGAAGCAATTATCCGCCAGAAGGCGGAGCTCATGAAGAGCGCCCTCGAAGCCCTCTCGCAACGCGACCGCGATATCCTCGTTCGCTTCTATCTACAAGAGCAGTCCCAGGAACAGATCTGCCGTGAGATGTCGCTTACGGAGACCCAGTTCCGGCTCCTAAAATCCCGAGCCAAAGCAAAATTTGGCGAGATCGGCCGGAAAAAACTGGCCAGCAGCGGAATTTTCTCAGTTTTCGTGAGAGCGCAGGCAGGCTGACGAGCACATTTCTGATAGGGAGAGAGCGGATCTCTTCCGCACATACTTATGACGGACTATCTCGATCATCCGAATGAGGAGGCACTGGAGCGGTTCCTCCGAAATGAAGTCCAGGAAAGCGAGCTCGAGACCATCGAGACTCACATTCTGGCTTGCGAATCGTGTGTCACACGCCTCGAGGCATTAGAAATTGAATTGGCAGCGGCCAAGGCCGCTTGCCAGGAGTTGGAAGCAGAGCGGATTCGAAAGCAAGCCGCTCCCGCGCGATCCTGGGCCGCGCGATCCTGGAAAGATTGGTTTACCCTTCCGGCACTCTCCTGGGCAGGAGCGGCCGCTGTCCTTGCGCTAGGAATTACCGTGGTACCGCAGTTCATGCCACGCGATGTCAATCTCACTGCGTCCCGAGGATTGGAAACGAGCGGCATGACTCTTTCCCCCTGCGGCACGCTCGAAGCCGCCGTTGTCCCGGGAGGGAGACCGCTGGATCT
Organism: Bryobacteraceae bacterium; assembly: GCA_036557345.1. GTDB lineage: Bacteria > Acidobacteriota > Terriglobia > Bryobacterales > Bryobacteraceae > Bog-105. The sequence goes on from DATBHS010000118.1 coordinate 5,033, forward strand.
ACACCTCAAGGCAGACGATCTTCCCGAGGGCCGCGTAAACCTGGAAATCGTAAACGGGCTGGGGAAACGAGTGTGGCAAGGTGCCGGTCTCATCCACCAGCAAAAAGCAGATGTGGTTGTCCCTCGCATCACTACCGCTGGCGCTTACTTTCTTCGTGTCTATAATCCCGCACAACCCGGATCCGTGCCGGACGTTTTGCGCGAATTTCGTTTTGAAGTTCGATAGAGCCTAAAACACCCGTCGGCGTAATCGTTCGATCGTAAATTTGGCGGTGTCGGCTACGGCCATCACCGCCATTACTCCTGCCTGAACCGGATCCGTTACGACAAGGTCGGAAGCGTCCGGAACACTTCCCGCCATATTCAAGCTGATGACCAGCAGCCCTTCACTCCGCACTTCTCTCACCGCTGTCTCGATCTCCCCTCCCATGAGCGAACCCGCCAGGACTAATGCGCGAACGCGTGGAAGACGCCGCACCGCCCGTACCGCGTCCGCAAGGGTTTGTTCGCCAACGAGCGGTATCGTGTCTACGGAAATGTGTTCTCCGCGGATGTTGTGGCGGTCCGCCTCGGAGATGGCCCCCAACGCCACCTGTCCGACTTGCGCGCCGCCGCCGACAATAATGACGCGCTTTCCGTAGATCTTTTGCAGGGATTGAACGGCAGTAACGGATTGAACTACGTTCAAATGCGCGAGCTCTTCCAAGAGAGCCTCGGACGAACCGGGCAGGTCCAACTCCAGATAAACGCGGGCCCCGGCTGCATGCTCTTCGATAATCGAGATCGACCGAATGTCTCCTTCGTGTCGTGCAATGACACCCGTGAGCTGGTGCAATACTCCGGGCCCGCTTACAGTGCTCAAAACCAGACCGAGCCTACCCGTGCCGGGGTCGCTCAACGCTCTACCTCGTACTTCTTGAGGAGATCCTTCCAGACTCCGCGCGCTTTCAACAGCAATTCGATCACTTCCCGGACTGCGCCCGAGCCCCCGCACGCCTCCGTAACTGCCATCGCAGATCGTTTCACTTCCTCGCGCGCATTAGCGGTCGCGAACGAAAGGCCCGCACGCCGCATAATCACCACATCAGTCAGGTCGTCGCCGACATAGGCGATCGCCGAAGGATCGACCTTCGCTTCCGCTACGATCTGCTCGAACAATGGAATCTTCTCTATGTGGCCTTGAAAAACCCACGTCATGCCGACTTGGCTGGCACGGCAGGCGGTGGCGGGAGATTCGCGGCCGCTGATGACTCCGGTCTTGATCCCGTACCAGGTCAGCCAGCGCAGTGCGATACCGTCCTGTGAATCAAACCCTTTCGTTTCAGCCATTCCGCCGTTGTGATCCGGAACCAGGAACAACCGTCCATCGGTCAGCACTCCGTCCACGTCCATTAGCAACACCTGGACACCTGCGGCAAGCCGGGACAACTCTTGTTCCGTTAAGGGAGGGTTGATCTGCATGGATGGGCGGCCCGCTAACGGCGACTTAGAATGACGATATTGGCGGATACGTTACTCGACCGGGTGTCGGAAATCATCCCTCGTTATAGCATGCTGTCGGCAGGTGACCGAGTAGGCGTGGCAGTATCGGGCGGAGCCGATTCGGTCGCTCTCCTTCATATAATTCACAGACTTACGGCGACGTTTCAAATTCGCCCCGTGATTCTGCACATGAATCATCATTTGCGCGGGCAGGAATCAAATCAAGACGAGGCGTTTGTCCGTTCATTGGCAGATTCACTCGGATTACGTATCTTCGTCGAGCACGCCTCGGTCGAAGCGGGCAATATTGAGCAGCAAGCTCGAAATGCCCGGCGTGAGTTCTTTCTCAGAGCGATGCGTACGGCCGGTGTTGTGGATCGCATCGCGCTGGGGCACACACGAAGCGACCAGGCCGAGACGGTACTCTTCCGGCTGCTGCGGGGCTCCGGACTTACTGGTTTGGCGGGTATGCGGATCTCTACACCGGAAGGCTTCATCCGGCCTTTGCTTACCAGCAGCAGAGAAGAGGTCCGAATGTGGGCAACTGAACAAGGAATCGCATGGCGCGAGGACTCCTCGAATGCCGAGGTGAAATTTGCCCGCAACCGTTTGCGAAACGAAGTCATGCCGGACCTCGTACGGCATTTCAATCCAAACCTGGAACTGGTGCTGGCTGGCACGGCAGACCTGGCGGCTGCCGAAGAAAACTACTGGTTAGAGGCAATCGCACCGATCTATGCCAAAATTTCCAAACGAACTCACCTGGGAATCGTTCTGGCAACACGGGCGCTCAGAAGTTTCCACATCGCCGTTCAAAGGAGAGTGATCCGGCGAGCGCTTTCGGAGGTACGAGGCGATCTCCGCGGTATCGATCTGAGACACATCGACGCAATCCTCGCCATTTGCCGTCGTGAGGAGGGGCATGATCGAGTACTGGTACCTGGTATCGACGCGCTTCGCTCTTTCGACCAGGTTCTCTTAACTTGTCCTGGGACTTTCAGCAAAGAGCCGCGAGGCTATCGGCGTGATCTGGCTTTCGGTCAGAAATGTGAGCTTCCGTTTCGCGCCGGGGTCATTTGCGTCGACCAAGTGAACTCCGAATCACAATTTTGTGTTAATTTCAAGGAAGACCAGGAATTATTGGAAGTTGTAGATCTGGACGGGCGCCAGGTCGCCGTTGCGGGCCGGTCGGGGTTTCTCGCAGTGCGGAATTGGGAGCCCGGGGATCAACTGCATCGCGCCGGGCATCAGGGAGCAGAGAAGATTAAATCGCTCTTTCAGGAATATCGTGTGCCGCTATGGCAGCGGCGTCACTGGCCTGTTCTCGTCCATCGGAACGAGATCATCTGGGCGCGCCAGTTCGGCTGTGCCCACAACTTCAAGAGGTCGGAAGAAAGCCGTCGCGTCCTTCGTGTCACCTTTCGTACTGCCGAGTGAAATTGTGTGCGTAGCTGTATGTGAATCGAAAGCGGTGAGATCGACGTCTTTCCATATGAGGGTGAATCGGGCGCTTGCGCCCGGAACTGGCAGAGGATTTGCCAGCAAAAGGTGAGATTCATGAGTTCAAACGTAAAAACCGCGGTTTTCTGGGTGGTTATCATTTGCGCGGTTGTTCTGGTGTACATGGCAGTGAAGACCGGCCGCGGTCCGACCCCCGCCAACCTGAGCCTGTCCGATTTCGTTACCTACATCCAGGACGGAAAGATCAAGGATGCCAACATCACCGGCTCCGATGTACAAGGCAACATGGCAGAGAACGGCGTCTCGAAGCCATTTCACACGGTCGTTCCCCCGAACTATCCGGACATTTACAAGATGATGCAGGAGAAGGGGGTCAAGGTCAACTGGAAGGATTCGACCGGCAGTAGCTGGATCGGAATCCTGTTCAACGCCGTACCGGTATTGATTCTGCTTGGACTCTGGATCTTCATGATGCGCCAGATGCAAAGCGGAGGAAATAAGGCGCTCAGTTTCGGCAAGAGCCGCGCAAGGCTGCATTCTTCGCAACAAAAGAAAGTTACTTTCAAAGATGTGGCCGGAGTGGAGGAAGCCAAAGAAGAACTACAGGAAATTATCGAGTTTCTCCGGGAGCCCCAGAAGTTCCAGAAGCTCGGCGGCCGCATTCCCAAAGGCGTTCTTCTGATTGGCCCCCCCGGAACCGGCAAGACGTTGCTGGCGCGTGCGATTGCAGGCGAGGCCAATGTCCCCTTCTTCTCGATTTCCGGCTCGGATTTCGTTGAGATGTTTGTGGGCGTGGGCGCAAGCCGGGTCCGCGACCTGTTCGAGCAAGGAAAGAAGAATGCGCCTTGCATCATCTTCATCGACGAAATTGATGCTGTGGGACGCCATCGAGGCGCGGGTCTCGGCGGAGGCCACGATGAGCGCGAGCAGACTCTGAATCAGTTGCTGGTAGAAATGGATGGCTTCGAATCGAATGAAGGAGTCATTCTGGTTGCTGCGACGAACCGGCCCGATGTGCTGGACCCGGCTCTGCTGCGGCCTGGACGCTTCGATCGCCGTGTAGTGGTCGACCGGCCTGATGTGCGCGGACGTGAGAGCATTCTGAAGGTCCATACCAAGAAGACGCCCTTAGGGGACGACGTCGATCTCTCGGTGATCGCCCGTGGCACACCGGGTTTCGCCGGAGCCGATCTGGCAAACCTGGTCAACGAAGCTGCATTGGTGGCCGCGCGCCAGAACCGGAAAGTAGTGACGCAGTACGATTTCGAGCTCGCCAAGGATAAGGTCCTGATGGGCGTTGAGCGGAAGAGCATGATCATCAGCGACAAGGAAAAGAAGATGACTGCTTACCATGAAGGCGGTCACGCCCTAGTCGCAGCGCTGATTGAAAATGCCGACCCGCTACACAAGGTGACGATTATCCCGCGAGGCATGGCCCTGGGTTTGACCATGCAGTTGCCGTTAGACGACAAACTGTCGCATGACAAGAAATACCTGGAAGCGCGATTGGCGATTCTGATGGCAGGGAGAATCGCAGAGGAGATCTTCCTCGATCAGATGACGACCGGCGCGGGCAACGATATCGAGCGCGCCACTGAAATGGCGCACAAGATGGTCTGCGAATGGGGAATGAGCGAACTCGGTCCTCTCAGTTTCGGAAAGAAGGACGAACAGATCTTCCTGGGCCGCGAGATTGCCCAGCATCGCGACTATAGCGAAGAAACCGCCATCAAGATCGACCAACAGGTTCGCAGGCTGGTCGAAGACGGTTATAACGCCGCAAAACAGATCATCCAACAGCACTCGGATGCCTTGGTTCGCATTGCCGAAGCATTATTGGAGCGCGAAGTCCTGGACGGCAGCGAAGTGATCGACCTGATCAACGGGAAACAGTTGCCGAAGGTCACCAGCGGCGAGAAGAAAGGGACTGCAACCGCTCCTCCGGACGGCACCGTGATTGCGCCTCATCCCACAACACCGATTCCAGGCCTAGTCGGCGGAGGAAGTCCTCAGCCGGCATAAGCCCGCGGCCGAAAGCGCCTGCGCTTTATTGTCGCTCGACTCTCAAGGGCGCCTGTAACTGGAACGTAAGTACCGTTTCCGAAGGGATCTTGACCTGCTGCCCGTGCGTCAGGGCATTGACGCCAAAGCCTGCGCCGCCTCCGACAGCAGAACCGATCGCAGCTCCCTTCCCACCTCCTGCCAAACCGCCGATGAGCGCACCCGCAGCCGCGCCGATGCCGGTGCGGACAGCGGTCTGCTTGCCGCGCGCCTTTCCCTGCTGCTCAACTGCGGTGGTATTGACTGCGTATGTGCGTCCTTGGTAGTGAACACTGGATAGGACGACCGCCACCTCACTCTGACCTTTGATGCGCCCGGCCGATTTCACGCTCGCGAGTGCCACGCTGCAGGGCGTGCCAGCCGGTATCACAACGCGGTCGCCAGATGTAACCGGTGCGTCCAAAGAAGCCTGAAATTCCTGGCCGACGGTATTTTTCGAAGAATCAATACCGTCTATCATGCGAACAGAGAGGCGCTGGCCTGCAGGCACGGTGACGAAGACCGGACGCACGGGTTCTTCATGCTGGGCCGTTTCGGCGGGCGCTGGAGCGGGTGCCGCTTCTGGAGGTGGGGCACTCGCTGCAGCCGGGGCTGGGGCGGGAGATTGAGCCGGTGTCGCAGACGGGGGCGGATAGGAAGGTTGCGCCTGAGGCTGGCCAGGCGGAGGCGCGGCATTACTCGCCATCGCGGCGTTCACCTTTAGCTGATCGGTCACACTCCTGACGCCCGCAGTCCCATTCGCAACTTTCATCGCTTCGAGCTCGACGTCCGAGCTGGGAACATCGCCGCTCAAGGTCACGACTCCGTCTTTGACGGCAACATTGATATTGGCAGCCTTGGTTGTGGCATCCGCGTACAGTTTTGACTGAATATCGGTTGTCAACGCCTGGTCACTGACCGATTTGCTTCCGCATCCGAGTGTCAGGCAAATCGTCGCCGCGCCAACCAGCACTGCCGCTTGTATCCGGAACATGTGTCCTCCTCAGGAGGCGACGCGCTCAGCGGGCTAATGCCTCTCATGTAGTCCCGCCGCCTCTCTCCACAGCCTACCGCGAAAGACAAACAGGGGAGCAGATAAAAATGCCGCGCCGGCGGGCAGATCTGCCGGTGCGGCCCGGTTCTCTGTACAATTACCCAAAATGGCGCCCGATAAGGAAATAATCGCGGTCGAATTGCTCCAAAAGTCGGCCGCAGTCGCGGCGATGAGCCCAAGCATCAATCTATGGGAGGATCTTGTAACACGTCTTGCCCAGGCATTACAAGTCGATTGGGCGTTCGTAGGCAAGCTCCTTCCCGGCAGTCATAGCGCTGTCCGGACGTTAGCGGTGTGCTATCGAGAGAAGATTATCGAAAATTTCGAGTATCAGGTCGACACGAATCCGGCCCGCGATCTGCAATCAGGCGATATCCGTCTTTGCCTCAAGCAAGCATGCAATCATGTTCCGAGCGAATGGGTGAAACAGGTGAAGGCGGAAGCGTTTGGAGAAGCTACCCTGATCGATTCGCTGGGGCAGTCGCGAGGTATTTTGGCATTTGCTCATTCTCGACCGCTCGAACGGGAGGATTTGATCGGGCCCGTCCTAAAGATCTTTGCGTTTAAGGCGGCAGTCGAATTGGAGCGCGAACTCGCCGACGATCGCTTCTATCGCGAACTTCTGAATGGCCTGCTGCGGCCCCGCGCTTCCTAGGACCGGTTCAGCTCATTCAGTCCAGATTCAATCGCTTCAACACTTCCCTAAATCGCGGTTCGGCCCGGAGATTGTCGAGCAAAGGTGCCAGCTTCAAAACCGTCAAAAATGCGGATCGCTCATCCGCTGCCTTCTCAAGCCAATCGAGTGCTTCCGATTTTTTCCCCAACGCCGCATAGGCGTATGCAAACGACAGCGCGGGAACGAACGACTTAGCCGAAACCTCGTGGAGGCGCCGCAAAGTCTCGTCAGCTTTCCGCTGGTGGCCCGCAGCAGCGTGGGCAGCTACCAGTGCGCCCAGATTAGCCCCGGTTGTAGAGGGCTCGAGAGAATCGCTAATGTCAGCAATAGCCTGATCGAAAAGTCTTGCATCGAGGAGTGCCAGGCCCCGGCAGTAGCGAGTGTTCTTTATTTCGGGACCAAGCTCCAACGCCCGATCAAAGGCGGCAATTGCGGCTTGAGAATCACCTGACAAATAAAGGTGTAAGCCCGCCGCACGGTGAGATCTTGGGGATAGTGGATCGAGATCCACCGCCTTCTCGACATCCACTTTACTGCCTTCCAGGTTGCCCTCCTGGAGACGGCAGAAGGCGCGCTGCACATATCCCGGAACATAATTCGGACGGAGGTCCAGACCACGCCCGAAAAATAGCTCCGCCTCGTCCCATTGACACTGAAACAGGGCGCTTGCTGCCCCGAGCGAGATATACCCGTCTGTGCAATCCCGGCTTAACCGCAAGGATTCTAAACTCAGGCGCCGAGTTTCGCAGGCCCACCGTGCCGGATTGCGAACACCGAAAAAGATGAGCCAGTGATAGACGTCCGCAAGCGCGGCGTATGCCGGCGCATAGTCGGGTGCAATCGAAATAGTACGAAGAAAGCAGCCCGAAGCTTCTTCGCAGCCATCGACTGTGAGTTTGTTCCATAGATAACGGCCCCGTAAGTACAGCCTATAGGCCTCGTTGCTGGGAGGAACGGAATCCACTACGCAATGGTCGTCGACCGGCTGCCCGGTCAGAGCGTTGGCAACGGCCGTGGCAATCTCATCTTCGACTGCAAACAAGTCGTGCGTTTCGCGGTCGAAGCTTTCGGCCCAGATGCACGTTTCCGTTCCGACGTCAACCGCTCTTGCGTGGATACGTGTTCTGAGCCCAAATTGGCGAACGCTGCCCTGCACTACCGTATCAACCCGCAGATCGCGTCTGACACGGGACAAATCCCGTTCTCCCGCTCCAAAACGGAACGCGGAAAAAGGCGAGATAACTTTCAAACTGTGCGATCTGGCCAAGCGCTCCTGAATGCTTTCCGCAATCCCCTGGCAGAAATATTCCTGGTCCGGATCAGCGCTCAGGTTCGAAAACGGAAGAACAGCAACGACCGGCCGAGGGGGGATGGCAACGAGTTCGGGGCCGCTAATCACCGGTGCAGTCTCGGAACTGTTCCGGTGCTTAAACGCCGGGGCATAGCTACCCGGCGCAAACGAAATCAGGATGGGATCGGAAGCACCCTCATTCCGATAGTATTCGGAAAGCTTACGCCGGAGGCGCTGGGCTTCTGTGCGCACGATGGAATCGACACGAGGATCAAACTCGGTGCCCCGGTCGAATACCTCCCGGCCGATCGTGTACTGTTTGACCTGTTCTGCCGTGCCTCCAAGAACCTGCTCCACGGTCCACCTCAAGAATCTGCACAAGCGCTCGGATTCGACAAAAGGCTTGCTCTTAACGATGCGCTCGATCTGAGCGCGTATTTCGGTAGCGGAGGGCTGAGCAGAAATCTCGGTATCGGACGATCGATCGTGCAGATGTTCGCCGCCCATACATCCCAGTCTGAGTGAGGATAGCTTACCACTGTCCAGGCTGGGTTCGCGGACAAGACTTTGTTAGCAATCGGATGCCGCATTCACTCTGCTAACCGTCAGCTAACCCGTTGCACACTCCCTGCCCGGTCAGCGAAATCCGTAACCTGTTTGTAGCAAGGCATTAACGGGCACAGTAGAAGTCGCATGAGCCCCACCGCCAATCTGTACTACAAGCCCTCCCTTCGCCAGTAAAAGAGGTTCCGCATTCCCGCACACATTCAGAATCACGAGTTAGAGGCGATTCCACGCGACCCTGAGTCCCCCTCCGCCACTATTCTGCTGCTGGTTCAGGATCTTGAGAGCCGTACCCTCATTCGCAACATCCTGTCTCTCCGTGGTTGCCGTGTGGTGGAGGCAGCGAATGAAGACCACGCGGAGATCCTCTACCACAACCTTGAAAAAAAGCTGGATCTCGTCATTACGGACGCTCCGCTGCCACGGGTTCGCGCCTGGGGAGGACACCTGCCCGGAATGAGCGCAATTCTTACCATTGGCGATTCGGTAGGCGCGAGTGATCGGGACACAGATGTTCGTGGCGTATCGTGCCTCCACATCCCATTTACGGCGGAGGAGATTGCCTTCAAAGTGCAGTCCGCGATTGCCATCTCAAAACACGGACACAGCGAGGATGGATGCCTCGGAGACGACTAGGAAAGGAATCAGACATGCTGCAGGAATCGGCACAGCGAGTTGACGACGCCAGCAAATCCGCGGAAGCATTATTCTCGGAATTGCAGGCGATCAAGACTCTCTACCGCATCAGTGAGATTTGCCCGTCTCCCACGCTGAAGGCAAACGCGAAAGCGCTGAAGGCCAGGGAAAAGAAGCTGGAGTCGGAGCTAAGCGCGCGGCGCCGGAAGTTACAATGAATTAGCATCCAAAGTGGCCGGCTGCGAGTCCGCTCTGGAACTGCGAACTCACGGAATGCCTGAACACATAGCTACTGCCAGCCACACAAAAACGGAACAGAACGCACCCAAGAAAAAAGAACAAGCGCGCAACAGCATCGCCGAGTGGACAGTAACCATCCTGCTCCTGTTGTTTGGCACTACGACTCTGGTACAGGCGTTCGTGATCCCGACCGGATCAATGGAAGACACGCTCCTGATCGGAGATCATCTGCTTGTCGACAAGCTGGCATATGCCCCCGCCGGACCGGTCAGCAAATATATTCTGCCGTACGAAGAACCAAAGCACGGCGACATCATCGTCTTTCGGTATCCCGCAGACATCACGCAAACTTTCGTCAAGCGGGTGATAGGCCTGCCGGGTGACCACATCAAAATGGTGAACCGGATCGTCTATAGAAACGGCGTCCGGCTCAACGAGCCATACGTTTATCACAAGTTTCCTTACGATCCGGCTCGGGATAATTTTCCGGGCGAGCCCTATCCGTTCGCCGAGGGACTACAGGCCGAACTGCAGCGAAACATGCTGGAGCACAACGTGGTGAACGGCGAAGTTGTGGTGCCCCCGAACTCCTACTTCGCAATGGGAGATAACCGGGACAATTCTCTCGACAGCCGCTATTGGGGCTTCGTTCCGCGAGACAACATAATCGGGAAGCCGCTTCTGATCTACTGGTCATACAAGGCATCGACCGAGGATCTTGCCGGATCCTCCATGCATTCCTGGTTCGATCACGTGGTGGATTTGGGGGAACACTTCTTTACCAGAACGCGCTGGGACCGGACTTTTCGAATTGTGCGAAGATTTCCGGATTCGAAGCTGCCGAACCAGCCGTTACCTTTAAATCCGGGATCGCCAAATCCATAGTCGATACTGAGAACCTCCCGCGGACTAACAAAAGTTCCATGCCAAATCATCGATACGGCCTTATTATGGCCGGAGGTCGCGGCACACGCTTCTGGCCCCGCAGCCGGAAGAGGAATGCCAAGCAAGTCCTCCGCTTCTTCGGTGAGCGAAGCTTGATTCAGCAGACGGTAGACCGTCTGCGTCAGGTGATCCCGCCGGAAAATTTGTGGGTGATCACAAACGAGCTCCTACAGAACGAAATTCGGAAGCAACTTCCGGAAATTCGGGAGGAACAGATCGTTGCCGAACCGGCTCAACGAAATACCGCCCCGTGCATAGCTCTGGCAGCGCAAATCTTCCATCGGCTGGATCCTCAAGGCGTGATGGGAGTTTTTCCGGCGGATCATTTGATCCTGAAGGAGGGCAAATTCCGGGCGTTTGTCAAGGCAGCCTTTCGAGCGGCCGAGACGAGCGAGGTAGTGGTGCTGGGCATTCAGCCGCGTTGGGCCGAAACCGGCTACGGCTACATCGAATTTCCGAAGAGTGCGCTTGCGGGCAAAATGGATCCCCAGCCGGTTGCAAGCTTTCGGGAGAAGCCGGACCCGAGGACTGCAAAGAGGTTTATCGAGCGCGGTCATTTTTATTGGAATTCGGGGATGTTTTTCTGGCGCGCTGCAACTGTTCTGGAACTGATGCGCCACCACCAGCCCAAAACGGCAACGCTGCTGAGCGGCCTGCCGCCATTCGGGACCAGACAATTCAAGCGCCGCCTGGCGGAGGTGTATCCGCTTTGCGAGAACATTTCGATCGATTACGCCATCGCCGAAAAGGCCGCGCGTGTGGCTGGCTTGGCGATGGACGACATCGGGTGGAATGACGTGGGCAGTTGGGACGCTGTCTATGGGCTCGCTGACAAGGACCCTGAAGGTAACGCGTCGCGAGGTGAACTGGTGGTTCAGGAAAGCCGGGGGAATTTTGTCGATGCGGAGAAGACAGTAGCGCTCGTTGGAGTGGAGAACCTGATCGTGGTAGAGACGCGGGACGCTCTCCTGGTAGCGAGCCGCAACAAGGCACAGGACGTGAGCAAGGTGGTCAAAGCATTGGAAGCGAAGGGGAGAGAGGAATTGCTCTAGAGTTCAACTAATGCCACCTGGGTGCCCGAACGGAGTCTAAACTTCCAGGTTGCCCGTCATTCTGGCCCCTATCCGGAAACTACGCGCGGCATTCGTAAACCCTTTGTGACTACACTCGGGCAATCGGCACGGTCACTGCTCCGGCTTGTGGACTCTACGGACACGTGAATTCCAGGATTGTATCGCGTTTCCGGTTATTAATCATGTCCAGACTCCAAAGCCGCTTCGATCCAGATACTCGATGAATAAGTGGCATGCGAAACCTGACCGCTCCAGCGAGTGTGATCCCTTGCTGTATGCTTCAATGCGGCCGCGGTTCCTTTAGCGCGGCGGAAACGCGCGTCAGCCGATTCCGTACTAGTAGCAGGTCGCAGGCGATCTTTCAGCGATGGAGGGCTTATCGAAATCTTCTCGCGCAAAAAAGCTACCCAGATTCCAAATTTTCATGTGGAAGGCGTCCGACAACTGCGCACGGTCGACCCGCGAGTCGGTTCATCGCTTTCTACAGGCAGCGACAGTCGCTCGCGCCATTATGCTGCGATATGAATTGAAGTCCCGGGACAAATATGAAAAGTAGCCTCTTAACGATCCTGATGGTGACGCTTCCAGCTGTAGCGCAAACGACCGTCAAAGACGCTTTGATAAAGCATTGGAAGACGTCAGGCGAATTCACGATCGCTGTAGCCAGGAGCATGCCTGCGGAAAGTTACAATTTCCGTCCGCATTTGGAGGAGATGACCTTCGGCCAGTTAATGAGGCACATCGCAGCGGTCAACCTTCAGGGGTGCGCCTATGCCAGCGGCATGACTCTGCCGACGCTTCCACCAAAAATCGCGGAGTTGGCCAAGGATAAGGGGGACGTAGACATCGAAAAGGCAACGGCTATCGAATTTCTGAACGACTCCTTTGCGTTCTGTAATAAAGCGGTGGCTTCAATGAGCCCGGACCGCATAAATACGGTCGTCGGGCCGCCCGCCAGCCATCTGACCGGTTTCGAATGGCTTTGGAGTGATTTTACGCACACGGCGCATCACCGTGGACAAGCGCAAATTTACTTGCGCGTGAAGGGCGTTAAGCCGCCAGACTATACCTTCTAGCCACTCTGTGTTCGCCTTCAACGTGCAGTTAACATCGTGTCATTCTCAAAGCGCTGACTATCCTTTGAGTATTTTGATGAAGGGCAGGCACAACTAACATGAATACGAGCGGACCCACAAGACGTAACTTCATTCCGAGAGCGGCAGCAGCATTTACCATTTTTCCGCGCTATGTCTTAGGAGGCACTGGCTATACACCTCCGAGCGACAAGCTGAACATAGGCGCCATAGGCGTGGGCGGCATGGGCAAGAGCTACGTTGCTGCCTGTAATAGCGAGAATATAGCGGCGATCGCGGATGTGGACGACGCTCTGGCAGCGCCTGTCCGCGCGCAATATCCGGGCGCTGCATCCTATCGCGATTTTCGGAGGATGCTTGAGAAAGAACGCGGCCTTGATGCCGTAATTATCGGAACGCCGGATCACAGTCACGCAACCATAGCAATGATTGCAATTCAGCTAGGAAAGGCTGTTTACTGCGCAAAGCCGATGACAAGGACAGTTCATGAAGCTCGTACCGTCGCAAGAGCTGCCCGGCAGGCCAAGGTTGCCACACAGATGAGCGTGCAAAGCTGCGCGTCTGATGAAGCTTGCTCAACGGCAGAATGGATCCAGGCCGGGGCCGTGGGCGAGATTCGGGAAGTACACGTCTGGACGGACCGGCCGGTGTGGCCGCAGGGTCTCGCGAGACCCAAAGAGAACGTCGCGGCACCACATTCGCTCGATTGGGATCTATGGCTCGGGCCTGCCCCGGAGCGTCCCTACCACCCGCTATACCATCCCTTCAATTTTCGCGGCTGGTACGATTTCGGTTCGGGTGCTCTCGGCGACATGGGTTGCCATACATTTCATGTGATAGTGCGTGCTCTCGATCTAGGTTCTCCTGTGAGCGTGAGTGCAGACCGGACGTTTCAGCGATTGTTTTCACCCGAGCAGAAGCCGGATCCTTTGTGGACCCGCTCGGTAGTATCGAGTACACCCGAGACCTTCCCGGTCAGCTCGATTGTGACGTGGAACTTTGCTGCGCGCGGTAGCCATCCGGCAGTCAGAATGTATTGGTATGAGGGCGGTTTGAAGCCGCCACGGCCCGCGGGCATGGCACCGGACGAACAGCTTGAACCCGACGGAATCCTGTTTGTCGGCGAGAAAGGGATTGTAGGGAGCGGCTTTAGCGGCGGCCCCAGACTCTTGACGGAGTCCGTACGCAAAAACTTCACGCCACCCCCGAAAACGCTTCCGCGTACAATCGGACATTACAGGGAATGGATTCAGGCTTGTAAAGGCGGAACTCCGGCGAGTTGTAACTTTGATTTTGGCTCTCAGCTCACGGAGATCTGCCAACTCGGCGTTGCCGCACAGCGTTCGGCGAAATACCTGAAGTATGATGCTTCGAAGATGCGATTCACTAACGATGCGGATGCTAACCAGTACCTGAGCGAGCAGTATCGCGCCGGCTGGTCTCTGTGAGGAGACCAGCCAAAAGGCTGCCGAGGCACTTCAGAAGGTCAGTCTGAGCGCGAACTGCATGTTGCGCATCGGCTCTGCGACATCGAAAATCTTTCCGGCCGCCGAGCCTCCGTCAACCGCATTCGTGGGCAACGCCAAATTCTGCCGGTTGAAGACGTTGAAATTCTCCCAGCGGAATTGGAGGTTCATACGTTCGTTGAGCTTGAAATTTTTGAATAACGACCAGTTTGCGATAAAAGCGCCCGGACCGCGCAGCGAATTGCGGGAAGCATCTCCAAAAAGGTATGGTCCTGGGACAGCGTATGCGGCCGGATTAAACCATCCGTTTGGGCCGGGGTTGGAAACTCCGGGGCTGCCAACGATATCGGCCCGCATGCTCATGTCGGAATTCAGAGAAGCATTGTTCGACAAGACAGGTGAGAACGGATAACCGCTTAGCCAGCTGGTGACCCCGGTCCATTGCCATCCTTCGATCAGGACACGCACGAAGCCATGCACGCCACTAGCGAATTTCTGGCCCGGTCCGAACGGCAAGATCACTACGTGGCTGAGATTGAAAACGACGGCCCGGTCGAAATCGGCTGGACCTTTGTCGACTGCGTAGTTATAACTGTTGGTTGCAACGCCAAATTCGCCGAAATCCATGGCACGCGACCAGGTGAGATTGCCGATTAGAGAGTAGTTCCTCGAAAACCGTCGCGTGCCCTTGACCTGCAGAGCGTTGTAGCTGCTGGACGCACAGTCACAGTTGTCAGTGACACCCTGCGTTAGACCGTACGCATTGAAAAGTGGCCGTCGTGGGTTAAGATCGCCTGGGCCGGGAACTGCCGAGTTCAAGCCAAAATTGTAGTTGAGATGCCTACCGACGTTGCCAACATATGCTAGCTCAAGCGCAATGTTTTCCGATAATTGCTGAGCTAGGGAAACATTCCAAGCGTCCACATATGGATATTTGAGGTTTGCGGGGACGTACGCGGCCGAGATTCCATCTGGCAGAGGCAATAGGCCGTTAGTCGGAATCGTGGGAAATACAGGCAATGGCGGTCCTACGGAGAGTGGAAACGTCGCTTGATAAGGCGATGCGGGACTAATCTGCTGCTGAATCACTGTCGGATATCCCAGGGTGAGATTGTTAAACGTCCAGCCGAATATACCTTGGAAGTAGCTACGGCCCCATCCCGCGCGTATTACGGTACGCGGCTTTACACTGTAGGCAACCGAGAAGCGGGGCGAGAGGTTATGCCATTGGGTTTGCAAATCGCCTGAAGACGATACTTTGTCAACCCCTGGTACGTGGATCAGATTCGTGGTTACTTCGTACCTGCCCCCTTCTTGAGCGTGCGCCGACGAATTCGGGAACCAGGTGTCCCACCTTAGTCCATAACTCAAGGTCAATTTCGATGTTGCGCGCCAAGTATCTTGCACGAAAAAGAACATGCGCCACTGGTAATCATGAGGGTCGGTAGCGTTCTCGGCAAAACGTGCGAATCCGCTTGGAAGCCCGAGAAGGAAACCCGCGGGGGCTAGACCCGATCCCGCAACACTTGAACTGGCGGTAAGCGAGTCGTTAAAACTGAAGGACCCGGAGCGGTGCGTATCGCTCGGCAGCCGGATATTGTTGGCGTAGCGGAGGTCCATACCCCACTTGAAAGTGTGATTCGAGTGAACTTTCGTCCAGTTATCAACGCCCTGAAACACATTTTCGGTTTCGATCAGCGGACAGTTGCATTGATCATTTGCTAATCCGAAGCCTTCAGTAAATCCGCCGCGCGACGTGCTGCCGATCTTCAACTCAGGCAATCCGGAAGTATCGATTCGGTCCGGCAGGTTCAGCCCGGGAAGGCCGGCATTCTCCGCGGCATTCTGGCCATAGTCCAGTGGCAGCACTTTCACTCGGTAGCGGGTAAACGTGAACCTCATGTCGGTAAGCAAGCTCGGGGCAAGAGTGTAGTTCAGGCCACCCACTAGATTCTGATTGCGAACATCAGATTTCCCGGCGAAGTTCAGCCCGTTCAGCCCCGGACCGCCGGCGATTCCGAACGCTGGTGGCGAGGTTTTGTTGAAGCTTGCCAGGCTGTAACGCCCAAAATAGTGAAGCTTGTCAGTCGCATAGTGATCGATGCGGATATCATATTGGTCGCTATCAAATGCCTCGGACCCGTTGGCGACGTAATTCGGATCGTTTGGTGAAGCGGGACTGAGATTCTGAGCCGGTAACAAACCGAGCAAATTGATCGCTTGAGGGGTGATCCTCGAGATCGGAATGATGTTCAGCCCGGCCGGGTTGGAGGCTGTTGCTCTCGAAGGGTCAGCAAATTGGATGCGCCCCGATCCATCCGATTTCCCTGTTGAGGGATCAAAGATCGGTGTGCTGAAATCGCTGAAGTCTCCCCGGCGTTCCGCCGCAGTCGGCACGCGGGTCAGCAGGGACGCGCCGGTGCGGCGACGAGTGCCTTGATAATCCCCGAAGTAAAAGAGTTTGTTCTTCAAGATCGGGCCGCCTACAGAACCACCGAACTGATTCCACCGCAAGGGAGGAACGCCTCGGTTCTTTGGCTCCGGCGTGCCGGGATCGTGAAGTCCTTGAGTGAACGGGTCCCGCGCTTGGAAGATGTTGTTTTGCAGAAATTCGAACAGAGAGCCGTGCACTTCATTCGTTCCGGACTTCGTCTCGACCTGGATGACGGAACCGCCTGCTTGGGCAAACTCGGCATCGTAGTTGGCGGAAGTCAGCTTGAACTCTTGTACTGAATCGATCGCCGGATTGACGATGATGATTCCCAAAACGGGATCGTTATTGTCGGCGCCGTCGATCATGAAATTGTTCATGCCGAATAATTGGCCATTGGTATTAATCTGAATGCCCCCTTGCGGGTTCTCGCTTGATGCATGTTGCCAGGTCATCTTGGTTGTCCCCGGCATCATCAGTTCGAGTTGCGTGAAGTTCCGGTTCGCAACAGGAAGCTCACTGATCTCGCGGCTTTGGAGCGTATCGCTCACTTCAGCGCGATCGCTCTGGATTAGCGGTGGAGTCTCCGAGACGGTTATCTCCTGGCTGACGTCTCCAACTTCGAGCTTTGCATCCACGCGCGTGTTCGCGTCAACGCTCACCGGGACGTTCTCCTGGACGTAAGTTCGGAAGCCCTTCCCTTCAACCGTAACCTTGTACATGCCGACCGTGAGATGCGTCTTGATATAGTTTCCGGATTCGTTAGTTGTTGTGCTGACCGTTACGCCCTTACTGACGTCGGTTATCGTGACTTTGGCATCGACTACAACAGCGGCGGTCGAATCGACTACCGTCCCAAAGATACCGCCAGAGGTTGCCTGGGCACTAAGCCTACCTGGGCACAAAAAGATAATCACGGCAAAAAGTAACTGAGCTCGCAGTACTGACATTGTGTTTCCCCGCCTACGTGTGGAGCAATTCTACTGATGAGGAAGGCTTGTGTCAATAGGCGCTTGATTTTCGCGTGAGCCCCCCAGGGCGCGTTGGAATGATAGTTAGCGCCGTGGTGCCAATCCCATAGAGGGCGTGATCATTCGTCTTTGACACATCGAAAACCCACGGTTGCGAGACGGTTCATCGACGGACCGGCAAGTGGTAAAGGATAGTTCTCGGTGATTCGTCGAGGGCCGCCAGGCGTCCACCATCGACCCTTTGGCGGGACGTACCAGCTTCCGCCTCGCAACATAACGGTAAAGTGGCGTCCATTGTCCATCAGACTGGCGGTCCATTGCCAGACATTACCGACCAGATCTTCGACACCGTATGGACTGGCTCCGCTGGGGTGTGCGTTCACTGGCTGAGTTCCGCTGCGGCTGGCATTGTAATGAGACGTGTCTTCTGCGTTGCCCCAAGGCCAATCTCGTCCATCCGCCGCTCCGGCTGCAAGTTGCCATTCCTCCTCGGTCGGCAGTCGTTTACCGACCCACTGAGCATACGCCTTTGCATCGCTATAGCTGACATAGACGACGGGATGGTCTTCGAGGCCATTTGGAACTCGCCCATTTACGAACTGTCGAAGGAAGTTGGAGTCGTTCTGCGGATGGTAACCCGTGGCAGCCACGAACGCTGCGTACTCGCGGTTCGTAACCGGGTACTTATCAATCCAGAAAGCCTTCAGATTCATCTGACGGGTAAACGGAGGCGAGCCCGGCAGGTAGGCGTAAGTAGGCCCGAACGGCGGGAACGCGTAAGGATACTGCGAGTCCGGCGCTGAATTGGCAACCCGGTACACGAACGAGTCACCTGGGATTCGAAGCATCCTCCGAGGCTGCTCCCCCGGTTTTACCAGGTCCGTCGCGGCTGGCTTATCAATTCGAAAAAAGCGCACTGATTCTTCCGCGATGACGTCTACATCCTCCACTTGACCCGCCTTGTTTACGAGCCGCAGGACTATCGCTTGGTTCGTGTGCTTGTGGAAGGCCTGGTAGATGTCGAGATCCGCGGTCGTCGCTATTGTGACGGGATCGACTTCCGGGCTCACCGTGTCGAGCCAAACTTCCACGTGCTCGCCGGTTTGGGCGTGCTCCGTCTCGACATGAAGCATTTCGAATTGCAGTTGTGAATGCAATCTTCTTGGAAAGACTCCCACGCTGCCCGGAGAATCATCGGCGGTGCCCCGTATGCTGCCGAGTCCGGGAGTAAAGCCTTCTACGCTGTAAGGAATGACGTCCTCCGCGCCTTTCGGCTGTGCAGTGATCGGACGGTATCGCCAGAGGTCGATATAGTGACGATTGGCGCGTCGGGAGACTCGGAAGAGCGGACCACGGTGGCCGTTCGGGTTGGTTCCTCGAAATGTATAGATGGTCGTCTCTCGTCCCGGCCACTCGTTGATCCATACAGCAGGATCTTCACTTGCTACGAGCGGCTGCCAATCGGATGAAGCAAAGTTTTCATGATGGGTCCTGAGAATATCCAACGCTCGCGCAAGGATCGCCCAATCGGGTTCGTTATCTGGATTGTTGAGGGGAAACATGGTGTTGATTTCCACCCCATGTCCATTGAAGAAACTCACGACAAAGTCGTTGCGCATACGACGCCCCGAGTTGCCAGGTTCGCAGACCCGCAGTTGCGCGTGGTGCGGAAGCATGTAGCGCTTCAGATTGAACTCCGGCGTGGGGAGATCATTATGTATGCGCCCTAGAAGGTTCGTCTGCGAATCACTCCAGGTCGGGTCTCCCTCGTTGTAGGGTACTAGCGTACGGCCGCACTGGCGGGCACGGTCGAGAATCCCTTCCGGTGTTTTGGACATCAGATCCATGAGCGCGCCATCGGCCTTCACTTCGCAGGCGAGATTCGCAAATTCGGCGTACGAGCGTTGCATTGCTTTGGGCGATGAATCACGGTCCGACTCGCTCCAATGACAATACGAGAGAAACACATGGACAGAATGTTTATGCAACTGGTCAATCTCATGCGTGAGTCCCGGGATCCCTCCGGGCAGATCTGCGTAGTGTTCGAATTGTGAGCGGTCGTCGTAACCTGCCCTCGGCCAGAACGGCCAGAAGATGTATGCGTCGAACCCCCCAAACTGCTTTCGCGCCTTATCGAGAGATTCGGAAAGTCGCCACGCACCAGTGCGAGGGTCCATGTTGGCCTGATCCCAAGCCCAGTTCATCCATACGGCCGTAACGTCTTTCGCCCAACGTGTATCCGGAGCATTGTAAGCAGTGAAGTTATAGGAACTCGGTGTAACCCGATACCCACCTCGTACCCGGTACACTTCATTCAACGCTTGATTGCGACCGCCGTCTCCGGCCTCAACGTGCAGTTCGTAACGGCAACTCTCCCCAGGCTTCAAAGTCACTTGTTCCCGGTTGTGTGATGCAGGAGGCAATCGCATGAGAAGCACGGCTGAAATATGTCCACGACCGCTCTGATCAGGGCGCGTGACGAAGGTATCTGCCTCGAACTCCGCACCGGGGCTCCACGACCGATGTACACCTAAGCTTCCGATCTCGGCAGTAGCTGCTGTGATCATCAGGAATTCAGCGGAGTGCGCTGAAATAGAATCCGCGGAGTCGCGCCATTGCGATAACGGAGGCAGTACCGCACCTGTCGCGCTTTCCTTTCCTTCGTTTCGGAGATCCACAGTAAAGACCAACTCTCCGTATTGGCCATTGGTGCCCTTGGTTACCGTGGCAATCAGACCTGCGGGTGTCAGCGCGAGCGTTGCCGAGTTTTCGCCATCCCGTAACAGTTTGGGCGTGCTCGCTTGCCAGCGAACGATTGGCTCGGGACCGGCAACTGTGTGGTCGTTTTCGGTGGTGAACCGAACCAGTCCGTCGTGATTCCACTGGGCGTGTACTCGCCACTCGGCCGCGGGTGCTATAACCGCGAGAAAAGCCGATACTCCTAGAACCCGAACCAGCAAATGCACACAGATCAATGGAGTTGAGGAAGGCCCGTTGCCCATTGGAATCAGCGTAACCTCTTCTTCCCTGGACCTTCGGTTTTGGTGAACTAGGCAGAGTCGAGCGGCTCAGCACCCGCGCTTGGCAGAGCGTTGATTGATGGATATTCACCGAATTTAAATATAAGGATTGAACTATGGAAATCAAAGGTCGTGTTTCGTTGTGACGGGCGCTTCGTCGGGATCGGCCTCGCAACAGCTACGGCGCTGTCTGATCGCGGCGCGAAAGTCGCCCTGCTCGCTCATAGCACCGATGCGCTACAAGAATTTGGCACAGCAGGTTCCAGGCAGCGTGCCTGTTACAACGACCGGTACCAACCGGAAGAGTCATGCAGCACCACGGTGAACTCGTCTAGGTGGTCCAGAGTGTCCGAAACCTGTTCGCCGGAGCGAAGGTCGCCGGTCACCTTCGTAAGGCGCGGAAGGCTTCACCGGCTTTCCCAAGAACACGTCAATGATTTCGGCGCCGGGTATAACATGCGGCGCTGCAGCTCGACTGGCTCGTACCTGCTGGCCACGTGTGCAAGGTCGCCCTCCGGAGAATGACAGGTATCGCAATGTCCTTCTCCTTTAAAAAACGCAGCGCCTTTCCGCGGGTTCCCTGTGACGATATCTCCAATCTTGTACGCGAATCGGTTCGACACATCCGCAGCCTTCGAGTGCAGAAATGTCGAGATATCGGCCATCTGCCCGGCTGAAAGCGATGAAAACGCCGGCATCCCCCGATCGGGCCGTCCATTACGGATCACCGGACCGATGGTGTCGCCGTTGTTGTCATGCAAGACCAGCGCGGAGCGGACGAGATCGGGACCACTCTTGCCGTGAGCATCGCATCGTTACCGTGGCAAAATCCGCACGTCGGGACGAAGATCTTGCGGCCACGTTCCGCGGCCGCGTGATCAATGCGCTGGCCGCCCATCAAATCGGCAACGGCAGTGCTCGTTTCTTTTTGTGTCCGATCTTTCTGCTGAACGTCCTTCTGCTTTTCGGCGCCAGCGGCCTGGTCCGCCTGACCGGCCTTGAGCAAGGCAGCAAAGAGCAGCGCGACCGCTGGGAAGGGAGAGCGGATGAACATGGTCTGTTTCCTTCCGCTCAAGAGTGCAAGCTTTTAAGGTATTGATAATTTACTTTGATAGCTTCCAGGGCGGGCATCTCAGTAAAGGGAGGCTCCTGCTCGACATAGAGGGCGCGAATCTGCGCCGTCCGAGCAGCTTCGAAGATTCTCCAATAATCGACGGCGCCTCGTCCGAGCTCCGTTGGCACAGGCGCGCCAGGACCGTCGTCCATCAAAGCCGTACGAGGCGTGAAGCCTTTGTGAAAGTCCTTAATGTGCAGGAGTTGATACCGGTCCGGATATTGGGTGAGGTAAGCTCATTTCTTCTCAGGAACCTGATGCCGGCAGGTTAGGGACAGCAGTGCGAGAGTCACAGTGCCTCGCGTATCGATGCACCGAGATCGCGATCGGTAGACCGATGAACAGCATCAATGCCAACACAGCGTTCGCGCTCGCGATATCAAGCCGCAGCATCGCCGTTGGGCTCCGATGAATCGCCGAAAGCGGCAACACGATCATGTTCATGAAGAAGAACACGGCGATGCCGTACAGCAACCCGCTCACGATCGGCCGCTCGCGCAGCATCCGCATATTCCGGCTCGCGGCATAGTAAACCGCCGCAGCAGTAAACGCAATCAGGAAATGCAGAGCGAGCCCGAGCGTTGCCGTCGCCCAGCCGCCTTGCATCGCACGCGTACCCAGCAGTCCTCCGGCAATCCCCTGTAGCAATCGCTGGGGAGAAACGCCCCGCACGCCATAAAACAAGAGCGCATCGGAGATATCAAGGACTCCACCGATCAATCCACCCCAGCCGATCGCCCGCAGCGCATCCGGATTTCGCCTCACGCGCGACATGAATCATCCATAATATTCCGAGCCCAGCAGCGAACGCGGATGTTGGCTCCCAGATTTGAACAGTGCATCCCAGTAGCGCGACGCGGTCTGGCACGCGTTTGCCTCTGCTCACGCACCGGATCCGTCATTTAGCTCGTTAGACCTATGGAGTGCCGAGTGCGCCAAAGCATGAGCCGAGACGCGAGAAGTGCCGCGATTCACTCGGTGAGAGGAGTGCATAGGACGTGCTTCAGGACTTTCAGTACTGCTTTCGGCAGTTCGCCAAGACGCCTGGCTTTACGCTGACCGCCATCGTCTCGCTGGCCCTGGGAATCGGCGCTACCACGGCGGTTTTCAGCATAATTTACGCCATTCTCATGAATCCTTATCCTTACGCGGCTTCTGACCGGATGGCGCACATGCGGCTCATCGATGAAGCCGGCCATGAGGCAGGTTTTGGTCTCACCGCCGGGCAGTGGCAGGTGATCAGGAAGTCGCCCGTGGTCGAAGACGCGTTCGCTTCCGATTCCTGGAGTCTCACGGTCACAGGGCGCGATCTTCCGGAGGATGTCCAAGCGGATTATTTCACTTCGAATGCGTTCCGTTTCTTCGGCGTGCCTACAGCCCTGGGACGCGGGCTGATCCCTTCCGATGCCGTAGCTGGTGAAGACCCGCAGATGGTGGCTGTGTTGAGTTACAAGTTTTGGCAGCGTCATTTCGGCTCCGATCCGGGCGCGGTCGGGCATACGCTGCAATTGGTCCGAAAAACTTACACCATCATCGGCGTCGCCGCTCCACGCTTCACCTGGGATGATGCGGATGTTTACCTTCCCCTGAAAGTCACGCAGGATCCCTCGCGGGCATATTACGTAGGAATCCGGCTAAAACCTGGCGTGACGCACAAGACGGCCAGCGCGGCTTTACAGCCTTTGCTTGAACAATTCGCCAGAGAGTCGCCGACGCACTTTCCTCGCGGTCGCTTTCAGCTTCGATTAGCGGGCCTAAACGATGATTTCGAGAAGCAGCTCGGCGGGACGCTGTATCTGCTCTTTGCGGCGGTCGCGTTTTTGTTGTTGATTGGATGCGGAAATGTTTCCATTCTGCAACTGGCACGAGGCACGGCCCGGCAGCATGAGTTTGGCGTACGAGCGGCGATCGGGGCAAGCCGCAAGCGGTTAATCCGGCAGATGCTGGTTGAAGCGCTCTTGCTTTCCGGGGTCGGAGCCGGTTTGGGCGTGCTGCTCGCCTATCGAGTGACGCAGATTATCGCTGAGCTACTACCGCGATATTCATTCCCCCACGAGGCAGCTATCGAACTGAATCTCCCGGTGCTCGGTTTCAGCGTGACATTGGCTGTTTTGAGCGCTGTCCTGTTCGGTCTATGGCCATCGCTCGAACTGTCGCGTCCCGATCTCGTGCAGGTGATGCAATCGAGTACGCGGCGCATCGCGGGGAGCACGCGCGGGCGCAACACGAACACCCTCTTGATCGCGGGACAGATTGCGCTGACGCTGGTGATGCTAGCCGGTGCGGGAGCGGCGATGCGAGGTTTTCTGGATCTGCTGCACACTCGTTTAGGCTACGATCCGCACAACATTATGTCGGTCGGAATCCCGGTGCATGATGGCTCGTATCCAACCTGGGCGGCGCGGAAGACTTACTTCGAGACGCTGCGGAACAAGGTCGCTGCTGTGCCAGGCGTCTCGATGGCTGCCATTTCCACGAACGCGACTCCTCCATCGAATGGCTGGAACACAGGAATTGAGATTACAGGAAAGCCGCCAAGAGACGACCAGAAGGTTCGGATTAACTTCGTCAGCCCGGGTTACTTTCCCATCCTGCGAATCCCGCTCTCCCAGGGACGGTTTTGGAACGAAACTGAAAACCATACTGCCGCCCGTGTAGTGGTTATCAACCAGACCATGGCGCGCCGGTATTTTCCAGATGGCGCCCTGGGCCATTCGATAAGAATTCCTGAAATGCGGAACGAACCGCCGTTCGCTCTCTTAGCGCCAGGAACCGACTCCCCGCTACTGATCATTGGTATTACCAACGACAAACGGGACGACGGGCTGCGGAATCCGATCCTGCCAGAAGCTTTCGTCCCATACACACTGAACATGCGCATGTGGACTCAAATCCTGGTGCGCTCCGCCGGATCACCGCTGGTCCTATTACATGGAATTGCCAAACAGGTCAATTCGGTAGACGCCGACCAACAGATTAACGGCCACGTGCAGGACCTGGACCATTGGATTCAGAGCCAGCCGGAGTGGGCACAGGAACATCTGGTGGCCTGGCTTTTTGGTTCATTCGCGGTGCTGGCCCTGGCTCTGGCAGCTACAGGTCTTTACAGTGTCGTCTCGTTCTCGGTTCAACAGAGGACAAATGAGTTCGGTATCCGGATGGCGCTCGGCGCGCAGCCATCGCAGGTTTTGCGAATCGTCTTCGCGTCCACCGTGGTCAGCGTCGGTGCCGGTTTACTGGGCGGAGTCGTGTTCACATTCGCTCTCAACAATGTCCTGGCCCGTTGGGCGCAGGGCAGTTCTCGAGATTTTGTAATTCTATTTAGCGCGATTATCGTGATGAGCGCCGTTGCCGTACTCGCCTGTGTCGCGCCCGCCCGGCGCGCAACGAATGTCGATCCAATGACGGCCTTGCGATACGAATAATCCCTTGCTACGCGGGCGGCTTCGCGTGCTTGAAGATCTTTGTGAGCGTGACAATGGCACGGTCAACGTCCTGCTCCGTCAGGATGTACGGAGGCAGGAAACGCAGGACTGTCTCGTGCGTGCAATTGAAAAGAAGGCCTTCCTTGATTCCGTCAAGCACAAGCTGTTTTCCGGCAAACGCGATTTCCATTCCGATCATCAGGCCTGGTCCGCGCACTTCTTTAATGAAAGAAAAGGTGCGCATCATTTCCGTGAGCCTCATATGGAAATATCCGCCGACGGCGTTGATGGAAGGCAACAGCTCGTCGAGAATATCGAAAAATTCGAGGGCTACGCGGCAGGCAAGCGGACCGCCTCCGTAGGTAGAGCCATGCATCCCGGACCGGATTGTTGCAGCCGCCTTTTCATTGCCTATAATCACGCCGAGCGGAATACCGCATGCCATCGGTTTGGCGGCAATAACAATATCCGGCATAAGCACCGGATCCAACAATTGATAGGCGAAGTATGCGCCGGGGCGGCCGACACCGCATTGGATCTCATCGAAGACGAGAAGACAATTGTGTTGATCTGCAAGTTCGCGGGCGCGGCGCGCGAAGGGTTCGGAAATAGGAAGAATACCGCCCTCGCCCTGGATAAACTCGAGCACAATGCCCGCCGTCTTGCTGTTTATTGATGCCTCAAGTGCCGCAATATCGTTCCGCGGAACGAACTGGGTACCAGGGAGCAGCGGCTCGAAATCTTTGCGATACTTCGGCTGGCCGGTGATGGAGAGAGCTCCCAGCGTGCGGCCATGGAACGAGTTTTCGAGCGAGACGATCCGGTTTTTTTCCGGCGAGATGGCGTTGCCGTGCGCGCGGATCATCTTCAGCGCACCTTCCATCGCTTCCGTGCCCGAGTTACAGAAAAAACTTCGGTTCAGCCCGCTAATTCTTGCTAACCGCTCCGCGAGGCGGCCCTGGTATTCGTGATAGTAAAGGTTTGAGGTATGCAGCAGCAAACCTGCTTGCTGGCGTATCACCTTCGTGATTCGCGGATGAGCATAGCCGAGCGAATTTACACCGATGCCGCTAATCAGATCGAGATAGCGGTTTCCCTCGTTATCGTAAACGTAACAACCCTTGCCACGATGCAGAATCAGCGGGTACCGCGCATAGTTTTGCAAGAGATAGGTTCGCTCGAGCTCCGTGACGGTTTCGAGCGATGTGATCACCTGAGGTTCTGGAGGAAGCGTCGTGGCCATATTCCATCATACGGACCTCAACTCTTTACATGCTCCTGCCTGCGATGGCGAGGTGATTTCTGGCCGGGAATCGCGTCGGGCTCGTTCTCGTAAAACTTGGCGGTGTATGCCGATCGAGATACATTCCTCAGCGGTCTTCTTCAAGGAAGCGTCCGCTATCGGCAGCCACGGAGGGGAAACGTTGCCAAAGCTCCTCCATCTCGGCAAAGGCCGGCTTCGCACGTCTCTTTAAAATCGGGCGCAACTCCGCAACAGGTTCGCCGCGGCGCTCGATCAAAATAACAGAGCCCTCTGCCGCTTCGCTCACGATTTTGGAAGTACGGAGGTGCAGATCGCGAATAGGGGCTCTCCTCATGTGCTAGACTGTAGCACCTCGGGACTGGGTGCTCCCTTCGCGCTGATTCCCTTTTATCGCGTCAAGAATCAGGAGTACAGGCGGAGCAACGCGGGCATTCGAACACCTGGTTATAGCGACGATTGAAAAATTCGATTGGCGCGCTACGTTGATTAGTTTAGGCTGGTAAGTTACGCAATCGGTTCGTTTGCGTCAAGCACCACGTTCTTTGTGCGGAATCACACACGTTTCCCGTCTGGAGCCCAATGAATCCACAAGAAGTATTAGACCTAGCCAAGAGTAAGGAAGCGAGGCAGCTCGATCTTCGCTTCAGCGACATTCCGGGACTGCAGCACCACATCACATACCCGATCAATGAATTGAATCTTGATTCGTTTGAGAACGGATTCGGGATCGATGGATCGAGCATACGAGGGTGGGCGGCGATCAACGAGAGCGACATGCTGCTCATTCCGGATCCCGGGACGGCGTTTATCGACCCGTTCTATGAGATTCCCACTCTGGTGATGCTGGGCAATGTTCGCGATCCTCTCACGCGGCAAAGCTACGAACGCGATCCCCGGTGGATCGCTCTTAAGGCGGAAGCTTACCTAAAGAACACTGGCATTGGGGACACAGCCTATTTCGGCGCCGAGGCGGAGTTTTTCATTTTTGACAACATCCGCTTCGATCAAAACGCGCACTCCGGCTTTTACTTCATTGATGCCGAAGAAGGCCGCTGGAATTCGGGACGAGAAGAAAACAATCAGGGCTACCGGCCACGCTACAAGGAAGGCTACTTCCCCGTTCCGCCTACTGACCATTACCAGAATCTGCGAGCCGAAATGGTCGAAACGATGGAGCAGTGCGGCATCGTGATTGAGTGTCATCATCACGAGGTCGCCACTGCCGGTCAATGCGAAATTGATCAGCGTTTCGATACGCTTGTCAAGTCTGCGGACAACATGATGCTGTACAAGTACATCGTGCGCAATGTGGCGTACGAGCACGGCAAGACCGCGACCTTCATGCCGAAACCCCTGTTTGGGGACAATGGCAGCGGCATGCATACCCATCAGAGCATCTGGAAGGGCGGCAAGCCCCTGTTTGCCGGCGAGGGTTACGCGGGCCTGAGTCAAACCGGTCTCTGGTATATAGGCGGCCTGCTCAAGCATGCTCGCGCGCTTTCCGCCATCATCGCTCCTACGACGAACAGCTATAAACGGTTGGTACCTGGGTATGAGGCTCCAGTCAATTTGGCGTACTCGCGGCGTAACCGCTCGGCCGCGTGCCGCATCCCGATGTACTCGGCCAGTCCGAAGGCCAAGCGCGTCGAGTTCCGGCCGCCTGACCCTTCCTCGAATCCGTATCTGGCGTTCGCGGCTATGCTCATGGCCGGGTTGGATGGCGTCCTGAACAAGATCGAGCCGGGCGAGCCTCTCGACAAGGATATCTACGATCTGTCTCCAGAGGAAATGAGAACCGTGCCCTCCATGCCGGCGTCTTTGGAGGAAGCACTTACCTGCCTCGAGCAGGATCACGAATTCCTATTGCGAGGCGAAGTGTTCTCGGAAGATCTGATCGAAACGTATATCGCTTATAAGCGCAAGAACGAGTCCGATGCGGTGCGCTTGAGGCCGCATCCCTACGAGTTTTCGCTGTACTACGACATTTAGCCGTATCCGCCCTGGCGGAACACGTCGGAGCCTGTGGCAGTTGGACCGTGGACTAGCGCTTCAGGCTCCGGACGTTGCCGATCAACTCCCCTACCAATTGGAGATGACGTGCAGGCACACCCCGTTTGTTTTCAGCAACTAACAAAATGATGTTCCGATGCTATCCAAATGCGCTGCTAGGCATGGAGGCAGCCGCATGCTGTCGCCACACTTGCCTCCATGCTGCGATCCGCAATCACGGTTTGCGCGGCTGCAATATACCTGGCGGCATCCAGTTCCGCCGCCTCCGCAGCGCTTCCTAATCATCGAAGCCAAGAGGCGCTCATAATTGCGATTCACAACCTGGCACATGTCCCGCCCGGAACGTTGTTAGATGCGGAGCGGATAGCGGCTGACATTTTCAGCAGAGCGGGAATCGAAACGGAATGGATGGTTGTACCTGTTTCGAACAGCATGGATCTGCTAACCGATTTCAGCGCCTCTCCGGAGCGCGGGTGTACACAACCCCTGTCTTCCCATACTGTCCGGGCACAGATCCTGCCGCATGCGCCGTTTGGGTTCTCTTCCCAGGCGCTCGGATATTCATTGCCGTGCGCGGAGCGGGGGATCCAGGTAACGATCTACGCAGACCGAATCGAGGCGGTCAGCCAGCATACCCTGGCTTGCTTCTACCGTGTGCTAGGTCACGCGCTCGCACATGAGTTGGGGCACGTGCTCTTACGTTCACCGGCCCATGAACATCTTGGCATCATGAAGGCCGTGTGGTCGCCCGGCGATTGGCAACGCGCCGCAGTAACCGTCCTCGGGTTCAGTTCAGATCAAGCCAGGCGCGTACAACAGGAACTGCAGAGAATAGAAAACAACAAAACGGTTCCGCCGCCGTTGACAGCCGCGGGCGAAGCATTCTAAGCTGCCGTAGCAGGTGGCAGCTTGTCCCCTGCTAACGCTTCAGGCTCCAGATGTTGCCGGTCAGCTCTCCGAGGCTCATCACGACCTTGTCGCGCGCGACGTCAATTTCAAGAGACGCCGTGCCCACGTTGATCATTGCCAGCTTGGAATTGTGGAAGTGATACACCGGGAACGGTGCGCCAGCCGGCTGCTTCGCACGGCCTGCCAGCCGTTGGGCCCAGAGGCAGAGATGACCGTCACGGTCAGAAATGTAGTAGATCAGGCTTCCGTCCGGCGACCATCGCGGCTTGTCATCCCATGCTGTCGGGTGATCGATCCTGATCCAATTGTTCGCGTCAGGTGTGCCATCCGCTTTCAACGGCACGAGGAAGACCCAGCATTCCATTCCAACTCTGTGGGCATCACAGGCGTTTACAGCCAGGGATTGACCGTCCGGTGAGAACTTCGCCTGGAACAGGTCGTATTCCGGGTGGCTAAGGAACACAGATTGGCGGCCAGTTATGACGTCAACCAAGAAGATGCGTCCATCGGCCTTTCCAAAGAGCAAAACCCGGTTATCCGACGACCAGTCCCAGGATTTCCACTGCTCACCGGATTTGCCGGTCCCTCTTGCTATGACACGTCGAGATCCGCCGCTTACCCGGTCGATGTAGATCCGGTCGTCCGCACCATAGGTGATCATCGTTCCATCGCGCGAAATCTGGGGATGAATCGCTGCATGCTCTCTTATCGATGCGACACTCTGCTCCCCGGTCCAAAGATCCGTCAGGTGCACCTGCAAGTCCGGTTCTACAGCGAACAGGCTCCAGATAAGATGTCCGTCTCGTGAACGGCTGGCGGTCGCGCCTCGCGCAATCCCGCTGGTAGCCAGTAATCGTCCATTCTGCGAAATGGAGGGCATGATCTCGAGCGGGGAGTCCGTCACTCTCTTCAGATTTCCGGTAATTCTTGCGTGATCGGCATCTACGGGCAGGCTCCATACTGCGGAATTAAGGTTCAAGCTTGCGAAAACCAGGTCTCCGGCCGGCGTCAAACGTGGTGCCACTTCGAAACTCGTGCCCGAGGTGAGACGCTCGGCGGGACCCAAACTGTGTCCGGAGGCAGAGATTGGCATCCGCCAAGCAGTAACAGCATCACCGTACGCCGCAGAAAAGAGAATGGAGTCAGAGTTCCATTGCGACAGGCGTGGGATTCGATCAAAGTCGTAAGAGAAGCCCTGCTGCCGGAGCGCTGCCAGAATGCCAGTTTGTCTGGACGGCGAGCCATCCAGGGAAACAATCCACCAGTCGCTCAATTGCTCGTTTTTCCACCCATTGACAAGGACATGTTTAGCGTCGGGACTCCAGACCGGGTTTCCCGCAACAGTCAGATCCGACCCAATTCGATGCGGCTGACCGCCTTGTGCATCGAGGACGTACACTTCGCCACCGGCATCGCCGGCCAGGACCGAAGCGCCGTAAGCGCCGCTCCAATAGGCGATCCATTGTCCGTCGGGAGAGTAGCGCGGGTTACGCCCGCGCGGAGCCAGACGAGTGGGCTCTCCGCCGATGGTTGGGATTACATAGATGCCTCCACCGTCGTGCGCGGAGCGGAACACGGTCTTGCTGCCATCCGGCGAGAAGGAAGGCTCACTCGTATCGGAATCGAAATGCGTCAATTGTACAGAGCTTCCGCCCGGTTCCAACTGTTGCACCCAAATGTTCAGATTGCGGCCATCCGCCCGGTCGGAGGCGTAGGCGAGCAGTCTGCCATCCGGCGAGACGGCCGGGTCCATTGTCAGGCCGGTATCGTTCGTTAACCGAACGAGCTGGGCTCTTACCGGCTGTGGCCGACGCCACAGCCACAGAGTAACGATCGCCACGGCCGCTATCCCGGCAATCCCCGCTACCATGAACAAGCTGCCGAGCCGAACTGGTTTGACCGGTTCAGGCAGCGACGCGGCAGCCCCGCCTGTGCCATTCGGAAAGTCTACAGGCGCGATAAACCGGTACCCGCGTCGCGCTTGCGTTTCGATGAACCGGGGATTCTCTGCTGAGTCGTCTAGGGCCTGGCGGAGTTTGGCAACAGCCGCATTCAGGCTGTGATCGAAATCGACGAAAGTGTCAGCGGGCCAGAGCGCTTCCTTCAGCCGCTCGCGAGCGACGGTCTGGCCTGGATGCTCGAGCAAGAGGCCCAAAAGCCGGAGGGGCTGTTCTTGCAGCTTGAGCTTGCGCCCGTTCTTAGTTAACTCGCCGGCGCCAGGGTCCAATTCAAACAGGCCGAAGCGGACAGGCGGTTGGGTGACAGGCATGGAACTTGCCTTTTGGAGCGAAGTGTAGCAGAAAAGACGCGCTGGGTGAACGCCTGATCAAACACTTGATCAACAAATGAGATCCGCTACGTGGCCTGGCGCGAAGCCGCGGTCCGCGCGGGTAGTGCGCTAAATGTTGGTTGATCGGGGGCAGGGCCTACTTCGACGCCGTTCGTAGGGTTTTTAAGATCAACGGGTCAGCGAGAGCCTGCCATGCTTTCGAAGCATAGAACCAATTGCCTTCGATGCCGTGATAAATCAACGAGACGTTGTCTCGATAGCCTGCGTCGTTTTTGCCCGGAATATAGACATACCCCTCTTTTGTTGAGGGATCGGCCTCATAGTGCACCACATACGCGTTACGAATCGGACGCGTTGTAATGAAGGAGACGATGTACTTTTCAAGGCCACTCGGTGGATGCGCGATGCCTCGGGACCAATCAACATTCAGCCCTTCTGAATCGTTCGAGCTTGTCATAGGTCCTGACCAGACATTGAACCGATGGATGAGAGCAGGATCGCTGATCTCAATTGGCTTAGAAAGCGCCGCACCGCGTATAACGATCCGAATGGTGTCGCTTTTGGCGAATACGAGACAGGGCAAAACGACCGACAGCAAGGTCATTAAATAAACCCGTATTTTTGGTTGCATGACGCCTCCATACAAGCTCATGGTATCGCCAAATAACGGCCCGGAATTGCTCCGGGCGCTTTGTGGTGGCGGTCGCTGAAAGGCCGGTTCCCATTCGATCACGCTGCCTCCAGTAGTTCGCTAACCGTCCAGATGTGATCGGTGATTCCAGCATCCATTGCGGGCGTGCAAAGCAGCGATTTGTGAACGCGGCAGAAGTTGTAAAAAGCGAACCAGAGCGCGACTGCTGCCCAATAGTTCTCCCATTTCTTCGAGAATGCGTTGGCTAGTCGAGTGAATCTCCGGATGCACATACGAAGGCTGAGATTGCTGCGCTCGACAATCGAAGTACAAATGCGGGCCGGATCGGGACGGCCCATGATTGGGACCTCCACCACTTCGGCGACTTCCGCAGGAGAATACCGCGCTTCACCTTCGCTCGGAGCGCGATAGATCTTGATTAATTGCGCGAAATCGCGGCGATCCTTAGCGTGTTCGGAATGGAACGGCGATACGGAGCGAACCCGTCCGTCGTGATCTGAAATTCCCCGCTGGTCGCATGACGAAGCCCTTCGATAAAGACATCGGTCGTCGCCTGATCGCGCTTGCCAATTGCGATGTTGAGAACGAGTTTGGAATGGCGCTCAATGGCGACGAAACAGTAGCAGTCTCCCAGGTTTGGATCGTCTTCAGGACGAACACGTTTTTGTTTTTTGCCGATGTAGGACCATGCCTCGTCGCATTCGATATCACGTACACGAACGTTGCGGATCTTTGTCGCCATAATGCGCTCACAACGTTCGCCTGCCAGTACGAGCAGCTTCAGGATTGTCGTGTGATGAACTTCGGTGATGCGCTCGACGCTGGATACATTGTTGCCTTCGAGCAAGAGCCTTAGAACCAATTCGGCCTTCTCTAGCGGCAGGTACATGCCATCAAGCGTTTGGTCACGGGCATCCGTGAACACTTTGCGGCATTGATGGCACTGGTAACGCTGGCGATTACCGCGCTTTCCGAACTTCCGGCATTCGGAACGGCAGTTGTGGCAGGTCATTGTGGATCTCCCTGCGATCCACAGCCGAATTGCCGGATACTGGAGTTGTCGGGTCTAGCACGCCTTCGGCTGTGTTGGATTCAGCCCCGGCAAGGGCTGCAACCCAAGCCGGGGTTCTACTTACGTGGTTAATTTGGTGGTGGCGGCATTGGCCGACCACCCCCATTCGGATTGAGATAAGGCCCAGAGCGGGTTCAGCGCTCTGGGCCTTCTGCTTTGTGGGCAGTCTGTTCTCAATGACCACGATATCATATTGGCCTAATAGCCTCAGGCTGTAAAGGACAAACTGGCCGCAGTTTAGCCTTGACGGTTGTCCTTATATCCTTTATGCTGTTGGCATGGATCAACAGCGCAGTCCTCGGTACCCTGCCGTCAGTCTGACTGACGCCATTCGTGCGGCCAGATCTCTTTGGGGGAAAGAAAAAAGAACCCCAGTACAGGGAGAGGTCTTAGCAAAGGCGCTCGGCTACAAGAGTCACAGTGGACCCGCTAGAAGCCTTATTGGATCAATGCGCCAGTATGGCTTACTCGAAAAACACGGTGACGGCCTACGCCTCTCAGATATTGGAATGCGGGTTGTCCACAGCAGTGAGGGGAGTGAGGATAGACTCGCCGCGATCCGCGAAGCAGCACTGCATCCCGAACTGTTCAAGGAATTGCATGATAGCCATGCTGATGCTTCTGAGGACGCTGTTAAGTCTTACTTGATATTGAAAAAGGGGTTCTCTGACGCTGGTGCTATTCTTGCTGCCTCGGCATATAAGGACACTTTGCTACTTGCAGAGCTACCCGACTCAGGCTATGATGGCAGTGACTCACCGAGTGCGACCGGGGCGGAAGAAGGCGAAGAATCACGCACTCTTGGAAGGATGGTTTCGAGGGAAATGGAACGCGGTACGGGGATCGGGGAAGCCCTCGTGAAGACTGGCCAGAAGTTCGGCGCTCCCTTGCTAGCCCAAACCCTTGTAGTCTCGATCCCTAGAAACTTCCGCGTGGATTTCGCCGTTCACGGGGATGAAATCAAGAAGGACGATTTGGCCAAAATTCGAAGCCAGTTCAACCGCTGGATCGAGGGTCTAGAAGAGGCGTTCGAGTAGAACGCCCCTCAACCAACATTTAGCGCACTACCTCGCGCGCGAAATACGCATCCACTGTCGTTTAGAGTAGATACGGGATTCCCGCGTTCCAAGGACCCTGAACGCATAACCAGGAAGGAACAGCATTGAATGGAATAAAGAGGGATAAACGCAGGTTCTGGAGATCGCTGCCGCGCTCTTCGCTCGTCAAGTTATCCCTCGCCATCTTCTTCACGTTCGCCTCGGTCGGTTTCGTTGTTGATCTCTTCCATCCCGATAGCGACCCGCTCTCCTCTCTTGCGGTCTGGTCTATTTTCGATGCTTTGAGCGCCGTGGCATTCCTGCTCGTGACCATGCGCAGTCCCAAGCGTCTTGCCATTCTGATACCGGCGGTAGCCGCCGGCGCGGCGCTGCTGATCTTTTTCCTTCCTTCCCAGGGCGGAACGCCCGCCATACCGGATGCCATCCGGCGACGCCTCATCCTGGATGCCGTCCTGATCATGGGGCTGATTTACGTGGGCTACAGCCTGTTCGTCATGTTTATCGAGACCGAAGGTTTCAAGCATCTGCGCGATCAGGCCGAGGTAGACCTGGCCGAGCGCCTTCAGGCAACGCTGGTTCCGCCGCTGTCCATG
This sequence comes from Bryobacteraceae bacterium, assembly GCA_036557345.1. Lineage (GTDB taxonomy): Bacteria > Acidobacteriota > Terriglobia > Bryobacterales > Bryobacteraceae > Bog-105. Next base: position 39,864 of record DATBHS010000118.1, read on the forward strand.
CGAACGGCGTGGCTCGAAGTGGAAGCGCGGTCCATGCCGAGCAGCCAGATGGGAGGAGATCTCGCTGATGCAGTGGCATGCGGAGATTGGGTCACCTGCTATGTCGCGGATGTCTCGGGACACGGGATTGCCGCGGGGGTCCTCATGGGAATGGTGAAGACGGCCGTGCGCATGGCCCTGCTGCGCGGCGACGCGCTCGATGGCATTCTGCGCTCCCTGCATGGCGTACTGCCAGGCCTGAAAGAACCGAACGCCTACGTCACCGTGGCCGGGTTGCGCTTTCGGGAGCCAAGAGTCGCCGAGTATGCGACCGCTGGGCACCTGCCGATTCTGCATTACCGGCACAAAGCCCGCGCGACACACCGGTTGAGCATCGAGCAATTTCCCGTCGGGATGATTCCTTCGGCGGACTACCACGCCGCCACCGCGGAATGCGAACACGGCGACATCTTCGTAATGCTTACCGATGGAATCGTTGAAGTCGCGGACGCTCGCGACGAGGAGTTCGGCTCTGAGCGCATTGAGGAGCTGCTCTCGCAGAACGCGTCACGCCCTCTTTCTGAAATTGCCGATGTCATGCTTCGCGCCGCCACGGCGCACGGACCGCAAATGGATGATCAGACGATCCTGCTCGCAAGAATCACGGCGTGAGAGCGCACCGTGACCGACGTCCGGCGATACAATCCCCACGGAGCCCTTCTCATGAATCAATCACGCAGAACATTTCTGAAGACCGGTGCAGGGCTGGCGGCTACATCATTGGCAGAGTCGCGGATAGGCTGGGCTGCTGCCGCCCCGGATGCCAAGGCTGCGCCGCTCAAACAGTTTGGTTCCGGCGAGGTGGAACTGCTCGCTGGGCCGGTACGAGAGCAATTCGACAGAAACCACGCCTTCTATCGCGGACTCGATGAGGACGGGCTGCTCAAGCCCTTTCGCCAGCGCGCAGGTTTACCTGCGCCGGGCGAAGAGATGGGCGGGTGGTATAGCTGGGCGCCGCTCGAGGCCATCAGCAAGCCAGGCAACAACGGCTTTGCGCCGGGCCATAGCTTCGGGCAATATCTCTCGGGATTGAGCCGCGCCTATGCTGCGACAGGCGACAACCAGACGCAGGAGAAGGTGCACCGGTTGGTGCGCAATTTTGCGCCCGCGATCTCGGAGCACTTCTGGGATGGCCATCGCTTTCCCGCCTACACATTCGACAAGATCTGCATTGGGCTGATCGACGCGCACCAGTTTGCGCAGGCTCCGAATGCGCTCAAGGTGCTGGACAAGGCGCTTGATTCGGTTTCCGCGCATCTGCCGCCGGGCGGTATCTCGCGCGCCGAGCAATATGCGCGTCCGCACACGGATGAATCGTTCTGTTGGGATGAGCCGTATACGATCCCGGAGAATGCGTTTCTTGCGTATCAGCGTGGCGCGGATCAGCGGTATCGCAAGCTTGCAGTTCATTTTCTCGCCAACTCGTGGTATTACGATCCCCTGGCGCGTGGCGAAAATGTGCTGCCGGGCAAACATGCTTACAGCCACGTGAACTGCCTCAGCAGTGCGATGCAGGCCTACCTGGTGCTGGGTGATGAGAAGTATCTGCGCGCGGCGAAGAACGGATTCGAGTTTGTTCGCGCGCAGAGCTTTGCCACAGGGGGCTGGGGGCCAAACGAGGAGTTTCGCAAGCCGGGAAGCGGCGAAATCGGCGAGAGCCTGAGGAAGACGCACTCGAGCTTCGAGACTCCGTGCGGATCGTATGCGCATTTCAAGCTCACCCGGTACCTGATTCGCACCACGCGCGACAGCCGCTATGGCGACAGCATGGAACGCGCGCTCTATAACTCTATCCTCGGCGCGAAGCCGATCAAAGAGGACGGGCACGGTTTCTACTACTCGGACTACAACAACGATGGGTCAAAAGTGTATCACCCCTATGAGTGGCACTGCTGTACCGGCACGTTCTCACAGGTAACGGCCGACTACGGGATAAGCGCGTACTTCGCCGACGAGCGGAGCGTCTATGTCAATCTCTTCGTTCCATCGAAGGTGACATGGCAGCGCGGAGCAGACCGGATCGAGTTGGTGCAGCGGACAAATTATCCGTATGAGCCGAATACCGAGATTGAGATCAATGCAGAAAAACCAGCGGATTTCGCGGTGATGCTACGTGTTCCACTGTGGGCTGCTGCAAAGACGGCGGTCGCGGTGAACGGAAAGCGCTTGGCGTCCGGGCCCGAGCCGGGAAAGTTCTTCTCTATGCGCCGTACATGGAAAAACGGCGATCGTATCGAGATTGTGTTCGATATGCCGGTGGTCCTTGAGGCCGTCGATCCGGAGCATCCGAATCTCTTGGCCCCGGTGTACGGACCGCTGGTGCTGTTCAGCGTGGGCACGGTTCCTTCTTCCCTGGCGAGGCGCGAGCTGAGGGCAGCATCGCAGGCCGCGACTGGATCAACAGACTGGCAGGCAACTTCTGCCAAGAAAACGCTCAGGCTTCGGCCGTTTGCGGCGATCAGGGACGAACATTACCGGCTGTATTTGAAAATCGACGCGTGATGCTGAGCGCCTGGGAAGGTCTGAGCCGCCCCGCGAACGCCCGCCACACCTCAAGACGCATCTGCCATGCCTTTCAGAAACCGCACGCCCTCGACCGCAATGTCCTCGGCCGAAGGCGCGAGATCACGCCAGATCGAAGCAGCCGCTGATAGCGCGCCCAGCGAAAATCCGAAGCTTTCAATGGTGAGCCAGCCGTCATATTGCGCCTGACGCAAGGCCCGGAACACACCGGCCCAATCGATATGCCCGCTTCCGGGAACACCACGGTCGTTTTCACAGGAATGAAAATGCCGCAGGTGACTCCCAGCCTCATGAATTGCTGTCGCAACATTCTTCTCCTCGATGTTGGCATGATAGGTATCGAACAGAATGCCGATCTTGGGATGCCCAATCTCGCGGCAAAGCTGAACCGCATCTGCGGCGGTATTCAGGAAGTAGGTTTCGTACCGGTTTAGCGGTTCGATCGCCAGCGTCACGCCGAATTTCTCAAGCGACGGACCGAGTTGCTGGTAGCATTCCACAGCACGCTTCCATTCATCCACCGTCCGCCGGCCGCCCGAAAAGTATCCGACCGGTGCGTAGAGCGGACCGGCGATGACCTTGCTGCCCATCTCCGCCGTGGTCTCAATGCAAGCGCGAAAATGTTCCACGGTTCGCCTCCGGATGCCGCTATCCTCACTGGCAATGTGCAGTCCGGCCGGTATAACCGAGCACACCGTGCATTCGAGGCCGTGCTGTTCAATGGTCCGCCGGATCTCACGATCGTGCATCCGGTCCGGCGCGAAAAGCGGAATCTCGATTCCATCGAAACCGGCACGCTTGATTGTTTCGAGCAGGGGAAACTGGTCCCGTCCGAAGTGGTCCGCCCAGATAAATGTATTAGCGCCGAATTTCACGTTTTCCTCCGCCCTTGGTCAGATTTTCGAAAAGAAACAAGCCGGTCTTTCCCGCCGTCACGAAATCCAGGTCGCCGTCGCCATCCAGATCGGCTACCGGGATCTGCATGCCGCCACCAGTGCGCGTGCTGTAGTCCACAACGTGCTTCACCCATATCGGCTGGCCGTCATCGCCCCTCAAGAACTCGTACCAGTACACTCCGAGCGGCTCGCGAGCCCCAGGATCATGATCGTGCGCCATGTATCGCTTGCCCGTCAAGAAATCACGCTTGCCGTCGCCATTGAGATCAATCATCGTCATGGCGTGTGCCTGCGACCACGTATCGTCGATCATGTGCTTCGTCCAGCGATGGCCGGGTGTCTGTTCCATCCAGAAGATGCCGTAATCGTGCGCGGCAGTCGTGATCAGGTCGTTATGCCCATCACCGTTGATGTCAAGCACGAAAATGAACCCTGTTACCCCGAGGTCGAACTCCGGATGCCAGGTCCATTCGCCGGATCTCGGATCGCTTGGGGCCTCGAACCAGCCTTTCGGCGTGACGATATCCGTACGGCCATCGCCGTTCACATCGCCGGCGCCGATGCCATGGCCGTAACTGGCTTCGCTGACAACGTGCTTCACAAATTTGCCCGGCTTCGCTTCAAACCACGCAAGCGGCGCTTTCGGGTCTCCGAATTCCGGAAGAATCTCCCGAGCCTTGCCGTCGTTGTCCAGGTCAACCAGAAACGCGAATTCGATCGAATAACCCTGCTGAATGGAATGCTCTTCCCACAGCCCGCTCCGGCCGGAGTTCCGCCACCAGCTCAGCGACTTGCGAAACCAGGAGCAGCTTACAACGTCTACCCGGCCGTCCCCGTCGACATCAAGCGGCAAATCGCTGAAATTATCCATGTATCCGTTCGAGTACGGGATTTCCCGGAACTCGTGCCGGGTCCAATCAGGCGCTTCATACCAGTTCTCGCCGGATACAAAGTCGAGCTTGCCATCCCCGTTTACGTCGGCGAGGGCGCAGGTTTCACTCGCTCCGATATCGATCTCGTGCTTTCGGAATCCGATATCGCCCGGACGCCGCAGCGCCCAGAGCGCAGAAGACAGCAAAAGAACGGCACCGGCAAATAGGACTTTTTTCGACGGCTCCATCATAAGTGGCTGGTGCTCAGACCTCGCGATTCATTTGTCATATGACGCGCCGTTCGCACGGCCAGGGCCATGATCGTCAGCGTTGGATTCTTTTCCGGGAACGTAACGAAACAACTGCCGTCCACTACATACAGGTTCTTCACATCGTGCGACTGGCAGAACCGGTTCAGCACTGAGGTTTTCGGATCGTTTCCCATACGTGCGGTCCCTACCTCGTGACTGGCGAACCCTCTCGGAACATCGGATGTGTCCATCACCATGCGCGCATTTGCGCTGTGCAGGATTTCCTGTGCTTTCACCTTCATGTCTTTCCAGAGCGCGAGGTCGTTTTCGCCGAATCGGAAATGTACAACCGGAATGGGAATGCCGTACGCATCCGTCCGGGCCCGATCGACACTGACCCGGTTGTCAGGCCGAGCGATCACTTTCCCAAACACTCCCGTTTGGAACAGCGCCGGCTGCAGATCGCGCACCTGCTTTTTGAATTCTGCTCCGAATCCCTTCAGGTATTGCGCCTGGTAAGGATAGCGGAACCCGTAAAACTGATTCTGAAATTGGAAACCTCCCGCGTAGGGCTTGTCCTTGCGATCCATGTTGAAGCGCGGAATGTAGGTGTGATCCAAAGCCCCATCGTTGTTTACGGGTTTGGTCCCTATCAACTCGTCCAAGTAGGAAAGAAATTGTGCAACCACATGGCCAGTCAAATAACGCCCGACCATATCACTTGAATTCGCGAGCCCATTCGGACATTGAGGGGAACGCGAATTGAGCAGCAGACGGGCCGATTCCACACTCGCGCAACAGACTGCGAAGCGATGTGCTGAGATCTCCCGTTCCTGGCGCGTGAGCGTATCGATTACCGACACCGCCCGCGCGCGGCCGTCCTTGTCGACCAGAATCTCGCGCGCCATCTGGTTCTGGAGAAGCGTGAAGTTCCCCGTCTTCTTCGCTTTCGGCAGCATGGAGTCCGGCACGCTGAAGATGGCCCCGACATCGCAGCCTTCCATGCAGTGCCCGCAATAGTGACACGGCGGCCGGTTGTCGTAGGGCTGCGTAAGCAGGGCCTTGCGCGTAACGATAAAGGGAATACCCAGTTTGTCGCAGGCGCGCTTGACGATGAGATCCGAGCACCGCATCTTGAGCGGTGGCAAAAACTCTCCGTCGGGTAATACGGCAAGGCCGTCGCGCGAGCCGCACACCCCGATCATCTTTTCGACATACGAATAGTAGGGCGCGACCTCCGGGTAGCTGATCGGCCAGTCCTCTTCGATGCCCGCTGTGCTGCGTTCACGAAAATCCCATTCGGCAAACCGGAAGCATCCCGCATTCCAGTGAATGCTGCGGCCGCCCACCGCGCGGATCCGGTCGATCGTGACAGCATCGCTGCTTTCATACCGTATCGAGTCGATCACATCCTTGGAATAACCGGCGGCCGGCTTCTCCCGCTTAGGAAAGTCGTACGGCCACGCGTGAAAATGGAAATCTTCGTAGGTCAGCAGGCGGCCGGCTTCGACCAGAACCACTCTTGCGCCCGCCTCGGCGAGTTCCTTCGAGAGCACGCCGCCAGCAGGGCCGGACCCGATCACGCACACATCGTAGGTTGGGTTATCCCCGCTTTGCCTCATTGCGCACTCGCGTCCCGGCAACCCGGGAAATCGTGTACCGCTTCATTTCCCTGGTACTGCAAGTCTTGATGGATCCCGATCCTGGATGTGTAGTAACCATCAATCGTCGCCCGCTTCAAAGCATGAAAAAACCGCTCCTCAAATGACCCGTGCGGATCTTCATTCCCGGCCAGTTCCGCCAATACCGCCGATTGTCCGGCTGCCGGGCATTCCGCGTAGGGCTGTCCATAGCTGTTCGCTGCCAGCTCATTGGCAACTGCGATGCCCTGTTTCCAGAGATCCTTGATGTCCTTCGATGCATCCGCAATGATGACGTCGATGTACTCGGACACACGCGCGGCCTTGGCTCCGGGCGAGTGGTTGTCGGCTGGGATGATTGTCTCGCAGAGCGCATCGAGCGTTCTCACTTCGTCCGGATCGAAATATTGATAGCGATAGGCTGCGGCCTCTTGCTTTGTGACTGGGGCGGAACTGTGGTTCCCCGGCGGCGGATTCTGCCCCAGTACCGGCAGCGCCGCGCCCGCTGTCGTGCCTGCCAACCCTTTTAACAGTGCCCGCCGGCTGCTTCCGTTCGGATGTCTTTCCTGCTGCATAGCCAAAGCAGTTGCATTATAGTTCGCAGCCGGTGGCGAAACTTTCCTGTCGCCCGTAATACACTTTTGTTTTAGTCCATAAATGAAAATTTCCATATGCGGCATCCGATTATTTCCGGCTGCTCTTTTTCTTCTTCTTGGCGCATGCCTGCCAATATCTGCTCAAACGCAACGCACGGACGCAGGCGCGAATGCCCAGGCGCGCCCTCCGGCACAGCAACGCAGGTTCAACGGCGGGGGCCGCAACTACAAAGAGTATCCTCCTGAAGTTCTCGAAAACGGTCACAAGTTTTTTTCACAGAACTGCGCGTTTTGCCATGGCGCAAACGCCAAGGGCGGCGAAACGGGCCCCGACCTGTTGCGCTCCATCATCGTGCTGGACGATGAGAATGGCGAGAAGATCGGGCAGGTTGTATTGAATGGCCGGCCTGATAAGGGCATGCCGAAGTTCAGCATGACTCAGGAGCAGATCTCTGATATCGCCGCTTTTTTGCACGACCGGATTCGAGCCGCCGCCTTGCGCGGGACCTATCAGATCCTGAATATCCTGGTGGGTGATCCGAAAGCGGGCGAAGCGTACTTCAACGGAGCCGGCGGCTGCAGCGCATGCCACTCCGTTTCAGGCGACCTGGCTCATATCGGCGCCAAGTACGACCCCGTTGCCATTCAGCAAAAGATCGTCATGCCGCGCGAGGAACGTTACCGGGCGCGGAGCGCCGCGCCTGAAACCGCTCCTCGAACCGTAACCGTCTCACTCCCTTCGGGCGAGATGATTTCCGGGAAGCTCGATCACATTGACGACTTTACGGTTGCCCTTACGGACGCACACGGCGATTATCATTCCTTTGCTCGAGACGGCGAGACTCCGAAAATCGAGATTCATGATTCGCTCCAAGCGCACATCGACATGCTCACGAAGTACACCGATTTCGATATTCACAACCTGACAGCGTACCTGGTTACTTTGAAATGAAATTCCTGCCGTTTCTCTTCCTTGCCATACTTCCTGGCGCCCTGGATGCTCAGATGCTTGATCCCGCGCTGCTCCTAAAGCCGCCGGCAGACGCATGGCCTACCTATAACGGGGATTATTCGGGACGCCGCTTCAGCCCGCTCACTCAGATCAACCAATCGACGATCAAAACGCTGAATCTCGCCTGGGTGTACCACGCCCTACCGGGAGAGACGCCCCGGTCCATCGTAGGCGGTGAGGGGCCCGCTGAACAGCCGGGCGCCGGTGAACGAAATCCATTCGGCGCGTCGATCAAATCGACGCCGCTGATGGTGAATGGCGTTCTCTATTTCACCACGCCCGACAACACGTGGGCTATCGATGCGCGCTCGGGACGCGAGCTGTGGCATTATTTCTGGCGCACGAAAGGCGGCATCCACATTGGCAACCGTGGTGTCGGGATGTACGGTAACTGGCTGTTTTTTGAAACACCGGATAATTACCTTGTTTCTCTCGACGCCAAGACCGGAAAAGAGCGCTGGCACGTCGAGATTGCCGACGTGAAGCAGGAATACTTCTCGACCCCCGCTCCCATCGTGGTCGGCAATCACGTCATCGTCGGAACCGGCGGCGACTCGCTGGACGTTCCCGGGTTTCTCGAATCGCATGATCCCGAGACCGGCGCGATCCAGTGGAAATGGTGGAGTGAGCCTCTCAAGAAAGGCGACGCGGGTGCGGAAACCTGGCCGGACGAATACGCGATGCGCCATGGCGGCGGCATGACCTGGATCCCGGGCACCTACGATCCCGAGTTGCACCTCTATTACATCGGAACCGGCAATCCCAATCCGGTTATGGCTGGCCAGAGCCGCAAAGGCGATGACCTATTCACCTGTTCGATCGTTGCTCTGAACGTCGATACCGGGAAAATGGCCTGGTATTTCCAGGCGTCCCCGCATGACACACATGACTGGGATTCCGCGCAAACACCCGTTCTCTTCGATGGTGAAATCGACGGCAAGCCCCGGAAGCTGCTGGCCCAAGCCGATCGCAACGGCTACTTTTTCGTGCTGGATCGAACGAACGGGAAGAACATCCTAACGAAAGCGTACCTCCCGACTCTGAACTGGTCGAAAGGAGTCGATTCCAGTGGCCGCCCTATTCCGAATCCGGAGAAGGAACCGCAAGTCGCAGGCGTCCTCGTCTCTCCACCGTCGGGCGGAGCCACGAACTGGCCGCCTCCCAGCTTCGATCCCGAAACCGGCTTGTTCTACGTCAACTCGTCGGATTCGTTCAGCATGTTTTACCTGACCGACACGGACCCGCATCCCGAAGGCTACGGCGCAGCCGAGCGCGGCGCAGGATCACTTGGTCGCGCTCTCCAGGCCATCGACTACAAGACAGGAAAAACCATTTGGAAGCACGACTACCCGGGCGGAGGCGGTGCCGGAGGCCTGCTGTCAACGGCTGGCAAGCTGCTTTTTTCCGGCGATGGCTCGAATCACCTCATCGCGTTCGATCCTGCCAATGGGAAAGTCGTTTGGCATGCCGGTCTCAGCGGAAATGTCAGCAACGGCCCAGAGACGTATATGCTCGATGGCAAGCAGTACCTGGTTGTCGGAGCCGGCGATTCGCTCTTTTCGTTTGCGCTGGCCGATTAAGGCACTTGAGTTTGAGAGAATCCGACAGTACAGGCCGTGCCCGCACTTGGAGTTGGACATCTTCGATCTCTTATAACCGAAACCGAGCCGGAAGTGTAAGCCACCTCATTGTTGGGTGAGGGCGGTTGAGCTCGCTCACGCTCACGGCTCAGTGTCAAGGCGTAAGGTGGTAGGAACGCAATCCAGATCACTAACCAACTTGGCGAATCTCTATAGGCACTTCAACGCGAACTAGAACTCAGGCCATCTGAGCCGAGGCAATGGCCGTAAGCTGGGTGCTCATTTCCTCAAGCCGCGAAATCAGAGCGCCCGCAGCGACCGGACGGAAGCCGACGGTGCACAATGCGTAGTTCACCTCGACCCGAAAGACGGTGACGGCAAACCGAACCTTCAACCAGATCAGTCGTGTCACCAGGTCCGAACAGTCTTCGGGCGAACTCGCAAGAATGGCTCGCGCCGCCGTATGCAGCCGGTTGAAATCGATAATCAACCGGTTCAAGTATTGCTGAAAAATGTGCAGCCGGTCACGCCTCAATTTGCGGTAAAGGGACAGATCAAAACCTGGCTGGCGGCAAAGAAACTTGAAATCCTCTTCAGCCAGCAGCCCCTGCATTGGGTAATAGGTGGAAGGCGAAAAGCTTTCCAGCCACTCGGGCGTGATGTCCTCGATCGCACACTTCTTGCACAATTTAAGTACTACTGGCAAAATCAATGCCAAGCTCACGCCTCCAAGCAGGAGTGGCATAAGAACCAAGACTGAGTGCAAGATGGTCTCCGTAGAATATACGGTACAGGAATGCCCGACCTATTTCAAGGCCTGCCCCTTTTTTTTTAACTAAGGATGGATTTTTCCCAAAAACCCCCGAAAACCAACGCGCTAATTCCCGGAACGGGGCCCGCGACGCCCTCAGGTGCGCGTGTGCGAGCTGATTTCCCGCCGGCCTGCATGCATGAGAGCAGCATTCAGCGCATCCAGCTTCCCTAGAAGACGTTCCTGTTCGTCTTTTTGCCAACTGTGCCCCATCCGGACCGTAACGCGCTCGCCATCAGGGCGAATGAGGAAACCCCAGTAGATGTAGCAAGCGCTGAGAACGAAGCTGACACCGGCGCTGACCAGATCGAAGCTATCATGACGGAAGTAGCTGCGCAGCAATAATAAGGCCACCTCAGCCCCGAAATAAACAACCAGGCCGACACTGAACACGGCAAGATTTCTCGGCATTTGTACAGGAAACCAAAGGACAAACGCCATAACTGCAGCAAACACCAGAACTGCAACGGTTGCAATGACGCGTTCCAGAACGATGGCAACACCCACGGCATGATCGATTGGATCGGGCATCGCGGATATTCCTGAAGCCGTGTACTCCGGCTTGAAGCTGAGGGCTGCGAGCACGATGGCAATCGGGAAGATGTAGTTCAACAACTTTCGAGAAAACTTGAGAATTCCCGGCACCGATTGCAAAACCGCGCTGATGAAGGCATACACCATCCACAGCATGAGAACCCAGGCCACCAGCCGCATGGCCATCCAGGTCAACCGGTAATCGAGACGTGCATTGTGAGCGAAAAGCTCATAGAACGCGATCGACGAGGAAAGAACCTCAGATAGAAGAAAAAGACAGAAGACCCGATAAACGCTGTGGAGCCGAAGAATCAGCAAACGAAGGATCAAACAGACACTTAGGATGTAGCTGAGTCCTTCTGCTGCGCGGGTCCAACTCATGGTTTGCTCATGACTTCTTTTTTTGGATGGTAGAGCAAAAGGGTCATACGATCAACTCGGGCTCAAAAAAGGCCGGCGAACTGGCCGAGACGGTTCCCTGAAAAGACACGTCAGGTAGATGGAGCGGAAGCAGAGACCGCCCCGGCCCCGAGCTTAGCCCATGGGCGGATACGGGTTACCCGGCCTCGGCAGCGGCGGAAAGGCGGCCAGCATGGGCGGATACGGGTTACCCGGCCTCGGCAGCGGCGGAAAGGCGGCCAGCATGGGCGGATACGGGTTACCCGGCCTCGGCAGCGGCGGAAAGGCAGCCAACATGGGCGGATACGGGTTACCCGGCCTCGGCAGCGGCGGAAAGGCGGCCAGCATGGGCGGATACGGGTTACCCGGCCTCGGCAGCGGCGGAAAGGCGGCCATCCCAACTGCGTGTGGCTGGGAAAGGGACCAATCCCCTGCTTTGGCAGACAAACTGCCTGCAAAAGCAATAGCTAGAAATGACGCGAGTATTTTTTGTTTCATAAGATCAATTAGATTGTCTAGACTGGAGGTTTCTCACACAGTTCTATCCGTACGATAGCGGTGAGGAAACCGTGAACTTAGGGTAATTACCACGTTTTCCAGTATCGGAACGGTTATAGTTCTCCCGGTACTGGTCAACCTTGTGCACGCCTAATATCCGTGTATCATTGAATTTACGACATAAATGCTGCGGGCAAAAACGGGCATTGGTGAGCACGGCGCGACAGAGACTCTCTGGGTAAGGGACTTGGCGCAGATCGAGAGCTCCTACGGCCGACTAGTCTATCTGGCAGGACTTCGGAATCCCGATACCGGGCGTTATGAACATTACGGAAGCCATCAGGCCTATTCCGGAATTCTGATCGCCAGCCGTGCTTTGAAACGCATCCACGAGGCGATATTTCGTGAATGGGTTAGTTATACCCTGGAGCGAAAAAAAGCAGATATTGACTTATACATATCCGGAATAGATCAGGTCGATAGGACAGAATTAATTGATGCTTGGCTGCGCCTCACGCCCTATAAGAACCTTGTTCCTGCCTCCATACAAGGCCCGGAGCGGGAGAAACATGTGTCGGACTTCGAGGCTATCCTGGGCTTGCTCAGGAACGTGTATGGCGTCGCCTCCCCTGATCTAACCGCATAGCTACGCCCACAACCTGGCCGACAACGTCGATCTCGCCCGGGAAGCGGAAAACTTCCAGCGGCGCTTGTGCCGTCGAATAGGGCTGCGTGATAAGGAAACCGCTTCGTTCGCTGCACCAACGGCATTTGAAACCGGTCCTGTCTTCCAGAAAATAGATCGGGCGCTCAAATTCATGTACCCACCCATTATTCACGATCCGCCGCTTCGCTTCATCGATCTGCACAAACGACCCAGGCGCAATCAGCGGGTGCATGGACCAGTCATCTGTCCCGATGAACCCATAGCGGTGGTTTCGCAGATCGGTGGAGCTGAGCAGCACGAGTGGAAGTTTGCCCCAACGTTCTATATGACGGCTCAAATAGGAGGTATGCCGGAGATCCAGAGTTAAATCAAACTCGCTCGGAAAATCGACCCAGGTACGCTCAGGAATGTGAAACTCGACCGGCTTAGTTTGTGGAAGGGAGATTTTGGCGCTGTCGATCGGCAAGTACGCCAGATCGATTCCGTACCAGTTCAGTGCAGTACTAAGGTCAAGCCCGTAAATCGCGCACAGCGAATAGAGGCGGTAAATGGAGGGCACCGTACCTTTGTTCTCAATATCCGCTAGCCGGCTCAGGCCCACGGAGAATTCTGCGCTTCCTCGCGCCTTCGCAATTCGCTGGCTTGCTTCTTCGACGTCCCGGTATTTAAGGCGCAGCCGTTCGCGTGCGCGTCGCAATTTTCGACCCGCTTCTTGCATTTTTCTGAATTCTCGTAGCCGGAAGCGGTTATGCAACCTGGCCAGGGTGCCCGCGGTTAGACGCTTGTTCCGTTCCCAGAACAGATGCGATTAAGATACTATCATTGGCTTCAACTGAACTGTCGTCGAAGAAGCGGACGAAGCCGGTAAGATAAATTCATTATAACTGGAAACTATTGAAATCACAGCGGACTCGTGTGGCAGCCCCGCAAGTCTGCTTGGCCCTTGCACCAAGGAGGCAAATGGCTCACATCACTTCCTATTCTGTCGCATTTCAAGGCGAACGCGGAGCATTCAGCTATTCGGCAGCCACAAAATTCTTAGGAAGTAGCATCCGCGATCTTCCCTGCCCTGCCTTTCGCGATGTCTTCGAAGCGGTTAAATCCGGAAAAGCTAATTTCGCCGTTGTTCCTATCGAAAACACATTACACGGGAGTGTACACGAGAATTACGACCATTTACTGGAATACGCCTTCCCTATCTGTGGCGAGACTAATGTCCGTATTGCCCATAACTTAATAGCCATGCCGGGTGTCCGGTTTCAAGCTGTCCGGAAAGCCTTTTCCCACCCCGTCGCATTAAATCAATGCCGCGAATTTTTTAGAAAATATCCAAAAATTGAGCCGCTATCGTTTTACGATACCGCCGGTAGCGTCAAAATGCTCCGGGAAAGGAACGAACCGGAGGCCGCAGCCATTGCCTCCGAAGCGGCCGCGAAGATCTACGAAGGCAGGATCCTGAAGCGTAACATTGAGGACGACCGCCAGAACTTTACGCGATTTTTTCTGCTGGCGAAACAGCCCAAACGGGTTAAAACCGGCACCGGCGGCTGGAAGACTTCTGTCGCATTTTCAACCGAGAATGCTCCCGGGGCGCTTTTTCGGGCTATGGCATGCTTCGCGCTCCGCGACTTGAATCTCTCAAAGATCGAGTCCCGGCCGCTGCGCGGCAAGCCCTGGGAATACCTGTTCTACGTCGATCTGATCGGCCGGGCAGACGACAGACCAGTTGAGAATGCCCTCAACAATCTCCGCGAGATAACCCATTTCGCCAAAGTACTCGGCACCTACCGGCCGACACCATAGCGGGACGGAGTGCGGTGTACCGGCACGGTGCAGGCACGACTAGGCTTCCTACAAGCGTTCAGATGTCGTAGTAAAGTGCAAATTCGTACGGATGAGGCCGCAGCCGGACCGCCTCGGCCTCCGCAGTCCGCTTATACGAAATGAACGTCTCAATCAACTCCTCGGAAAATACGTCTCCCCTGGTCAAGAAGGCGTGGTCCTCCTCTAGGCACGTCAATGCCTCATCAAGGGAGGCGGGCATCGAAGGGACCTCTTTCATCTCTTCGGGTGAAAGGTCGTAAATGTCCTTGTCGAGCGGTTCTCCGGGGTCGATCTTATTCCCGATTCCATCGAGACCTGCCATGAGCATCGCGGCAAATGCAAGATATGGATTCGAAGCTGGATCGGGTGGCCGGAACTCGACACGCTTCGCTTTCGGACTGCCCGAGTACATCGGAATTCGAACCGCAGCCGACCGGTTCCGGCGGGAATACGCCAGGTTCACCGGCGCTTCATAGCCCGGGACCAGCCGCTTGTAGCTGTTGGTTGTGGGCGCAATGATGGCCGAAAGTGCGCGCGCATGCCGCAGCAGGCCCCCGATGTACCAAAGAGCCAACTGACTAAGGCCGGCATAGTTGTCGCCCGCAAACAACGGCGTTCCCTGGCCCCACAGACTTTGGTGGGTATGCATACCGTTGCCGTTATCTCCAAACAGCGGCTTCGGCATAAAGGTCACCGACTTGCCGTATTGGTACGCCACATTCCGGACGATGTACTTGTATAACATCATGTTGTCGGCCGATTTGACCAGCGTGTCGAAGCGCTGATCGATTTCGCACTGCCCGCCGGTCGCTACTTCATGGTGATGGCATTCGACCGTCAGCCCGCAGTCGAGCATAGTCGCGACCATTTCACTGCGCAGGTCCTGGTAATGGTCTGTCGGCGGAACGGGAAAATAGCCTTCCTTATACCGCGGCCGGTAACCGAGGTTGTTGTGCTCGCGGCTCGAATTCCAACGGCCCTCTTCAGCATCGATGAAATAGAACCCGCTGTGCTGGTCTTGATCGAAACGGATATTGTCGAAGATAAAAAATTCGGCTTCCGCGCCGAAGTAGGCGGTATCGGCATGGCCGCCGCTTTTCAAAAACACCTCCGCCTTCGTGGCAATCCAGCGAGGATCCCGGTCATAGTGCTGCCGCGTGATCGGGTCAATGATGTCGCCGGTCATGACCATGGTTCGCGTTTCGGCGAATGGGTCCATGAAGGCAGTCGAAGGATCGGGAATGATGAGCATATCGCTCTCGTTGATGGCGGCCCAGCCGCGGATACTCGATCCATCGATACCGAACCCGTCTTCAAACGACTCTTCATCCAGCATCCCGATCGGGTATGAGATGTGCTGGCTCAGGCCGGGGAGATCTGTAAAGCGCAGATCGACTTGCCTCGCCTCGTTCTTCTTTGCGTATTCCAGAGCTTCTCGTGCGTTCATAGTTCTCCCGGTTGCATTTTCGAGCAGGAATGTAAAGGCTGCCGCCAACGGAGGCGCCGGGAATTCCAGGAATCCGTTAGAATAGCGCACTGCTCCGCAGTATCCAACATGGATATGGCTGAAACTGAAACTAGATGCCTGGGAGATCCAACACCGAATCCGGCCAGATGACGCTGTCGCTTGTTCCGGAGCGGCGCATATTCAGTGTGAGCGACCTGAATGCCGCCGTGCACTCCGTGTTTGAGAGCGAATTCCGGAATATCTGGGTGGCAGGAGAAATCTCCGGCTGCCGGGCGGCCGCAAGCGGGCACACCTACTTCTCTCTGAAGGACGAGCATAGCCAGATCAAGTGCGCTCTGTTCAAGGGCAACGCGAGATTCGCGAGATTCAAGCCCCGGGACGGCCTCTTTGTCATCGCGCGCGGAAGCCTGGAAGTCTATGAAGCGAGAGGCGAGTATCAGCTCATTGTCGAGCTCCTGGAACCGCAAGGCGCCGGCGCGCTCCAGCTCGCCTTCGAGCAACTCAAGAAAAAGCTTCTCGCCGAGGGCCTCTTCGACGCCGCGCGGAAGCGGGCACTGCCAAAGCTGCCGCGACGTTTAGGCATCGTGACATCGCCGGCGGGCGCGGTCATACACGACATCCTGCATGTTCTCGAGCGTCGCTTTGAAGGCATTCATCTGCGCCTGTACCCGGCTCAGGTACAGGGCGACGGCTCGGTCGAACAAGTCTGCGCGGGCCTCAAATTCTTCAGCGAAAACACCTGGGCAGATGTCGTGATTCTGGCCCGTGGTGGCGGCTCCCTGGAAGATCTGTGGACTTTCAATGAAGAAGCGGTTGCACGAGCGATCGCGGCATCGGAGGTTCCGGTGATTTCTGCCGTCGGGCACGAGACGGACTTCACCATCGCGGATTTCGTTGCCGATTGCCGCGCCCCGACACCCTCCGCCGCAGCCGAGATGGTCGTCTGCACGCGTGACAGTCTGCTCGAACAGATCGCCGGCTGCCGGGCCAAAGCGTTGCAGGCGATGCGCTATCGCCTTCTGCTTGCCTCGCGCGATCTTCGCGACCGCGGAACCGAGCGAACCACTGCACTTATGCATCGCGCTCTATCGAAACGTGCTCAAGGACTCGATGACCTCGAGTTTCAGCTTCGCCATCTGCAGCGAGATCTTCTGGAGGTCCATGCGCGGCGGATGGCCGGACTTGCCCAGCGCTTGCACGCATGCGATTTGCGGCTGCGGCTCGCCCGGGACCGACAGCGAGAAGAGACTCTTCATCAGCGCATGCAGAAGGCAACACAGATGCGGCTATGGGAGGAACGGCGACGTTTCGAATCCCTGGACGTTCACCTCACGCAGCTCAGTCCGCTCACAGTGCTTGGCCGCGGATATGCCATTGTCCAGACTCCGGACGGCCGGATTGTGCGCTCGTCCGCCGATACAATCGTGGATGAACGAATCAGAATTCGACTGCATCAGGGACGTATCGGAGCCGTCGTGACATCGACCGAGGAAGGTACAGCATGAGTGCGGAACCGAATCGCGCCGTATGTCTGCTCAGCGGTGGCCTCGATTCGACCACCTGCCTCGCAATTGCGCGCCAGCAGGGCTTCGAATGCTATTGCCTGTCCTTCGACTATGGGCAGAGGCACGCAATCGAACTGAGGGCTGCGGCGCGAATCGCCGGACACTTGGGCGCCAAAGAACATAGGACAGTTACTCTTGATTTGCGCGCCTTTGGCGGCTCGGCCCTGACCGCCGATATCGATGTTCCGAAGCACCGCGCCGAATCGGAAATAGCGGCCAGCATTCCTGTCACGTACGTCCCGGCACGGAACACGATCTTTCTCTCCTTCGCTCTGGCGTACGCGGAAGTGGTTCGGGCCAGCGACTTTTTTATCGGGGTTAACGCAATCGATTACTCGGGCTATCCCGATTGCCGCCCGGAATTTATTCAGGCCTTCGAGAATATGGCGCAGCTGGCAACGCGGGCAGGCGTAGAAGGCGCACGGCTTAAAATTCATACTCCGTTGATCGCCATGACCAAGGCGGATATCATTCGCCGGGCGGTCGCGCTCCGCGTCGACCTCGGCCTGACGCATAGCTGCTATGATCCCGATCCGGACGGGCGGCCGTGCAGTAGCTGCGACTCGTGCCTCCTGCGCCAAAAAGGCTTCCAGGAAGCCGGCATTCCCGATCCGCTAACCGCCCCGCTGTCGGCGGCGCATCTGTGAAAATCGCCGAGATCTTTTATTCGATTCAGGGCGAAGGCATGCTGGTGGGAGTGCCTTCGGTGTTTGTCCGCACTTCCGGCTGCAATCTGCGATGCACATGGTGCGATACACCGTATACCTCATGGCAACCCGAGGGCCAAAATCTCTCTCTTGACGAGATTGTCGAAAGTATAGGCGCATTTCGCGCCAGCCACGTGGTCGTAACGGGCGGCGAGCCCATGATTGCCCCCGAGATTGTTCAGTTGACGGCAAATCTGCGCGAGGCTGGCCAGCATATCACGATCGAAACCGCCGGAACCATTTACGCGCCGGTCGCGTGCGACTTGATGAGCATCAGCCCGAAGCTCGCGAACTCTACTCCTTGGGACCGCGAGAAAAGCCGCTGGGCTTCGCAACACGATCGCCTGCGTTATCAGCCTGAGGTTTTGCGCCGCCTGATGGCCGGGTATCGGTATCAGCTGAAGTTCGTCGTTGCGCAACCCGGCGATCTGGCGGAAATCGAGGCGATCCAGAGCGATCTTCAAGTTCCCTCCTCGCGCATTATGCTCATGCCCGAAGGAACCCGGCCAGCAGTGATTCAGGATCGCGGCCGCTGGCTGGCGGAGATTTGTAAGAGCACCGGATACCGCTACAGCCCGCGTCTCCACATCGATCTTTGGGGCGACAAGCGCGGCGTTTGAACGCCCCGCTTGCTTGCGCGCGGCTCAGAATCCGGTTCACGTGTTTCGACAGAGCCGCGACCGAGAGAGTTTGTGTGAAAACGGGTAACGTTGGGGTGGAAAGAAACGTTAGGAAAGGGTGAGCCGATACGTCACCTATTCGCCGAATCAGGTTTGGCTGCTGCCGCCGGATGTGCGGGAAGAACTCGGA
>DATBHS010000119.1:0-24001 GCA_036557345.1 Bryobacteraceae bacterium
TCGAGAGTTGGGCATTCTTCTGGTTCGCGGCAATTTGGGCGGCTGAGGACATGGAGGGAGCTCCTTAAAGCGAAAACGCCGGAGTCGCGCTGCGGCGATCCGGCGTTTTAGAGAATTCGAAGCCTTGGCGGGCTTCTGAAACCAGTATACGATGGCGCGCCAAACAATTTTCCGTAAATACTTGAAAAGATTTCAGATTTTGGCCGTGACCGAAAACCGTGCCCACCTGTGCGTGGTCCCGGCGGGAACACGACGCGTTAGTTAGGATAGTGGAGGCCTGGGGGCGGATAGTTGTCGATTCGATTGCATTTCTGGGGTGCGGCACAGACGGTCACAGGTTCTTCCCATCATCTGGAATGTGGAGGACGGCACATCCTACTCGATTGCGGCTTGTTTCAAGGACACAGGCGAGAGGCTCGCGAAATCAACTCGCATCCGGCATTGCCTCCCTCTCAAATCAGTGCGATCGTCCTCTCGCACGCGCACATCGACCATAGCGGCAACCTGCCACTGCTGGTGAAGCAGGGATACCGCGGGCCAATCTATACGACACCTGCCTCGATTGACTTGTGCGTTCAGATGCTGAAGGACAGCGCGCACATTCAGGAGTCCGATGCCGAGTTCGTCAATAGACGAGCGCACCGTCGACGTTCGATCGGACTGGCGGAAGAGGCTTTGGGTGTAGATCCCCTCTACACGCAGGAGGATGCCGAGCAGGTGACGGGACTCTTCAGAGCCGTCAAACGGCATGAACCCCAGTTGCTGGCGGGTTCTACGGTGGACGCCGGGTTTATCGCCACAGCCTACGACGCCGGGCACATGTTGGGATCGACGTACATTTTGCTGCAGGCGCGCGAGAACGGGCAGCAAACCCGGGTGCTTTTTTCCGGCGATGTCGGCCGCAGACAACTGCCGATCATTCACGATCCGGAGCCTCCTCCGCCCGCGGAGTATCTCATCATGGAGAGCACTTATGGAAACCGCCTGCACCAGCCGGTGGGTCCGGTGAAGAATAAGCTCGCGAACTTGGTGAATCGAACGGTTCGCCGCGGCGGACATATCGTTATGCCCGCCTTTGCCGTGGGACGGACACAGCAGGTTGTGATGCTGCTGCACGAGCTTATCGAGGCAAAGGCGATTCCAGATATTCCTATCTTTGTGGATAGCCCGCTCGCTGTAAACGTGACGGACGTGTTCCGCAATCACGAAGAGGAGTGGGATGACGAAGCGCGCGAGTTTGCAACGCACTACCAAGATCCATTCGGCTGGCGGAGGCTTCGATACATCAGAACCGTAGAGGAAAGCAAGGCTCTGAACGGCCTGCGGATGCCATTTATCGTGATCTCGGCTTCCGGAATGTGCGAGGCCGGAAGAGTCTTGCATCACTTGAAGAACAGCGTGGAAGACCCCAGGAATCTTGTGTTGATTACCGGATTTCAGGCACAAAATACACTGGGGCGCGCGATCGTTGAAAAGCAGCCGGAAGTGAAGGTTTTTGGCGAACCGATGCGCCTACGGGCCGAAGTGGACTCCATCGGCGAGTTAAGCGGGCACGCGGATCAGAGAGAACTTATCGAATGGATGGAACCTGCGACGCCAACGCTGAAGAAGGTGTTTCTGGTACACGGTGAGCCAGCCGCACAGGAGACATTGAAGGACGAGATCGAGAAGCGGTATCACATAGACGTGATTTGTCCCCAGCGCGGCGACCGCTATGAAGTGGGGTAGCTTCTCCGACCTTCTAAAGAGGGGCCAAAAGTGAGTGCAGCAGGGGCGTTGCGGGAGCGCGATAGAGTTCATCCCATTCACCGTACTGGACGATATGTCCGTCTTCAATGGCAGCTACCTGTCGAGGACAGAGGCGCCGGAGAACCTCAGCCTGGTGATCGACGGCTATCATCGTGAAGCCCAGCGTCTGACTCCAAAATGCGAGATCTTCAACTAATTCACGAACCAATTGACGATCTAAGCCCGTGAACGGCTCGTCTAAAAGTACAAGGGGTGGCCTCCGGGCCAACATTCGAGCCAAGGCAACCCGTCGGGCCTGACCTCCTGAAATCAACGAAGCCGGCGCATGCCAAAGCGGTCCAAGTTGCAGACGGTCGCGGAGCGTTTCTATCCAGCGGGTGTGATCTGAGTACGCATCAAGTCCATTTGAAAGGCCAAAGTTCACGTTCTGGCTCACGCTCAGATGAGGAAAGAGTCCTGGTTCCTGGGTAAGATACCCAACCTGTCTCTTGTGCAACGGGAGAGATGGAGGAAAGAACCGGACGTTGCCGAATCTTACATAACCTTCTTGCGGTTCCTCTACTCCTGCAATGCAGGCGAGGACTGTACTCTTACCCGCGCCTGATGCCCCAAACAATCCCAAAGAGCTCCCCATTTCCACTTCCACTGAGACACTGATGTTGAGATCGCGACGCCTCTTGGAGATTTGTGCTCTAAGCATGGCTCCGCCGCTGGGCCAGCACGTGAACTAACCAAGGAAAAGGAAGTGCAACGGCAACAAACACCAGAAGCAATGGCATAACAGAGGGCAACCCAAAGCTTTGCAAGTTAACCCAAAGTTGAACGGGCATTCCGGATGGATAGTACGCTGTCACCACTACCGCTCCGAATTCCCCGATGGTTCTTACCCAGGCGATGCTGATCGCAACGGCCAACCCAAAGCGAGAGAGTGGCAAAGTCACTCGCAGAAATACTCTTCGAGGCGAAAGGCCGAGCAGCGCAGCTTGCTGTTGCAACGTTCGCGGAACCGCATTAAAAGCAGCCACGGCTGCAAGTACGTAATAGCCCATTCCTACATAGACCTGCGTAACCACAAAGGCTGTGGCACTATTCGTCATCACGATACCGAAACGTAGCAGCCACGCGCTCATGGCTCCATAAGGACCAAACGCCAGAGAAAAGAGTATCCCGAGCGCAAGCGGAGGCAACAGAATCGGAATCAGGAGCACACTTTGCCAAATGAGCCGTTCTCGCGCACCGCAACGCACAATGTACGCCGCAACGGGTGTCCCGACGCCTACAATGATGACCATCGCGTAACCGGTGAGCAAGAGGGAAACCCGCACTGAAGCCAACGCCGGACCGCGAACACTCGTACCCCAGTTCCAGGGACCAACGTGAGCGAATAGCGCCGTAAAGGGATACAGAAGGGCGAGAGCAAATAGAGTCGCTCCGACCGTTGCGATCCAACTGTTATACGATTTCATGCGTAAAGCGCAGAGGGGTTCGCTGGTCGGCCGTAATGATATCGGCGAAATATACCTTGCCCCTCCTCGCTTTTGAGCCACCGCGTGAACGCAGCCGCACCCCCAGGGTTCGGTGCACTTAGGAGAACGGCAGCATAATATATCAACGGTTCCGGGGTGTATGTCTTGCCATCGACGGATAGGCTGACTTCAGGGTGGTCGGCATGCACGGTCTGGCCGCTTAGATTGATTTCACCCGGCAGAGTGATGTAAGGCAAGTGAAACGGCTCGGGCTGGATTTCATAAGCCGAAGCCGCATCGAGTTCGCCGCTTTGCAACCGCACCTGAATGGTTGGCTCCGTAAATATTTGTTCCTTGTTTATCGTCGGGCCAAGAATTTTTTTCACCAAGTTTGGCTGCTTGTAGAGTTTCGCCGCCAGCATTAGGGTGAAGATGATGTTGCGCCCTTGCGGATCGGTAGCCGGATCGGTTCGGCCGAAGCGCAGGCCGGGTTCCTGAAGAATTTCCCACCAATGCCGCTTTCCACGGGACGCTTCCTCAAATTTGGGCGCAAAATGGCTCCTTGGGCTGTAAGCAATTACCATTTCCGTCTGAGCAAACGGTTCCGCTACTTTGGCTTTGCCGCGACGGAGAACGGTCAGCATCGGGCCCTGGGTGATGGGGATGAATACATCCGGAAGGATGCTCCCAGCCACAATCAGTTGCGCCAGTGCGCTCGCTCCTTGAGCACGCCCGTGCATGTCGAGTCTCAGGGTTCGGGCAACTGCGCTCTTAACGGGTCCCTCCATCACCGATCCCATGGAACCGGCGTAAGCAATATCGACCGTGGCTGCCTGAGCCGCGTGTAGTTCTTCGGGAACTCCGCCGAGCATAACTCCCAAACCAAACGGACCTCCCTGGATCAGAAGTTCTCGTCTGCTTGGAGTTTTTCGTTTGTGCTTCAATACGATTCTTAGTTCAGCTCTGTATTGTTCAATGGAGTTTGTACTGAAGGCGATTCGACAGGAACTGCCCTTCGGTTACAAGTTCGAACCAGAACGTCGAACCCGATCAAGTGCCCTCGCGCTTGGCGTTCTCTAGCGTCGTGTGTTCCCGAACGTGACTCTTATTTTCCGGCCCGAGGATTTCTGTGATTTGCGTGGCAAGGTGACGGGCTTGTCGTTGGCCCAAGATGATGGCCGGCGCATGTATCGTGCCGTAGCCGTCGACCGTCACTGCGTCAACTGTCCGACGTCCGAGGATTTCGACGATGTTGCATTGCCACTTCTCTGAAACGCCATCCAGAACAATTGCAAGGGGAATGTCGGAGTCGTTTTCTGAGTAGCTTTGAGTCTCTGGTGTCACGTGACGGCTCCTAACTACCGGGTGCGCTGTTCCATATACTATACACTGTCGTTTATGAATGGCAGTGAAGCGAGTTCCTTTCCGGTGGAACCGCCGCGCTCTCAACGGATCCCTTAGAGAGACTGAATGGTCGTCCGCACCCGCTTGCAGGAAATCAGAAAGGCTAGGGGGTTTTCCGCCGCCGAGCTGGCTCGTCGTATCGGAGTCAGCCGGCAAACGATCTACGCCATCGAGGATGGAAGTTTTGTCCCCAATACGACGGTTTCGTTGCAACTGTCCCGTGTTCTCGATGTCAACGTGGAAGAACTTTTCTCCATCGCAGAAGAACAGCCAGCCGAACCAATTACCGCCGGATTGCTGCCGGGCGACCAGCTAACCGAAGGGCAACTTGTAAGGGTGTGCCGTGTTAACGAGCGGGTCGTGGCTATTCCCATGTCCTTCCTGCCTGCTTATCTTCCTCCGGCCGACGGCATTGTCGAATCCCGGACGAGATCCAAAGTTTCAATCAAGTCCCCGGCTGGTTTGCCCGACGGCGGCAACCGGCTGTTAGTTGCCGGATGTGACCCGGCCCTATCACTGCTTCACGAGGCGCTACACGCCTCGGGAATTGAAATTATCAGCGTTCCGTGCTCGAGCCGGCGTGCCCTGCAATGGCTGAAGCTAGGACGCGTGCACGGGGCAGGTTCGCATCTTCTGGACCGGGCGACCGGCGATTACAACATCCCGATCATTCGGCGTCTTCTTCCCGAAGCTTCAGTCCGTGTCGTGACCTTCGCAGTCTGGGAGCAAGGCTTGGTTATGACGCACGGCAATCCGAAAAACATCCGATCCATTGCAGATCTCACTGGCAAAAATGTGACCTTTATCAATCGCGAAACAGGATCCGGCAGCAGAGACTTGCTGGACAGTGGCCTGCACCAGTTTGGTATCTCATCTAAGCGGATTAGAGGGTACAACTCCATAGTGCAAGGCCACCTTGCTGCCGCCTACGCAGTCGCGGCGGGAAGTGCCGATTGCTGCATAGCGTCTCGCTCCGCTTCTCGTTGCTTCGGGCTGGACTTTATTCCTTTAGCTGTGGAGCGGTTCGATCTTTCATTTACCCGGGCGTCGCTTGACCTACCCGCCGCCAAGGCGCTTCTCGATGTACTAAACCGTTCTACTTTGCGGAGAAAACTGCAGTGTATAGCCGGATATGACACCACCCACACTGGCGAAGTCCTTATTTAGGCACGAGAAATTGATTTTCAGTTTGGTCAACATACGTAATGCAAGTCTGGCCTCGACAAGGGAGGCTTTTCGTAACCAGCAATTTCGCAATTCACTCGCCTTCTTCTTGGCTTTGTGCTCTATGGTCCTGCCGTGCGCCGCTCAAAGCGGCAAAGCAGAACTGTCAGGGACCATTCTGGACCCATCGATGCTGCCTGTCACCGACAGTAGTATCCAATTGCAAGAACAGGCAACGAATGCAACCTTTCGCACGACTTCAGGGGAGCACGGCGAATATCACTTGTTGGGGCTTCCGATTGGAGAGTATGTACTCACCGTTGAGCATCCGGGTTTCAGGACCTATCGGCAGTCAGACATCACCTTACGGATTGCAGATCAAATCTCGTTGGATGTTCACCTTGAGATCGGAGCCTCGACCCAGTCAGTAGAGGTGAGTGAGCAGGCGCCCCTGCTTCAAACCGCCACAGGCTCGGTAAATTTTAGCGTCGATGAGACCAAGGTTGTTGCGCTTCCGCTGGACGGGAGGAATTTCATACCGTTGGTCGCACTTTCTCCCGGCGTGGCGCTTCCAGGAGGAGGGTCATTGCTGCCACGTATCAATGGGAGCCGGCCACGGACAAACGAATATATTTATGACGGCGTCAGTGCTCTGCAGCCCGAGCCCGGTCAAGTTGTGTTTTATCCCATCATCGACGCCATGGAGGAGTTCCGCGTCAATATCAATTCCTACTCCCCGGAGTACGGACGTTCGAATGGTGGTGCGATCATTGTCAACACCAAATCAGGCAGCAATAATTTCCACGGCACGCTCTTCGAGTTCTTTCGGAATGACGCCCTCAACGGAACAAATTATTTCGCCGCTGCAGGGTCAAAGCCAGAGTTCCGTCGCAATCAATATGGCTTGACTCTTGGCGGCCCTATTCAAAAAAACAAAACATTTTTCTTTGTGGATTGGCAAGGGACGCGGCTCCGCACGGGCATACCCAGGATCAGCACCGTGCCAGCACTCAAACAACGATCCGGCGTATTTTCGAATGCAATCTATGATCCCTCGACACCTGCCAGGCTGCCGTTCCCCGGTAATACTATCCCGAGCAGCGAATTTGATCCGATCGCCGCGCAGGTGATGGGTCGTTATCCGGAACCGAACCGGCCTGGGACAGCGAACAACTACATTCGCACGAGTGTCGAACCGGATGACCAGGACCAATTCGATACGCGCCTGGACCGCTATTTCGGAACCGCTCAGCGCGTGTTTGGCCGTTTTTCATATCTGCGTGACGACGATACGCCGGTAACGCCACTGCCGGATGGAAGTGGCGCCATCACTTCGGGAGTAATCAGCGAAACAGCGACGCGAGGATATCAGGGAGTGGCAGAACACGATTGGACACTTTCGCCAACGTTACTGAACCAGGCACGCTTTGGCTACACGCGGCGAGAATCCACGGGTGTCGGGCCTCTGAACGAGGGGCTAGTCATTCCAGGTATTCCTGCAAATTCATTTTCATCTGCCCTTCCAACCTTTAACGTGAGTGGATATCAGCAGATTGGCCCACCGGCGGGTGCCAACTCGCAATTCCAAACGAGCGTTACTGAATACATGGACACACTGTCCCTGGTTCGCGGCAAGCACACATTTAAGTTCGGCACCGACGTAAGGCGAGAGGTGCTCGACGTTCTGCAACCGCCAAATCCCGCGGGAGCGTACACGTTTAATACCACCGGCACAAATAAGTCGGGGGTCGCGAACAGCGGAAACGCCGTCGCCTCGCTCCTTTTGGGACAGGTAAACGCATTTACGATTGACATTCAACGACAGGAATTACGGGAACGCGCGAACATCGCTGAGTTTTTTGCCGGAGATGATTGGAAACTCTCGAACCGGCTCACTGTGAATCTTGGAACGCGCTACACCCTGAATTTTCCTTCCCACGAAGTAGATAATCAGGGTGCCGTCTTCAACCTGAATACCCAGGTGCTTGATTTCCCGCATACGGCTCGCGACCTGGAGTGCTGCGATTTCGGACCGCGCGTAGGTCTGGCCTTTCGCGCCGATGACAAGACGGTCGTACGTTCAGGCTATGGAATGATCTGGTTCGAGCAAACCGGTATTACTACGCCATTTACCCTTCCCCAATTTCCGTTTGTGCAGACCGTGGGACAGCAGTCCCAAGACAATATCAATGCCGCATTTGTACTGGCGAACGGTCCAAGCGTGCAGGTGTCCCCTCCGAACCCGAACTCCGGATTGGGACAGGGAGTTTTCGCAAGTCAAAGGGACAATGGTTCGGGCTATTCGCAGCAGTGGAACTTCACCGTGCAGAGAACCTTTGGTCAGGATCTGAGCTTGGAGGTCGGCTATCTCGGTTCGAAAAATACCCGCTTGGGTCTGCCGGAAGCCAATCTCAACCAGATCCCTTTCGAGGATCTGGCACTCGGCAACGCCTTGCTCAAGAAAGTCCCGAATCCTTATTACGGGCAGCTTCCTCCTTCATCCTCACTGAACACACGCCTTATCGCGCAGCAGCAACTGTTGAGAGCGTATCCGAGATTCACGAACGTGGCTCTGTTCCGGGACAATATCGGAAACTCGTCTTATCATGCTTTTCAGGCGAAGCTTGAGAAACGCCTCTCGAGAGGGCTGACCTTCACATTTGCCTATACGTTCTCTAAGCTGATCGACGACGCATCGAGCTATTTTTCGCAGACCATTTTTACGGGGCCGGTCCTGAACAATACGGGGGCTGCCGATGCGTTCAATCGCCACTTGGAGAGAGACGTTTCGAGCGGCGACATTCCGCGCGTATTCACTGGCGGATGGGTGTATAACATTCCGAAATGGTGGCGCATTTCCGGTTGGCGGATCGGGGGACTCGTGAGAATACAGGCCGGCGATGCCGTTCCCGTCAGCCAGGCAACGAACAATAATGCGAGTCTGGGCTTTGCGTTGCAGAGACCCAATCGAATCAGTGATCCCAACGACTTTGCAAACCGGAGCGCGAGTCGTTGGTTCAATGTTGCGGCATTTACCAATGCTCCTCAGTTCACCATCGGAACCAGCTCACGAGACCCGGTGCGCGGACCCGGCCTTCAAAATGTGGATCTGATGCTCGGTAAGACATTTCGAATAACTGAGCGATTTGGCGTCGAGTTTCGGGCCGAGGTGTTCAATGTTACGAACACACCACCGTTAAATGATCCCAACGGAAGCTTCGGCTCGCCGGCATTCGGTACGATTACGACGGCTGGAAACCCTCGCGATTTCGAATTTGCGGTCAAGGTGCATTTCTAACGCCTGTGTACCCTAAGTTCTGAGTTCGTGTGACATCAATTTTTCAGCTGTATGACGTCGATCTCCTTTAACAAACGTACCGAGCGTGCCGGTCGTTGATCATTCGGCGCGACGATGCGTAGGGGCCCTTCATTGGCGGCGAGCGGTCGCCCTTCACGCTTTTCGGCGACAATAATTCCGGAATTTGAAATCGTGGGGTCAAATTCGGCAAGGGCGTAGACGACTTCGTAACCGTCAGCGCCAATCACTGTCACATAGGTCGAAAGCTGTTTTCCACGAAGCCCTTTACCGAAATCAACGCCGCCGCGGGCGAGTACGTCATGCACTAACACGCCTTCATAACTGATCTGCTTGCCATGGTCGTTTAATACAGCAGTGTGCCGCGGTAGCTCAGCGAGATCTTTCGCGGTAATTTGCAATGGTTCCGACCTGTTGATCCGCAACATGATTTGTCCTGATACTTGCTCACAGATGAGGAACAGGCAAAGGAGAAGGAGACGGATAACCGTATGCTGCGCACTTCCCTCGTTGCTGGTGCTTTTTGGCTTGGGGGCAACCATGGCATACTCTAACGCGCTGCGAGCGCGCATTCCGTCTGCTCCACTTTGCAGGCGAGAATTAACGTCTGTCTAGTTGCAGATGGTGTTCAGGCATCGGCAATGTTCGCGATAGGCCCACGCATGCCCTGCCCATCGAGAATTTCACATTCTCGCCTCACTCGGTCCACTGGGTTCGCCAGCATCTCTTATTTCCCTGACCGATATTCAGTGAAGGAGAACTATCTGATTGACCTCTCCGTAGCCGGCAAGGCGCCCAAAGCGGATCGAGCGGAGTTGGAATACTTTACGCGGCCGACAAAGACACCAGTGGCCTTCTTCATGTACCCTCAAGCCGAAACGAGCGCCGGCCGAGTCGACAGTCTCGATCCGAACAATTTGCAATCGCCGGATGGCGCCAGGATGACGGGTAATCCTGAAACTGGACGAGCCTATGGCGCGATAGATCCGCCCTGACGGCCCAGGGAAGATCTACACATTCTGACCACGGCGGATCCATCGGCCGCGAGACGATTTCGGTCTGTATGGCCGACCCTCTGGAAATGAACGGCAACTGCTGAAACGGGAGATGAAACCGATTCCCCTTTCGCAGGTAGCGAAAAAAGCGTAAGGCTCGCGCCAATAACCATACGATATTTGGCTTGAAAAAACCTTGAACAAAACGGCCGTCGAAGGAATATTCGTTCAGGAATATTGATGATCTTCAGGTTGGGCAGAAACTTCGGACTGAGCCCGAAGTGGAACATTTTGTTGGGCTGGCTTTTGGCTTCCTCTCTATATGGACCGGTATTCGCACAGAACAATACCGGCGAAGTCCGCCTTTCGGTGAAAGATAATGACGGTGCCGCTGTGTCGGCGGCTGCAGAATTGTTGAACGATGCAACAAAGACTCAGCAGAAAGTCGATTTGCCCGACAGCGGCCGGTATAACTTCAAGAATCTTCCGTTCGGGCGCTACATGCTTTCGGTGAGCAAACCCGGCTTTAGTGTTTCATCGCAACTAGTCGACATCAGCTCCGCCGTTCCGCGTTCCTTAAAAATTGTCTTGAGCGTTCAGCCGGTAGAGATGTCCGTCGAGGTTAAGGATTCGGATACTTTACTTGATACAGAGCGAACCGCCGTCGCCTACTACACCGGTTCTCGCGAAATCTCGGAACGCCGCGAGAGTACGCCCGGTCGAGGTTTGATCGATTTGGCTGTTTTGCAACCCGGATGGACTCTTGAGGCAAATGGCATCTTACATCCGCGCGAATCCGAGTACGACACGCAGTTCGTTGTGAATGGCTTTCCGGTGCAGGATAATCGCTCGCCCGCCTTTGCGCGACCTCTGGAAGCAGACGACGTGGTGTCCATGAAGCAATACGCAAGCGGCATTCCTGCCGAATTCGGCGACAAATTAGGTGGCGTTATCGAACTCAACACAACGCGAAACATGTCGCCCGGATTTCATGGAACCTTCATCGCCGGAGGCGGGAGCTTTGACACTCTAAACAGCTATCTTTCCGGTCAATACGTCTCGGGCAATACCACCGTCTCAGTCAGTGGGAACGGCTTTCTGACGGATCGTTATCTGGATCCGCCCGTGGAAGAAAACTACACCAACCATGCATCCAGCACGGCCTTCACCGCTAACCTGGATCATGACTTCAACGCGGCCAACCGGCTGCGTGTCTCTTTTTTCAATCAGCAGACATGGTTGCAAGTGCCCGATGACCTTTTGCAACAAGCCGCGGGCCAGCGGCAGGATCGCACTAGCGGATCAACGGAAGGACAAGTTTCTTATCAACATATCTTTTCCCCTAATCTGATTGGCGACATTCGCTGCAGTATTCGTGACGTGTCCGCGGATCTGTGGTCTAATCCGCTGTCCTCGCCGATACTCGCGAGTCAGGATCGCGACTATCGCGAAGGCTACTGGGATGCCAGCCTGGCGGGGAACGTGGGCGTTCATGAATGGAAAGCCGGAACGCAGGGCCGTTATGCTTCGGTAAACGAAAAATTCGGCTACGATATCGTGACCTACGACATCGATGGGGTACCGGTTTTCGATGACGATGTGCCGCCCTCGTTTCGCTTCTCCGCGCATAAACCTGACAGCGAACAGGCCGTCTATGGCCAGGATCTGATCCGCCTCCGAAATTTCACGTTTAGTCTGGGTCTGCGGTTCGATCACTATAACTTTCTGGTCAATGAGACCGCCTGGAGCCCGCGCCTGGGTATCGCCTACAACAGCCAGCGCCTCGGATTCGTTCTCCACGCGTCCTATGATCGGACGTTTGGCACACCTCCCTTTGAAAACAGCCTGCTCTCATCCTCGCCCGATAGCCGCCTAGGTGTTGGATTTTATCTGCCGCTCCGTCCCTCGCGCGGAAATTATTACGAGGTTGGAATTTCGAAGGCGCTGGGCAGCCGCGCCCGGCTGGATGCAAACTGGTTTGCGCGCGACGTAGACAATTTTGAAGACGACGACCTTTTCTTGAATACGGGCGTCAGTTTTCCGATTGCCTTCCAGAACGCGCTTATCCGGGGCACGGAAGTGAAGTTGGAAGTTCCTGGTTGGGGCCGATTCAGCGGGCTTCTAAGTTACGCGAATACCACGGGCATCGGACAGTTGCCTATTTCCGGCGGTCTCTTCCTTGACGAGGACGCGGCGGATCAACTGTCCTCCCACGAAAAATTTCCGATATCGCAGGATATTCGTAACGTCGCAAGCGCGTATGTCCGGTACCAGATCACGTCTCGCCTCTGGACGGCCTGGACAGCAAGTTACACGAGCGGTCTGCCCGTAGAGGATGCGGGTGACTTGCCCGACACGGACTTTCTGATCTCGCAATTCGGCGCCGGCGTTGTGAACAAAGTTAACTTCGATCGTGGCCGGGTCCGGCCGAGCTTCTCATTGAATGCCTCGGTGGGCATGAATTTATTTAGCACCGAAACATGGAAGGTCAATGCAGAGGTAGATGTCACGAATATCACGGACCGCCTGAATGTAATCAATTTTGCGGGTTTATTGTCGGGCACCGCAATCGGAGTTCCAAGGAGCGCCAACGCACGAATAAGAATCGATTTTTGAGGCGGGCCGCCGCGTGAAACCATTCCTAGCGATTTGGAATACTTGATCGGCGATGAGTGACGTTCCCGATTCCGTGTCCCTGGATCAATTCGTATCGATTGACCTAGGGGCAAACAGAAGCGAAGGGCTTGATCAAACCGAAAATGAGGTGGTCGCATTTTTCAGTGAATTTCGCGGGCGGCTACTTCGCTATCTCTTCTGTTTAGGTCTCAGTGTGCAGGATGGCGAGGAGGTGGTCCAGGAAGTCTTTTTGCTATTGTTTCAGCACTTACAGGAGAAGAGGTCGCGTCAAAACCTGCGCGGCTGGCTGTTTCGGGTCGCCCACAACCTTGGACTCAAGAAACGCACGGAAAGCTGGCGGGAAACTGGCGAAAATCGTGAGCCCTTCCTTCTCGCGCCCGATGCCGATCCCTCACCCGAGGAGCAAGTGATTATGAAGCAGCAGCAGAAACATTTATTAGCGGTTCTGGGTGCGCTGCCCGCACAAGATCGTTCTTGCCTGTATCTGCGTGCTGAGGGTCTGCGATACCGGGAGATTGCCGAAGTTCTCGGCATCTCTCTGGGTAGCGTTTCACAGGCTCTTGCTAGAGCGGTGAAGAGGTTGAATCATGTTTACCAGCGATAGAAGAAGGTCGGGACGCCAGGATCACGTTTCCGAAGAAGACGTATTGAGATTTGCGGATGGTGAGTTGGATGCTCGGCGTACCGCCACTATTCGCGGCCACTTTGAAACGTGCTGGGGATGCCGCACGCGCCTGATCGATTTTCAGAACACGATCGCCAACTTCGTTCATTTTCATGAAAAGATATCAGAGCAGGCGATCCCGCCCATAGCCGGTCCTCTGGCTCAATTGAAGGCCAGGCTTGGCGTTCAAGAAGTAGGGTCTGGCGTTAAGCGCAGGCACGACTTCTCTGCTCGCATGTTCTCCTTGAGCGCGGCGGCGGTTTTAATTCTGCTTCTCGTGATAACTTTTCTTCGACATTCCGACCGCGGAGTGAGCACGATCACACGCCCGTACCCGGCCGAACCCCTCGCTTCGTTAACTCCGGGCCAAGCCGTGCCAATATCGCGACAACAGGTTTGTTCTTCTGATTCGCAGACAAGGGCGCGAGTGCCGGCTCCTATCCTCAGGAAACGCGTCTTCGCGGAATACGGGATGGCGAATGCGCAAGAACAGGATTTTGAAGTAGATTTTCTCATTACACCGGAGCTAGGGGGCGCTGAGACGGTCAAGAATCTCTGGCCGGAGCCTTACTACAACACGGTCTGGAACGCGCATGTCAAAGACCAGTTGGAAGTGCGTTTGAGAGATCTGGTCTGCAGCGGGGAACTCGATCTCGGCACAGCACAACGTGACTTGTCCAGCGGCTGGATAGCGGCATATCGTCGCTACTTCAAATCCGAGATGCCGATTCGAAAGCAAACGCCGGTTGCTCTTCTTTTGGCAATGTTTGAGCAGCCCTGAACTGCGCTGGCGCATATAGAATGATCCGGACCGAATGCGCTTGTGGGTTCATTCAAACTCGTTCCGCCGATTGCGTCTGGGTTGATCCTGCTTTACGAGCAACACGCATACCGGCAGGCCACAGCCGGATAGATCCGCCCTGACGGCCTTTCGCTTCGTGACCAGAACGAAGCCGCTGGCGCGGCGGACGCGCGAGGCGTAAGCTACCAATCCGTTGGAACGGATTGCTGTCTCCGGCCCGGCTTCCTTCTAGTCTCCTTTTTGAAAGTGACTCGGCATCCACTTGCTCTCCTTGTCTCGACTTTTCTCGCCGAGTCACTCCCGAAGAAGGCTTATGGTTACTCAGTAGCAATCGTGAGATGGGCCGTGAAAGCCGTGCGCGAGCGAGCCGATTCGCGCTCTGGGTGCGAGGGGACGAATGTTGATGACGGGACCCCCGCTAAACTTGAGGATCTATGCCAAAAGTCCGTGTGAACTCCTTCTCTATATCGCTTGATGGGTACGCCGCCGGCCCAAATCAGAGCCTTGAGAATCCGCTCGGTGTTCGTGGACCTGAGTTGTTCGACTGGTTTTTTTCTACTCGCACGTGGAAGCAGATGCACGGGCATGAAGGAGGCTCGACTGGTGTTGACAACGAGTGGGCGCAGTGCGGAATGGAGAACGTCGGCGCGTGGATTCTGGGACGCAACATGTTCGGCCCAGTGCGCGGTGAATGGCCCGACGACTTATGGAAAGGATGGTGGGGCGAAGAGCCGCCATATCGAGTGCCTACGTTCGTGCTGACACATCATCCGCGCCAGTCACTTGAGATGAAAGGCGGGACAACATTTCACTTCGTAACGGACGGGATTCATCTCGCCTTGGAACGGGCGAAGGATGCTGCGCAGGATAGGGACGTGCGCATTGGCGGGGGTGTCGCGACTATTCAACAATATCTTCGCGCAAGGCTCATTGACGAATTGCATCTGGCGTTCCGTCCAATCCTCATGGGATCGGGTGAGAATCTATTTGCGGGCATCAACCTGGGAGCGCTCGGGTATCGCTGTACCGAACACGTATCCACGGAGCTGGTAATGCACGTCCTACTTAAGAAGGAGACATAGCCCAGCCGATGCGTCGGTTAATGGGCCTTGTAGAACGACTCCTCACTGCATCCCAGACGTGCTTCCGAATTGCTTTTTGATACGCGCAGTCCGGAAACTCGGCACGCTGAGAAGCGCGGCCTCATCGCTTGATTCTTCGGCACGCTGAGAATCGCGGCCTCATCGCTCGTGACTCTATCACGCCGAACCGCGAATGGGCCGAGCAGGGCTGGGGAGTTGGGGGGCAGGAACAGCTTAACTTAACATTGATCTGGTAATCAAAGAACATGAACGACTCGGCCAGCGATCTTCTTAAAAAATCTCTCAAATCCGATTCACCCGAGATGGCGGTTGAAGCATTAGTCCGCAACCAGCCGGATCTACCTGAGGCTATCGGCAAATGTTGGGCTAACGGTTTCGGAACCGATCATATTCCGCCGGCAATTGCCCGCTATTTAGTCGCAAATGGCGCGGCCCTCAGCATTCACGCAGCGGCGGCATTCGGCTTTACTGATCATCTGGCCAATTTACTGCGCGGCGATCCATCTCTGGTCCACGCCAAGGGCGGCGACGGCTGCACTCCTCTTCATTTCGCTCGCGATCTCCCCACTGCTCATATCCTGCTCGAGCACGGCGCGGAGATCGAGGCCCGAGATGAGGACCACAATTCCACACCCGCCCAATGGCGCATCGGGAAAGCCCCGGAGGTTTCCCGATATCTTCTCGATCGGGGAAGCTCTCCAGACATCTTCCTCGCCGCTGCGCTCGGCGACGTGGAACTGACAAGTACGCTGATCTCGAAAGATCCCAGTTGTGTCGCGCATCGAATCGGCCGCTGGCCCGATTTCCCTCCTCTGGGATACCAAGGTCGTGGCGGCACGATCCTGCAATGGACTCTTGCCTTCAATTCCTACCCCCACCAGATAGCGCTTCTTAAGGGGCATAATCGTGTTTTTGATTTTCTTTACGAACGCAGCAATCCGCAAACGCGGCTGCTCGTATCCTGCGTCCTTGCACGCCGTCAGGAAGCAGAGGCCATCGCTCGCCAGCACCCCGATCTCATAGCCAACCTTCCCAGCGCCGATCTCGAACTGCTGCCTCGCTACTGCTGGGAGACCAACACCAACTACGAAGCGGTCCGCCTGATGCTTGATCTCGGCTTTCCCGTCGCGCACACAGAATCCAGCCACGGTTTCTCCCCATTGCATAACGCCGCCTGGTCGGGCAATGCCGCCCTGGTCGAACTCCTTATCTCGCGCGGACACCCCGTCGATCTCGTTGACCCGCGCTATAACGCGACGCCGCTCGGTTACGCCATCCATGACTGCATCGTCGAGAAACGTCACCCAGAAGGCGACTTCGCCCGGGTTGTCGAATTACTCCTGAAAGCCGGCAGCCCGTGGGACCGGTCCATCTACCCAACGGGCGATGCGCGAATCGATGAAGTCCTCGCCCGGTTCGGGCGAAACCGTCCGTAGCGCTACCTGCGGGGCGGCGCAAGCGATTTGTTAGGACAAAAGAGAAGGGACGTGAGAACTCGGCACAGTTCGTCATAATCCGCCGCACTTCGCCGCTTCAGGCGCTTGTATAGCGGCCGGTCGGTTTCCAGCTCCACGCGCCGTCTGCGTCGATGTCCAACACCGCGTCATACAGCTCAACCGACTCGGCATCTTCGGCGAGAGTGATGTATGTAATAGCGTTCTCCTCGAGACGCTGGAGCGCCTCTCGGACCTGTGCCGGTTTGAGGGTGGCATTTACTCGATCGAGCATGGCGAAATCCGGCCGTGCGAGGATCAGCCGTGTGAGGGCCAGCAGCTGCTGTTCTCCCAGCGAGAGGGTGGCCGACCAATCGCGCTCAGTGTCTAACCCACCGGCCCGCGCCTGCACGAAGCCAAGTCCCGCATCGCGGAGGGCAGTCGTGATCTGCTCGTCGGTGATGACCTGTTCCCTCCCAGTGCGGAGCAGGAGGTCGCGGAGTGTTCCGGGTGGCACGTAGGGTTGCTGGGGCAAAAAGAAAATCGCGTCCAGCTGCGGGCGAACCAGCGTTCCGTCCCCAGCGGTCCAGATGCCGGCGGTAGCCCGGAACAGGGCCACCCGCGCAGCCTCGTTCGGCCCGACGATCAGTACCCTCGTGCCGCGCGGTATGTCTGCAGTCAGATTTTTGAGCACCTCACGGCCGCTTTCGGGCGAGAACAGCGTCAGTCCCTTGTACGCGATGGGCCCGTCGGCTTCAACAACCGCGACTGTCGTCCGAGCGGACGGCGGCCCTTTCTCGACGGCCCCGACCAGCGCGCTCAGCCTGGCGATCACGGCGGCAAACAACGAAATGGACTGAAACTGGTTGACAATGAGCGAGAACGCGCCGAGCAACTGGGCAAAGGCCATCGCCGATTGCGTGATGACCCCGAATTCCACCTTCCCACGAATGAACAGCGGTGCCGCGATCAGGGTTGGAATGATCTGGAGCAGATAGTTGTATCCGGTCGTGAAGAATCCCACGTTGCGATTCACCGAGGTGATCCGCCGAAAGTTGTCCGCGAAGCCGTCTATGCGCCGCAGGAGCCGGGCCGTCAGCCTGCCTTCGCGCCGCAAAAGTGCGACCGGCTCGGCGTTCTCGCGGACGTGGATCAGGTCCGAGCGGAAGCTGGCCTCCTGGTCCGACTGGCGGTAGTTCAGCCCAATCAGCGGCCGGCCCAGATAGATCGTCGCCAGGGTGCCAAAGACAGCGTACCCAATGGCGACGCCGAATAGAAGCGGACTAATTGTCCAGAGAACTCCCGAGAACGACAGGACGGCCAGTGCTCCGTTCATGAACATCAGCGTGAACGACAGGGTGGTGGTGGTGAACGCGCGAACGTCTTCGGCGATTCGCTGGTCCGGGTTTTCGATCGTGGCCGACTCCTTGAGGTGAAGGTACGTGCGATCGGCGAGGTATCGCCGGATGATCCTTCGCGTCAGCCATACCCGCCAGAACAGCCCCAGCCGCTCCTCGGTGAAACGGTAGAAGACGGCGACCGCTGTCGTTATCGCAAACACGCCGATATAGAGGATGGCTTCCCGAATGAATCCGGCCATGTCGCGGTGTGCAATCGCCGTCATGAAGTCGCGGCCGACATAGCTGTTGACGACGTTCAGGCCGTTGACGGTCAGCGCGAAGGCGATGAGTAAGGCGAACAGGCCGCGGGCGTGCCAGCGCACCTCGGAATTCAAGAAGTCTTTGATGGCACGGACAAATCGCCGCCCGGTTACCCTGTCAAAAGCGACTGCTTGTTCGCTCATAGACGGTTTCCGTATTCGTGGGTCACAGCCAGCCGCCGGTGAACCCGGCGCGGCGCAATCCCGCGGTGAGGTATGGCGACCGGCGGCTAATGTTCCAGATCAGTCCGGTGCGGTAATTCTCGATCATGAGCGCCACTGGTCCCTGGTCGATCCCGAAGTGATACGGCGTTACCCACCAGCCGGTCGGATTCTCCGGAATTGTGTAGGTCCGATTGAAGGACGCCTTGAAGCCGTAGCGCTTCGTCATGCCGAGGTCGAGTTGCGCCATGGCGCGAATCGTGGGGATTACGATCTCCGGAGCGAACGGCAGCGATGCGACTACTACCCACGGCGCTAGCGTGCCGTCATCAGGGCCAAATGGCGCCCCACGCGCGCAATAATCGTAGAACTCTCGCTCGACACCATTGATTACCCGCTTCTCCCAGCCGGGTCCGTCAGTAGCCGTGATCCCCCAGCAGAATTCACCGTAGCCGGCAAAATCGAGCGGGTTGTGCTTCGCGTACTCCTGGTGAACATACGTCGCTTGGCGGCTGTTCTCGAAATAGTCGCTGTGGCGCTCCCGCATAAACGCATCGCGGAGGTTGCGGAAGTCGATCCAGAGATGCGAGAGCTGATGCGTGAAGAGCGGGCCGGAGTAGAGCAGCTCGCGGCCGTAGATCTGCTCCCATTTGTAGGTAGAGCAATAAGCGGCGTAGCTCTCAAGCGGCAGCGGGAAGGTTGGTGAGCCGAGGGCGAGCAAGTAGACGAGCAGAGCCTCGTCGTAACCCGTCCAGTAGTGAGGAATGAAGCCACTCTCCGGACGCCAGCCGTGGCAAATCGCGGCGCTGCCGTTCGTCGCCCATTGCCAGTCGGCGCGGCGATAGAGCTCGTCGGCCAGGCGACGAACTTCGGTCTCTTCCTCGGTATCGCGATCGAAGTAGGCGGCGCAGGTAAGCATTCCGCCAAACAGGAAGGCCGAGTCGATGGTCGAGAGTTCGCAGTTCCAAACGCGCCGGCCAGTTTTCATGTCGAGGAAGTGATAGTAGAAGCCGCGGTATCCGGTGGCATCCGGCTCCGGTCCCTGCGGGCTATCGCGGAAGAAGCGGAGACGCTTGAGCACGAGCTCCGGTGCGAACTCGCGGGAAATGACGCCGCGTTCGACGAGCACGGGAACTGTGGCCAGCGCGAGGCCAACCGCGGCGATGCTCGACGGTGCTTTGGAATGTGTTTTGTCGCGCACCAGACCGTTGACCGGGTTGCTTTCGTGGAGATAGTACTGGAGCGTCGTCAGCTGCAGTTGCCCCAATTCCTCATCACTCAGCAAGCGGTTGAGTTCTTCCTGGGTTGTTTGGCGGTCGGGTACTTCCATGTTTCTCCACCTTCACTTCAAGTCACGACCCGAGCGCAACGTGGACCTCATGCTGTCTGCCATCATCCGCGAGTTCGAGTACGCGATCCGGCACGGGATGTCCGTCGACCGACACGCTTCGGACGCCGCGACCGGAGCCCGCCGAGTTCTCGACGACGAGGTGATACGTGCTCGAGCGGTGGCGGTACGTGATCTCGTAACCGGACCAGCCGGGCGGGATGCAGGCGTTGAGCTCGAGCCGAGTACTACGCAGACGAAAACCAAGGATCGCTTCCAGGCCGACTCGGTACAGCCAGGAGGCCGACCCGGTATACCAGGTCCATCCACCACGGCCGGTGTGCGGAGGCGCGCCATAGACGTCGGCGCAGATCACATACGGCTCCACTTTGTACCGTTCCACACGCTCGGGAGTGTCCGCGTGGCGTATCGGGTTCAGCAGGTCGAACAGCTCCGCCGCGCGCTGTCCCTGGCCCAGCAGAGCGGTCGCGAGTACGACCCAAGTGGCAGCGTGCGTATACTGGCCGCCGTTTTCGCGAATCCCCGGCACATAGCCTTTGATGTAGCCCGGTTCGAGGTGCCCACGATCAAACGGAGGCGTGAAGAGCAGGATCAGGCTATCCGCATTTCGGACGAGGTGCTCTTCGACCGCCGCCATCGCCTGCTGCGCGCGCTCAGGATTGCCGCCTCCGGAAATCACTGCCCACGACTGCGCGATCGAATCGATTTTGCACTCGTCATTAGTCGATGAGCCGAGCGGAGTTCCATCGTCGAAGTAAGCGCGCCGGTACCAATGCCCATCCCAAGCGTGTTTCTCGAGAGCTACGCGCAGCGCGTCTGCCTGATTGCGGCACCATTCGGCGCGAGTGTCGTCCCCACGCTGCTCCGCCAAGCGCGCGAATTCGCGCAAAGTGGCGAGAATGAACCACCCGTTCCAGACGCTTTCCCCCTTTCCCTTGGCGCCTATCTTATTCATTCCGTCGTTCCAGTCGCCCGTGCCCATCAGCGGCAAGCCGTGAGAGCCCAGCTTCAGAGCGTGTTCCAGCGCGCGCTCGCAATGCTCATACACACTTCCGTGATTCGCGCTTACCTCGGGCAGGCCGTAGTCTTCCTCCTGGTCTGGGCGGAGCACTGGCGCGTGCAGGAAGGGAACCTGTTCATCGAGCACGGCCGCATCGCCTGTAACGCCGACGTAGTGTGCAACGACCAGCGGCAAGAAGACGAGATCGTCGGTAATGCGCGTGCGGACTCCGCGACCCGCGGGCGGGTGCCACCAGTGCTGGACATCGCCTTCCTCGAATTGCCGCGCCGCCGCGCGCAGAATCTGTGCGCGCGCTTCCTCCGGAGCACCGTAAACGACGGCCATCGCGTCCTGGAGTTGGTCTCGGAAACCGAATGCCCCGCCTGACTGGTAGAAGGCCGACCTGCCCCACATTCGACAGGCGAGAGCCTGGTATACGAGCCAGCGGTTCAGCATGAGGTCGAGCGCCGGGTCCGGTGTTCGGACCTGGATCGTTCCGAGAATGCGATCCCAAAGCGCGCGAACTTCGTCGAGCGTTGCCTGCACGCGGCCCGGAGCACCGTAGGTGCGGATGAGTCGCCGGGCCTCCTCGGCAGTCCGTGTCTGTCCGAGCAGAAAGACGATCTCCGCTTCCTCTCCTGACGACACTTCAACTGGAATCATCAGCGCGGCGCATGGATCACCCAACCCGCCAGCGTCGTCGGAGAGCCGCGACCTGCTAAGTGCAGCAGGTGCTTCCGGAGAGCCCTCGCGACCCAGAAATTCGGCGCGATCGGTGGTGAAGCAATGCGGCGGATTATCTGTTCGGGCCGCCGCCACCGCCGCGAAAGCAACCTGACCGGCGAAGTCGCCGGCCCACGCATTCGTAGCGAATAATGCACCTGTTTCCGCATCCGCTGAACACACCACTTGTAAGGAGGCCTGGTCACGGAGAGTGCCGAGGACCCACTCGGCATAGAACGTTGCCGACAAACGGCGCGGCCTGCTGCCTAAGTTCCGCACGCGCAGACGGACCATTTTGACCGGATCGGCCGGCGATACCAGAATCAATAAGTTCTGTTCGAGATTGTGGCTGGTTTGTGTGAAGAGGCTGTAGCCTTGGCCGTGCCGAACAACGGTCGTGGCGTCGCCGCCGCAGGGGCCGGGCGTTGGCGACCAGAACTCGCCGGTTTCGTTGTCGCGGAGGTACACTGCCTCGCCGGGCGGATCCGTAACGGGATCGTTGCTCCAGGGCGTGAGCCGGTTCATCTGGCTATTGCCCGCCCATGTGTAACCGCTACCCGCCTCAGTGATTAAACAACCGAAGCCGGGATTCGCGAGCACGTTGATCCACGGTGCTGGCGGCCGCTCGCCGGCACGCAGAGTGATGACATACTCCCGGCCATCCGCTGTGAAGCCGCCAAGGCCATTGTTGAACAGCAGCGTATCAGCTGGTGCTGGCGAGTCTTGAGGGACTGCTTTCTCCGGGTCGCGCGTTGTTTGCAGGCGATGGGGCAGCGCCGGAGCGGGCGCTAACGCTCGGCCGAGCTGCGCCGCCAGCGGACCGTCGCTTCCGCGAAGAACGACACGGGCCGCCGCCTCGAGCAGTGTCACGTCATCCGCCGGCATGCGAGATGCGTCGCGGATGAATACGCCGCCCGGTTTATCGAGCAAACCTTCGCCGGGCGTGTTCTGCACAAGATCCTGTAACTCGCGACGAAATTCGTCGCCTGTGTCGCCGTCGTGCAGAAGGACCAAGTCCGCCACGAGGCGGCATCGGCGCCAGTATGCGTGGGCCCGCAGGACTTGCCGTACCAGTTCGAGACTGCGCTCCGCTCCGATTCGTACCAGGATGATCGGCAGGTCACCGGAGATGGCGTACGGCCACAGTCCGGGTTGGCCGAGATGGTTCCGAGCGACGGAGTCGCGTGATCGTAACGACGGACTTGAAAAGAGGACTGAAGCCGCGAGTCGCTGAAATAGTGCGGCATCATCCGGATTCAGGCCCAGTTCCACCCGCCGCTCCGCATCACGCATCGTGGCTTCCTCGAAGACGCG
Source organism: Bryobacteraceae bacterium (assembly GCA_036557345.1). GTDB lineage: Bacteria > Acidobacteriota > Terriglobia > Bryobacterales > Bryobacteraceae > Bog-105. The sequence goes on from DATBHS010000119.1 coordinate 22,941, forward strand.
ATCAACACTCCCAAGGCTGGCGAAGCGAGCGGCCAATGCCAGAGCCTGAACGCGGTCCTCCGGCGCAGCCGTGGTGAAAGCGAGGACGCCCGACGCTCCCGGTTCCACTCGGATCCGCTGGCGCAGGCTGAACACAGGATCCAGTACGGGACCTGCTGTTCCCGAAAGCGCGCCGCCAGAATCCAGTGCGGCAGGGTTCGCCGTGGAGCGGCCGCGCCCAAGGAAGCGGGCGCGATCGGTCTCGTACTCGACCTTTTCGGACGTGTCGCTCGCTAGAACGTGGAGAGCCCAGACTGGCTGCTGATCGTGGGCACGCGGCCGGCGGCGGCAAAGCAATGCGGCTGGCGATGCAAGATATTCGGTCTCTAGAAAGAGCTTGGCAAAGGCGGGATGCGCCTGGTCGGCTGGTCGCGGATTGAGAGCCACTTCGGCATAGCTTGTAACCTCCAGCGTGTGTGGCCTGTCGCTGCGGTTGGTCAGCGTGACGCGGCGGACTTCCGCGTCGGCGTCGTGTACCACTGCGACTTCATAACAAGTCTCCACGTCACCGTCGCGCCGGCGGATGATCGCACAGTCGGATCGCAGGTCCGTCTCGTACTTGTCGGCGTTTCGCCCAAGGGGCTGGCGGCCCGCGGACCAGATCCGGCCATTATCCAGATCGCGGATGTAACAGTACTGGCCCCAGCAGTCGCGCGTGCTATCTTCCCGCCAGCGCGTGATGTCCATCCTGTTACACGCGCTATAGCCACCCCCCGAAGCCGTCAACATAACGGTGTAACGGCCATTGGAGAGCAGGCAGACGTCCGCGGACGGACCGGGGACGTTCACAAGGTTCGCGTGTTTTGCAGCTGTCATGTCCGGATGCCTCCACGAATTGGGCTCCATCGCGCCGATCACAGCGCTGTAACGGCAACTTAGCGGGCCGGAAATAATCTGGATCGGCGGAAAATGGTACTAGAAAGAGAAGGTGCTTGCCCGGCGCGCGGAGAAATTCGACAGCCGACACTCATTTCCAGTGGGATGATTACCCGTGTGCGCCTGGCGATTCATTTTCTTTCCAC
>DATBHS010000120.1:0-49115 GCA_036557345.1 Bryobacteraceae bacterium
GACGCGGCTGGTGACGGATCAGAATGCGAAGGTGGTGGCGCGGCACGATTATCTGCCGTTCGGGGAAGAGATTGCGGGCAGCACGGCGGGCCGTGGCAGTCAGTGGGGCCCTTCTGTGGACAACATCAACCAGAAGTTCACCGGGCAGATGCGTGATTCGGAAACCGGTATTGATTATTTCAACGCACGGTATTTCGGAGCTGCGCTGGGAAGGTTTACCAGTCCGGACCCGGCGAATGTTGGCGCGGATTTGTCCGACCCGCAAACCTGGAATGGATATTCGTATGTGCGGGGGAATCCGCTGGGGTTGGTGGACCCATTGGGGCTCGATCCTCAGCCGGCCCCCGGCCAGCCTGGGTGCACCTGGGACCCTGACACGGACACGCTCAACTGCAGTTCCGGCGGGTCTGGGAATTGCATCGCCCAAGGCACCGAAGGGTGTATCCCCCCGCCTTGTTACGTCACTTCCACTTGCCCGCCGTCGGGACCAGGAAATTCAGGTTCGAGTGGCGGGGCACCTAGTCAGCCCCCAAACAACGATGCGACGAAGAAGAGCTTTGCATGTAGCGCGGACGTCGCCATCAATTTTGGGCTTGGCTTTATTCCGGGCTACAACGGCGTCAAAGCCGTGGCCGCTTTCGCAGGCGTCAACTTCAATCCTGTTGAGGCTACCCTCGGATATAAGAGCGTAATAACGGCGGGTCCTAGCCCAATACAGGCCGCAGCAGGAGCAACTTCTTTCTATTCGCTCTATGGATGGAGCGTTTTCGATGCCGCGGGCGGTGCAAGCGCGTTAAATCGTTTCACCGACCTTGCTGGCCGGGCAAGCTTTGCTGGCAAATCTGCCGCTGCGCAAGCCTCTTTGCTGGGCAAAATTAGCAATCTATCAAATTTGGGCAAAATCGCTTCTAGCGCTGGTACGGTCGCAAATCTGCTGAACGTCGCCTCGGCAGGATTCGATCTTTACAACTGTTGGAGTCAGCCATGAAACAGCGACTAGCGACAGGGATGTTCATATATGGCTGCGTCGGTTCAATTGCGGCCCTAGTATGGCTAAGTATTGCGTTGGCTCCGGTGGAGGTTCATCGTCCCAGCATCTGGATAATCGAATCGCTTTTCATCATTCACGGGTGCTCGCTCGTACTTACGTTTCATAGGAACCCTGGCGCAGTCATGTGGCAGGCTGTGCTGCGGATCACTCCCAAAAGGCTCAAGACGGCTAAGTTCGTTTTGGCGGTGAGCGCCGCAAATGTACTCGTATGGTTGATAACAGTCTTTGTGTCAGCCCTGCAGAATGAAAAGACATGGGCGGAGTGGGCGCTCTCGCCGTTCTTGGCCAGCTGCGGCCTTCTTAGCACAATTTACCTTGCTGTGCATTGGGGCTTTCGGCCTGAGAACTTGTTCCCAAGAGGATTTCTGGCATTTGCCGGTAATCCTCTCGGAACAATCATTAAGAGACTTGTGCGTTAGCACATGGGCGAATACCTCAGACCGTGCTTCTTTGTACCCCCCAAAGACGCGAACACAAACGCCACAGCAAATTCAGCAGGCGTGCATCAACGGCTGGTATCAATCGACTCTCGGGAAGATAGATGATTTCCTCAGTATTGGGGGCCTCACATGGAGCCCGAACGCGAAAGAGAATTTGAAGGAAATCCTTACCCTCGGCGCAGGCCAAGTACCTGGGGCTCGGATCGCTTGCTTTCGGCGCTAACAAATTCAACACGCAGACCATCACAACGCTGACAAAAACCACCGTAATCCCGTCGTCAGCCGGAGCTGGTTTAACTACGGGTCTGCATTTTATCGGCAAGGTTGGTTTAGTTGCGACAGTTGTAGCTACAGCCGGAGACATCATGGCTCACGGTACGTGCGCAATGGCCTCGGATCCGGCCCTTGCGGATGCGGCGTTACAAAGCATTCCGTAAACGAAGCGGGTGCAAAGTATGGGCAATGGGCATGGACCTACATTGGTGAGGATTGCTGTGGGCATCCCGGCGGCGATTATGGCTTGGTATTTGCTGACCCACACGCCGAAATCGCTGAAGCAGATCCTATTGGGCGTGGCGATGGTCGGATATATGGTCGCGTATTATTGGTTCTTCCTGAGGTGAGCGTCCCCGCGGTGCTGGCGCACCGGCTTAGAGGTGACACGTCACCCCTGGGGAGGTTGCTGTATGGGAACCTGGGTTTCTAGACAGCAACCATTGAAAACAAAGGCCTTTTCTCTTTAGCGGCTTGGCATAGGCTTGGCTGCGGTGGCGGACACCGAAGATGCGCATGACATCGTTCTGCAGATCGAAGAGAACGGTTTGCGCGTAGTGAAGAATGCCTTCAAGGTGTTCGGCCCTGCTCTCCCGGCTTGGTTTGAACGTCTCTTCACACCTTGTCCCGAGCCCGGTAGCTTTAGAAAAGCTCATCGCATCGCGCCGACTTACAGCCTCGAGTCTGCCCTCCAGCCCAATGCGCGCGCTCTACATCACAATCATGCCCGGTATGACCCGTATGGGAATATGTGGGTCAACCCGACGTCGGGCGGACCGTGGTCGGGCAGTACGCCGACCTCGAATGCCTTCACCAACAACCGGATCAATGGGGCCAGTTACGATGCAGCGGGGAATCAAACCGTTGTGAACGGGGACACGCTGACGTACGATGCGGAGAACCGGCAAAGCGCGGCGACGGATGGCGTGACGCATGTTACCCAGCGGAAATGGCGGCGACTACCGAGATAAGACCAGAGGCGCCAACGCGAACGATAAACAGCAAATCAGAAACAAACGTTGCCCGGGAGGAGGGCGTTGACGCAAACAGGTTTGGCAAGTGGCTCGAAATGGAGAAACGGGCCGAAGGCAGGGGACAAGCGACAACTATACCAGGGCGGGCAGCCCTTCGGCGGAATAAATATCATCCAGCGCAGGGACCGCTCGGGTGCGCCCTTCGGAGCCATAGCTGGCCGGGCACCTCTGGCCTTTGGATCCACCCTGTTTTCTAATGCCGGTGATGCGCACCCGCAAGCGGCTGTACTTGGCGTGCACGGTTTGCGGCTGGGCATAGCGATAGGGCTCGTTGTTACGCAAGATGTGCCAGGCGATGGTGACCAGCTTGCGAGCGGGGGCGACCACGGCCACATTGCGGTTTTTCTTGCGTGCCAGGCGGCGAAAGAACACACCGAGCGGTCCCGGATGCGCACTGGCGTGCTGAGTGGCTTGAATCAGCATCCAGCGCCCGTGGCGGGAGCCCTGCTTGGTGATGGGGCCGTGATAGCAGTACATGCCGGATTGACGGGTCGAGAGCACTAAGGCTAGGCGAGGACTAACAATATGGTGGCTATGCTGGCGGAGGCGAATCAACTCAGGGCCGCCGAAAACACAGTTACTCCAGCTTGCGTTTTCGGGGCCGGCGCGAGGCGCCCGATCCGGCGGCGCGCTTGCGCGCCACCGTTTTCTTCGGCTTGGGCGGCGGGGGATTCGGTTCGAAGATGGTCGGCTGTCCCTCCACGATAGGCTGCGGCTCGTCCTCCTCTTCAATGACCGGTTCCTGCGCCGAGACAGGCAAAGCGGGCGGATAGAATTCTGCTCCGAGGTGTACGATGATGCCGCGCTCTTCATCCGGCTCGGTGCGAACCACCGTCTTGTCCTGCGCGTAGTTCAGAAATTCGGAGAACTGTTGAAAACCGAACTTCGCGAGATCAAAATCAGGGTGCTCCACCTGCATCCACTGTTCGAGCTCTTCAGCCGTTGCGCCTTCTTCGAGCTCCATGCGATGGGTTTCCAGGACATCGCGCAGCTTCGGCAGACCCTCCTCGGGACGCGCGGCTACTTTCTCGGGCCCGTGACCACCGCGGCGCTCGATGATGTACCTGCCGCCGGACCCGCTCACGTCGATAAAATCTGCTTTCTTAAGCTTCTCGACAAAATCCGAAAAGCTACCCGCGCCGTAAGCGCGTTCGCTGAAGGCGGGGTCGAGCTGCAGCATGGTGCTCTTCAGCAATCCAAGCTGGGGCTGGACGGCGCGTCGCTCCAGGACCTGTAGGGCACGTTCCACGAGCGGCATGGCCTGCCCGAGTTCGAGTGGAGCGGGACGAGGCCCGCGCTCACGTTTCTCTTTGCGGTCAGGCCGATCTGTCCGTTCACGGCGGTCCGGCATCGGCGTGGGCACGATTGTGGCGCCATCCTCGAGCAGCGATTCATAACTGACAAACTCGTGGCAATTCTGTTGCAGGATCGTGCTGGTGAACGCCTTCCCGCCCACCACGAAAACCGTCTTGCCGTATTCTTTGAGCTTGTTAACCAGGGGAATGAAATCGCTGTCGCCGCTGACAATCGCGAACGCGTTTACATGGGCATGAGTAAATGCCATCTCCAGAGCGTCGAGAGCAAGATTGATATCCGCCCCGTTCTTGTCGCCGCGCGGCGAAGGAATGCGCTGTACCATTTGCACCGCGTTCTCGGCCATCTGCCGCGTGGCGCCTTCCTGGCGGCCCCAATTTGCGTAAGCGAACTTCGCGACAATGTCTCCGCGCTCCTTTAACGCGCTCAGCGCGACCGATACGTCGAATTCACGCCGCAATGTCGATTTCACGCCAATCTCGATGTTGTCGTAATCGACGAACACGGCAATATTCAGTCTGTCTTGCATTAATTTCCTTTTCCGTCCGTTTCGCCAATCTTGCCTCGCATGGTGCAATACGGACATATAACGTCGCCGGGACTCCCTCTCAGGCCGGTTGTTTCACTGAATCGCGTATGAATTGAATAATCTTCTCAAGCGATGCGCCGGGCTGAAAAACAGCCGCGACACCCAGCTTCTTCAGTTCTGCCGCGTCTTCATCGGGAATGATACCGCCTACTACGACCAGCACATCGTCCATTTTCTTTTCACGCAGCAGTTCCATCACACGCGGCACGATCGCATTGTGCGCGCCCGAAAGAATCGAGAGTCCAATCACCTGAACGTCTTCCTGAAGGGCCGCGTTTACAATCATCTCCGGCGTCTGCCGGAGGCCGGTATAGATGACCTCCATGCCGGCATCGCGCAGGGCCCTTGCAATTACCTTCGCGCCGCGGTCGTGTCCATCGAGGCCTGGCTTGGCCACGAGCACACGAATGGGAACGCTCATAGTTCTATATTGGGGCTTCGCCACCGCAAACACGGCGCAGGCTCATCTATACTGTCCAGATTATAAAACGCGGCAAGAGAAACCGCAGGTGCAGCGGTCTGGGTGCGCCTGACGGCTAATTGCTTTAGTGAACTCCGTTCTCCGGATTCCAGCACCCTTGCTCCCGGCGAACATAAACGATTTCCCCGATGTGATAGGCATTGTGCGTGCCGACATGCGCAATCGTTGAATACCACTTCCTTAACGTGCTATCGTCCGCCGCTTCGATCGCCTTTTCCCAATCTGATAAGACTTCGTCGAGTTTGCGCACCGTCGCATCCCAGCTCTGTGGGCTTTTAAATGTCTCTTCGTTATTGCCGTCGAACTTCGGTGGCTTACCGCCCTTAAATTGCACTAGCGACCGTTCGTCCCAGAAAATCAGATGATTAGCCAGTTCCCTGACCGAATGATTGCCGCCGCGGTCTTTCCAATCGGCTTGCTCAGCCGTGAGTCCCGCCAAGGCAGTGTTCGCAGGCACAAACCACTCTTTTACGTTATGTGTGGAGCGCAACTGCTCCAAGAGAATGCTTTTGAGCGTCGGAGGCGCTTTCGTATCTTGTCCATAAGCCAGCGGCGCGATTGCGAGGGCTATAACGATAAACCACGGCTTCATAACAGTGAGAATTATCCTGATCGAGAGAAATGGCGTTTCTGCTTAAGGCTATTCTCCCTGGAACGGATTTTGACACACTAACCAGTATCTGAACTCTCTGGCGCGGGGATCGGGAGGAGTTAGGACTGAGCGCCATTGGGATCGAAGGCTTTGTGTCTACACTCGAAAGAGACCGCACCATGAGAGAGCAAACCTTCAACGAACCGCGGATCGCTCTGAACCGGATCTATACGCGCGCCGGCGACGGCGGGCAAACGCGGCTGGTTGGCGGCCAGCGGGTTGCGAAAGACGACTTGCGAATCGAGTGTTATGGCACAGTGGACGAGCTGAACGCATTTGTTGGAGCGGCGCGCATCACGGCACAGGAATACGCTACAGCGTGCGTTCCGCTGGCGGAGTTCGGTCTCACCTTAAAACGTGTCCAGCACGAACTGTTCAACCTCGGTTCGATTCTAGCCACGCTGCCTGAAGATGTTCATCCGAAACAGCCGCGCGTAACGAGTGCAGACGTGGAACGGCTTGAACACTGTATCGACGAGGCAAATGAAGAACTGCAGCCGCTGCGATCTTTCGTATTACCCGGGGCCACTCGTCTGGATGCGGAACTCCATATCTGCCGAACCGTATGTCGCAGGGCGGAGCGGTTACTTGTCGCGCTCGCGCGCGAACAGAGCGTAGACGGCGAAGCGCTGCGCTACCTGAACAGGCTCAGCGATGCGCTGTTCGTCTGGAGCCGGTGGGCGAACCACATGCTTGGCGTGCCAGAGACTTTGTGGGAGCCGAATGCGGCAGCCAGTGGCACGCCCGGGCAATAAGCCCGTTAGCGTCATAGCGGTTTCAGACCACTGGAGCGCGCTCACCGCGAGCTTTCTCGGCTGGACTCTGGATGCGTTTGATTTCTTTCTAGTCGCCTTCTGCCTGACGGCGATTGGAAGGGAGTTTCATCAACCGGACAAGGCCGTCGCATTTTCTATCGCATTAACGCTGGCGTTTCGTCCAGTCGGCGCATTCATCTTTGGACTTATGGCCGACCGCTACGGCCGCCGCCTTCCGCTCATGGTGGACCTGGTTTTCTATTCAGTCGTTGAGGTGCTAACCGGGTTTGCCCCTAACTTCCTGACGTTCCTGGTGCTCAGGTGCCTTTTTGGTATCGGAATGGGAGGCGAGTGGGGCGTGGGGGCTTCGCTGGCCATGGAGAAAGTACCGGCAAAGTGGCGAGGTGTGCTGTCAGGATTCCTGCAACAGGGGTACGCGCTGGGGAACCTGCTGGCGGCGGTCTGTTATCTCTTCCTGTTTCCGCGCTGGGGTTGGCGGCCGCTGTTCTTTCTCGGAGGCGTCCCCGCTCTCCTTGCGTTTTACGTCCGCTTCCATGTAAAAGAATCGGAGGTCTGGGAAAAATCGAGGCAAGAGAGTTGGAGCCATCTCGGCCGGAGCATTGTCCGCCAATGGAAGTTATTTGTGTATCTGGTTCTGCTGATGACAGGCATGAATCTGGCTTCGCATGGAACGCAGGACATGTATCCGACTTTCCTCGAACGCTTCTGGAACTTTGGCCCGGTAGAGCGATCGGCTATTTCGGCAATTTCCATGATCGGCGCAATTGCCGGGGGCATCGCGGTTGGGCTTCTATCCGATAGAATCGGGCGGCGAAAAGCCATTGTGATCTCTTTAATTGCAGCCGTGTTGCTGATCCCGTTATGGGCCTATGCTCCACACGTGACGTTGCTTGTAGCGGGCGCCTTTTTGATGCAGTTCTGTGTTCAGGGAGCTTGGGGCGTGATTCCCGCGCACCTGAGCGAGCTTTCGCCCAACCCGGTCCGCGGTTTCCTTCCTGGATTTGCGTATCAATGCGGAGTGTTGCTGGCTGGATCGGTAGCGGCCATCGAGGCAATCTTTGCCGAGCGCATGAGTTATGCAACCGCGATGGCATTGGTCGCCGTCACGGTGTTCGCCATTACTGCCGTTCTGGCAGGCTTGGGGCGCGAAAGAAAAGGAATCTCTTTCGGCTAGCGAAAATAGTTCTTTCGGGGGTCGTGAAGGTGTCGATCCCGCCAGCTCCCGTTCGATTTGTAAGTGTAAGAACAGGAGACATCGTCATGAAATTTTTAAGTGTTTATAACAGTGTAGAGCGAGGCGTTCCCCCCACTCAGGACGAAATGGCCAGGATGGGCAAGCTGATTGAGGAGGGAATGAAAGCCGGCCACCTGCTTGCGGTTGAAGGCTGCATGCCCAGCGCGACCGGCGCGCGTGTTCGACTCTCGAACGGAAAAGTGACCGTCACCGATGGACCTTTCGCGGAGTCCAAGGAGGTCATCGGCGGTCTCGCCATCTTGCGAGCAAACTCGAAGCAAGAGGCCGTCAAATTAGTTGAGGAATTCCTGCATGTAGCAGGTGACGGCGAGTGCGAGCTCCGGCAATTATACGAAGGCCCATAGGCTTGGGTCAATGCTCATAGTGGCGCAGCAACTCGTCGCTGCCGTGCTGGCACTTATGCCGGCATCGGTGCTTGCTCACTACACATTTATTCCGGCCTGCCAAAGAGCAAAACCAACCGCCTGCCGGAAATAGAGCCAACGAAGCTGCATCGGAGTCAGGGAACCGGCGGCAGGACGCGGCGAACCGTAGACTCGTACGCCGTGGGCCTCGAACAGGCGTTTCACGCGATAGATATGATATCCATCGCTGACCACAATGCAAGAGTGCAGATTCATGCGGTGCATGGTTTCTGCTGCGGCATCTACGCTTTGTGCTGTGGTGGCCCCTTCCGGCTCGACGATAATGGCTTCCGACGCTACGCCGTGCCGAGTCAAGTATGCGCGGCCGACTTCGCCTTCCGTGAAATTCGGGTCGCCGCCAGCTCCGCCAGTCGTGAGTATGTAAGGAGCGAGGCCCCTTAAATACAGGAGCAAGGCGTGGTTCAGGCGCGCCTGCAAAACCGGCGAAGGTTTGCCCCTGTACTCCGCCGCTCCGAGCACGATAATCACATCGGCTGGTCTTGCCTCGTCGATCGTCGACTGCCTTTCGATTTCTCTGGCGACCAGGAAAAGGTAGCCTAAGAACAGAATCGATAGGGCGATAAGCAAACCCGCGAGGACCCGCTTCATTCGGCTTGCTTTAGCGCTCGCATTCTAACAAGTGAACTTTCAGTCTACGCTGGATGCGCAACCCGGGCCACTATGCAGCTGAGCAGCCCGCAGAATTCAATTCTAAAGAGCATCCGGCGGGCTGCGAGGGAAGGAAGCCCGACGGATTCGGGCCTTATTGTGGCGGAAGGTCCGCGCTTGCTTCGAGAGGCTCTTCACCCAACCAGCAAATGGGCGGTAAATCGTGTTCTCACCACGCCTGAGGGCCGCCGGCATCATGCCGGCTTGCTCGAAAGAGCCAATACGAAGGTTACGGAGGTATCGGCGCGCGCATTCAGTGCGCTCTCCGGAACGGAGACGACCCAGGAAATCATCATGATGCTCGAAGCACCGCGCTGGTCGTGGGGAGATGTGCTTGGCAACTCGGGCGTGGCGCTCATCTTGGATGGCGTACAAGATCCCGGCAACGCGGGTACCCTGGTGCGCTCGGCAGAGGCATTCGGCGCCTCGGGAGTGATTTTCCTGGACGGCTGCGTACGCGCGGCGAACGGAAAATTATTGCGTGCCACCGCTGGTTCGATTTTTCGGATACCATTTCTCGAAGGGATAAGCCAGGTGGAGCTGGCGAGCCACATTACACGTGAGCAGTTCCTGCTCTATGCGCTGGCGGCGGGCGGCTCGATCCCGCTGACGCAAGCCGATTTCAAGCAGCCGTGTGTCCTGGTAGTCGGGAGTGAGGGGAGGGGTGTCTCACGCGAGGTCCTCGCCAAGTCTCAAGCCGTGGGAATACCTACTATAAAGGTGGAATCTTTGAATGCTGCCGTGGCCGGCTCGATTGCTCTTTTCGAAGCGGCGAGACAGAGGAGGTTAGCATGAGCCTGTTCGATACCACCCCGCCGGTGCAGGAAATAAGCAGAGATGCGCCGGACAGACCGCTGGCGGACCGGATGCGGCCCCGCACACTCGACGAGTACGTCGGACAGGAGCACATCCTGGGCTCGGGAAAACCGCTCCGTGCACAGATTAAGAGTGGAAACCTGTCCTCATTAATCCTCTGGGGTCCGCCAGGGTCGGGCAAAACGACGCTGGCTTTTCTGATAACCCAACAAAGCCGCGCGGATTTTGTTCCTTTTAGCGCCGTTCTCAGCGGAATTAAAGAAATAAAGACAGTCATGTCCGACGCGCAACGGCGGCGCCGGGCCGGCCGTAAAACCGTGCTCTTTATTGACGAAATTCATCGCTTTAACAAGGCTCAGCAGGACGCCTTCCTTCCTTATGTGGAACGGGGCGATGTGGTGCTGATCGGCGCCACGACGGAGAACCCCTCGTTCGAAGTGGTCTCTGCCTTGCTCTCCAGAATGAAGGTCTATTCGCTTCGGGCTCTGGAAATTCACGAAATTGTGCTGCTCTTGAAAAGGGCGCTCGAAACCCCGGATCGGGGCCTGGGCCATTTAGCATTGAAGATTGGGGATGAATTGGTCGATGAGATCGCTATAGATTCGAGCGGAGACGCCCGAGCGGCGCTCAACACACTGGAGATTGCGGCGGGCTTGGCGCGTAGGGGTCTGATCGACCGTGACGTGCTGGCGGATGCCATGCAGCACAAGGTCCTGCTCTACGACAAATCAGGAGAGGAGCACTATAACCTCATCTCGGCATTGCACAAATCGGTGCGCTCCAGCGATGTGGATGCAGCCCTTTACTGGCTGGCGCGCATGATGAAGGCTGGCGAGGACCGGCTATATCTTGCCAGGCGATTGATTCGAATGGCGATTGAGGATATCGGACTGGCGGACCCGCGGGCCGTTGAGCAAGCCATCGCGTGCATGCAGACCGTGCATTTTTTGGGCATACCGGAGGGAGATCAAGCCCTCGCCCAGCTGACTATCTATTTGGCAATAGCCCCCAAGTCGGATGCTGCGTACCAGGCTTTCAATAAGGCGAACGGAACGGTTGAAACAACCGTTGCCCAGCCGGTGCCGCTGCATCTTCGCAACGCACCTACTAAGCTTATGAAAGAGATGGGCTACGGCAGGGGATACCGGCACGCACACCGGGAAAAAGACGCGGTTACAACTATGCAATGCCTGCCGGAAAACCTTCTAGGAACTACGTTTTACGAGCCGACGGAGCGCGGATTTGAACAGCGCATAAGAGAGCGGCTGGAATGGCTTAGAAATACCAAAAACACGGACGGCGAAATCAAGGAGTAGTAGAACATGTACCGTCAATGTGTAATCTTAGAGATCGGAGCTGTACAATTGTGTCCGAAAGTACCCTGACTTTAAGCAGGCGAATTGAGACTCCGGAAGTGACTACCACGGAGCGGCGGCGCTCGAGCCGTTTTCCCATCGAGCGTGAACTTCGCTACAAAACACTGAACCAGCGCGCGGAAATCCTGGCGGGCAGCGGCAAAACCCTGAACATCAGCAGCTCCGGCGTCCTATTTACGTCCGACCATGATTTGCCGGTCGGAACGCGCCTTGAGGTGTCCATCAGTTGGCCCGCCCAACTGAACGAAAAATGTCTGTTGAACCTGGTGGCTCGCGGCCGCGTGACCCGCCATACGAAGGGCCAGTTAGCGCTTCAGATTCAGCAATACGAATTTCGAACACAGAGCCGCCCCGGAAAAGATAATAAATAATAAGTAGAATCGCTCCCTTCAGCACGTCAACTCCTTCAGCGCCGCGACCGGAGGGAGCGGTAACAAAAGGCGGACTACTCTAACTGCATCCGCTCGTTCCGCCGCAGTTCTCGCACTTATAGCAGGAACCGTTGCGGGTCATGATGCTGCCGCACTCCGAGCACAGCGGCGCATCGCTCGCTACATTAGCTTCGAATGGTAGCGTGGTCTGCGGGTCCGGCTCAGTGACGCGCAGCTTCGGCGTGTCTCCTGCTTCGCTTGCTTCGGTGATGCCAAGAAAGCGCGCGCCGAGCCAGCGGAAGATATAGTCGATGATCGACTTCGCGTAAGGCACTTGAGGGTTGCCGGTCCAACCGCTCGGCTCGAAGCGAACATGGCTGAACTTGTCAACGAAGAACTTCAGCGGCACGCCGTACTGCAAGCCGTAACTGATCGACGTCGCAAGCGTATCCATCAGACCGGAGATCGTGGAGCCTTCCTTGGCCATCGAGATGAAGACCTCGCCCGGCGTGCCATCTTCGTAGAGCCCAACCGTGATGTAGCCTTCGTGCCCGCCGATAGAAAACTTGTGCGTCACGGACTGTCTTTCATCCGGCAGCTTGCGGCGTTGCGGCCGGTAAACGATCTTTTCGACGACTTGCTGTTGTGTCGACGGAACCGCGCCCTTCTTCTCGCCTTTGCCTGTGCCGGAGCTAAGTGGTTGCACGCGCTTCGATCCGTCGCGATAGATTGCGACGGCCTTCAACCCTAGTCTCCAGCTTTCCACATAGGCATTCATGATGTCTTCGACCGTCGACTCCTCCGGCATATTGATGGTCTTCGAAATGGCGCCGGAAATGAACGGTTGAACCGCCGCCATCATGCGGACATGGCCCATGTGATGGATAAAGCGTGTGCCGTTTTGCGGGCGAAAGCTGCAATCGAACACCGGCAGATGTTCGGGCTTCACGTGCGGCGCTCCTTCAATGGTGCCGGTGGAATCGATGTGCGTGACAATCGCTTCGGTCTGCTCCGGCGTGTAGCCCAATTTAATAAGCGCCTGCGGGACCGTATTGTTGACGATTTTAATCACGCCTCCGCCCACGAGCTTCTTGTACTTGACCAGCGCCAGATCAGGCTCAATGCCCGTCGTATCGCAATCCATCATGAAGCCGATAGTTCCAGTTGGCGCCAGAACGGTTACCTGCGCATTGCGGAAGCCAGTCAGCGAGCCGGTTTCGTAAGCCAGCCGCCAGCACTCTTCGGCCGCATGAAACAGGGCCGGAGGAATGCGCTTACTGTCAATCGCTGCAACCGCGTTCCAGTGCATGCGGATTACCTCGAGGAATGACTCCTCGTTTTCGGGATAGCCGGGGCAGGGTCCAACGGCTTCGGCGACCCGAGCGCTGGTGAGATAGGCCTGCCCGCACATAACGGCAGTAATTGCCGCAGCGAAGTCGCGGCCGTCGTCGCTGTCATACGGCAAGCCCAGCGACATCAGCAGCGCACCGAGATTTGCGTACCCCAACCCGAGCGGCCGGAAATCATGGGAATTCTTCGCGATCTTCTCCGTCGGATAGCTGGCGTTATCGACCAGAATTTCCTGCGCAAGAATCACCGTGTCCACTGCGTGTCGGAACGCTTCGACATCGAAGGTTCCATCCGGGCCCACAAACTTCATCAGGTTCAGCGAAGCGAGATTGCACGCCGAATCGTCGAGGAACATGTATTCCGAGCACGGATTCGAAGCGTTGATGCGGGCTGTGGCCTTGGAAGTGTGCCAGTGATTAATGGTCGTATCGAACTGCATACCGGGATCGCCGCATTGATGGGTAGCTTCGGCGATTTGCCGCATCAGCTCGCGCGCCTTATAGCGCCGCACCGGTTGTCCGGTGACCACGCTGCGCGTCCACCAATCGGCATCCTCCACCGCGGCCTGCATGAATTCGTCGCTCGCGCGGACCGAGTTGTTCGCGTTCTGGAAGAACACGGAGCTGTATGCTTCGCCGTCAAGCGAGGAATCGTACCCGGCATCCACCAGCGTGTGCGCCTTCTTCTCTTCCTTGGCTTTGCACCAGATGAACTGCTCCACGTCCGGGTGATCGGCATTCAGAATGACCATCTTGGCCGCACGGCGTGTCTTGCCGCCTGACTTGATCACTCCGGCAAAGGCGTCAAAGCCTTTCATGAAGCTGAGCGGACCGGAGGCCCGCCCGCCCCCCCACAAATGCGCGTTCTCTTCCCGAATAGCCGACAAGTTCGTGCCCGTGCCCGAGCCCCACTTGAAGAGCATGCCTTCCGTCTTGGCGAGATCTAGAATGGATTCCAGCGAATCACCCACTGAATTAATGAAGCATGCCGAACATTGGGGATGATTCTCGCCGGGAAGCAGCTTTTTCGTGGCCTGCGTCACCTCGTCGAAATAAAAGCCATAGCCGCGCGATTCCCGCACCCCCACGTTGAACCAGACAGGCGAGTTAAAGCAGGCCTTTTGGGCCAGCATCAGGTGCGCCAGTTCAAGACGGAAGTTTTCGCCGTCCTCTTTGGTCTTGAAATAATTGCCCGCCAGTCCCCAGTCGGCTATGGTATCCACGACCCGGTGAACAAGTTGCGCGACGCTCGTCTCGCGCTCCGGCGACCCCATGCGTCCGTGAAAATACTTGCTGGCGACGATATTGGTCGCCGTCTGCGACCAGTCGGCAGGCGTCTCCACCTCGCGCTGCTCGAATATGACGGAGCCTTTATCGTTCCCGATCGTGGCAGTACGGAGCTCCCAGCTCACCTGGTCGTAGGGCTTAACGCCCGGCTCCAGCCTGGAGGTGAAAAAGCGGGGGAATGACACCCCGGTGCGCTCTTCTTTCCTTAAAGAGCGGTGTAACTCCTTGACTTTCAATGCTAAATTGACGGTGAGCTGTCCCATGAGGGCCTTTTCCTGGGGGAGGGTATTTCTGCTAACTGCAGTACCCATCTAAACTCTAATTTTCTCACGCGTCAATACAGATTTTTACAGCAGGCACCTAGATGTTGTGGATTTTCTGTGGAGAATACCTAAATGTAGGGGCGGTGCAGGCGTTGCCCAGCCGTGGTGGCGCGGCCCGAACACAAAATGCGTCGGTTATTGATCCGGCCCGGTGCCATTGGCGATTGTATCCTTTCATTCCCGGTGCTCCGTTACTTGCGGACGGAATACACCGAGCTCTGGATTCCTTCGCCGATTGTGCCGCTCATAGACTTCGTGGATGCCGCTCGGCCGCTAGCTTCGACGGGTCTCGATCTGGTCGGCATCGGCGATCTCGAGATGCCCGCGCGCTTGGAATACACGTTACGGACTTTCGACTCTATCGTGAGCTGGTATGGCACGAATCGGCCGCCCTTCCACGAAGCTCTGTCAACCGTCGGTGTGCCCTGCGAATTCCATGCCGCTCTGCCGCCCGCCGATTTTAGCGGGCATGCGACGGATTTTTTCGCGCAGCAGGTTGGAGCGCCGCTTGGGCTGATTCCGCACATTGATGTTGAGCCTGTGTCTCAGCGCGAAACGGTCATCATTCATCCGTTCTCCGGAAGCACACGCAAGAACTGGCCACTCGCCTCATACTTAGAGCTTTCGAAACGGCTCCCTCTGAAAACGGATTGGGTGTGCGGGCCTGAAGAGCAGTTTCCCGATGCCGTTCGATTCGAGAACCTCGCCGACCTGGCAGTTTGGATCGCCGGAGCGCGGCTTTATATCGGCAACGATTCGGGTATTACGCACCTGGCTGCTGCTGCGGGGGTGCCGGTGATCGCCATCTTTGGACCTTCATCCCCCAAGACGTGGGCACCACGAGGGGAGAATGTGACGGTGCTGCATGCGAAACAGCTCGAGGCTTTGCACATCGAAGGTGTCGTAGCTGCTGCGAATCGGCTGCTGGATGCGCGCTAGAGCGGGCTTCAGCAAATACTACATCGCTGCCGCATTGTTAACTGGAGCAGCGGACGCAGGGAAATGGCGCACGCCGACGGGAGTCGTCAGCGCCAATTGAACTCGCAGCACCAACGCACAAAATCGCGATGAGGTGGCGATACTGGCCTCCACGAGAACCTATTTTTATCTAATCTTTATCCAATTCTTTGGCGCTTGTCCCAAAAACATTGGCACTTCGATCAATTTTGGCCTATACTATTTCAACCAGGGGCGCATGCGGCTCGCTACACAAGCAATTCGTTCCGTTCGCTGCGAGATAAGGGATGGGCTGGCACAAGACTTCGCTACTGCTGCACGCTTGTACGCCGAAGCTGTCGTTGTGCTCACAATCAGTTCCGCCACTACATCGGCGAACCAATATGATCGCCTGTGCCAGGCCGTAGAGGAGGCGCGGCGGCACTCGGAAGCCATCGGGATAGTGTTCCAAGAACACGTCAATTTGCATCAGTGCGTAGCAAATATTCCTTTACCTCCACGCGACTATTTGAGTGAGCAGCAGATCGTTGCTTGAGGCGGTCTGGGAAGTAACGTGCAGGTAAGCACTTCGTAACCCCGCACAGTTTGAGGGCTGAACACAGCTCAAGGCCGCTTACTCTTCCGGTTCCCCGTCGGGTATGCGTTCTGTCAAGCCGCTAATCGGCTGCTTGACGCGCGCTAGATTGCGGCTTCCAGCGAACCACCGGCCTCCGCGCCGCTGTTACTTCATCCACGCGGGATGTCCGCGTTGAATGTGGAGCCGCGCATACGAGTTCCGGATTCTGTTCCACTTCCTTCGCAATCGAGATCATGGCATCGACGAACAGGTCCAGCTCGTACTTGCTTTCCGTCTCCGTCGGCTCGATCATGAGCGCGCCGCGCACAATGAGCGGAAAACTGACGGTATAGGGATGAAATCCGTAATCGATCAAGCGCTTCGCGATGTCGCCCGTGCGCACTCCCTTGGCTGCTTGCCAGTCGTCGCTGAAAACACACTCATGCATGCTGGGCGCCTTGTATGCGATTTCGTAATACGGCTCCAGCAGCTTACGAATGTAATTCGCATTTAAGAGTGCATCGAGTGTAGCTTGGCGGAGTCCGTTGCCGCCGTGCGCCATGATGTAAGCCAGGGCGCGAACCAGCACCCCGAAATTGCCGTAAAATGCACGCACCCGTCCAATGGATTGAGGCAAATCGTAGTTCCACTTCCATTGATCACCTACGCGCGCGAGGCGAGGTCCGGGAAGAAACGGAGTGAGGACTTTGGCAACGGCAACGGCTCCTGCGCCCGGTCCGCCTCCGCCGTGCGGCGTCGAAAAGGTCTTATGCAGATTCAGGTGCATCACGTCGATGCCAAAATCGCCGGGCCTCGTCACTCCCACGAGCGCGTTCATGTTGGCGCCATCCATGTAGACGAGAGCGCCTTTGTCATGCAAAATCGCGCAGATTTTTTTTATGTTCTCCTCGAACACGCCTACCGTGTTCGGATTCGTGATCATGAGGCCGGCTACATCCTCGTTTACCGCGCGTTCGAGAACTTCGAGATCGAGCATGCCGCGAGCGTTCGATTTTATGTTTTCCACCCGATAGCCGACCGCCATCGCCGTCGCAGGGTTGGTCCCGTGGGCCGAGTCCGGAACCAGGATCTTCTTGCGCGGAGCGCCGCGTGTCTCGAGCAGTGCTCGGATCATCAGAATGCCGGTGAATTCTCCGTGCGCTCCCGCGGCGGGTTGCAGCGTCACGGCATCCATCCCCGTAATTTCCACGAGCGCCTGTTCCAGCGCTGCAATCACCTCCATTGCGCCCTGCGATAGCGCTTCCGGCTGGTATGGGTGTGCCCACGCGAGGCCTTCCGTGCGCGCCACAAGCTCATTCACCCGCGGGTTGTATTTCATCGTGCAGGAGCCGAGTGGATATAACCCTAGATCGATCGCGTAGTTCCAAGTGGAAAGCCGCGTGAAGTGGCGCAGCACTTCAAACTCACTTACCTCGGGAAAGTCTTCTATCTCTTCGCGAACATTCTCCTCGCCCAGAACCTTTTCGACATCTACGGCCGGCACGTCGAGCGGCGGCAACTGATAACCGCGCTTGCCTGGCGAGCTCTGCTCGAACAGCAGCGGCTCGTTCTGAACGATATGCTTTGCGACTTTTTTGATCATTCTACGCTGAGTTACTGGGTCTCAAATGCGTGAGCTACTGCATCCATATCCTGCCGCCTGCTCATTTCGGTGGCGCAAAGCAGCATGCAATCGCTGAGTTCCGGATAGAACTGTCCGAGCGCCAGCCCGCCGATAATGCCCTGATCCAGCAGCCTCGTGTTGATCCGGTCAGGCGGCGTCCCGTTTGTACGAACTACGAATTCATTAAAGAATGGCGCGTCGAATTTCAGCGGCAGCTTACTGGCCAGATAATGAGCCTTTGCCAAGTTCTGTTCGGCTAACTCGCGAAGGCCCCCCTTCCCATAGATCGACATGAAGACTGTAGCCATCAGTGCGAGCAGCGCCTGGTTGGTGCAGATATTGGACGTTGCCTTTTCACGCCGTATGTGCTGCTCGCGAGTAGCCAGCGTCAAGCAGAAGGCACGCTTGCCATCGGTATCGGTTGTCTCTCCTACAAGCCGCCCGGGGATTTGCCGTATGTATTTCTCGCGCGTCGCAATGATTCCTGCGTACGGGCCGCCATAGCTTGGCGAAATGGCGAAACTTTGCAGCTCGCCGACCACGATGTCCGCCTCCCTTGGTGGCTCAATCAAGCCGAGAGCCACCGCTTCCGTGAAGACAACCACCAGCAGCGCGCCTTTTGCAGCAATAATATGCGAAAGCTCGTTGACTTGCTCCAACACACCAAAAAAATTCGGCGTTTGGACGATCACGGCCGCCACATCCTCCCGCAGCTTGTGCCGCAGATCGTCGAGATCCACTCGGCCATTTTTCGCGTAGGCCAGTTCGGTCACCGGCATGCCTTGGTGCTGCGTGCAGGTGCGCAGCACCTCGCGGTATTCGGGATGAACACCTCGCGCGATCAGCACCTTGTCCCGCCCGGTGATGCGAACCGCCATCATTGCGGCTTCCGGTACCGCCGATGAGCCATCGTACATCGAAGCGTTCGCCACTTCCATCCCGGTCAACTGGCAAACCATCGTCTGAAACTCGAATATGCTGGTCAGCGTGCCCTGTGAAATCTCGGCCTGGTATGGCGTGTAGGAGGTGAGAAACTCGCCGCGCGAGACAACTGTGTCCACGAGCACCGGACGAAAGTGGTTATACACGCCCGCGCCCAAGAAGCTGGGGTGCCCGTTACCATTGCGCGTACCCAGCCGCCTGAAGTAGTCGACAATTTCGTACTCGCTTTTGCCGTTATCAATCGGCAGGCGCTTGTCGAAGCGGACATCCGGCGGAAGATAGGAAACCAGGTCATCTTCAGAGTTCAAGCCGATCGCGGCAAGCATCTCGCGGCGATCGGAATCTGATTTCGGTAGGTATCGCAACGCCTTCTACTCGGCCCCTACGTACTTTTCGTACGCTGCTGCATCCATCAGGCCGCCCGCCTCGTCAGGCGCCGAGAGCTTTACCTTAATCAGCCATGCTGCGCCGTGGGGATCTTCGTTCAGTTTCTCCGGACTCTTCGAGAGCAGATCGTTCGCTTCCAACACTTCGCCGGAAACAGGCGCATAGATATCCGACACCGCCTTCACGGATTCGACAGATCCGAAGCTGTGACCCTTCGTCACGTTGCTACCCGGTTTTGGCAGATCTACAAATACGATATCGCCTAGTTCGTGTTGGGCATGGTCTGTGATTCCGATCCGGCCCTGATCGCCATCCACGTCCAGCCATTCATGCTCTTTCGTGTACTTGTAGTTTCCCGGATAGCTCATGTCTTTGCTCTTTTATAGAACGGCGTGGGAACGGTAACTGCGCCCGCAGGCACATTGCGGATTAAAACCTGCAGGTTGATACCTGGCTTGGCTTGCGCGGCCGGTAAATAACACAAACCGATATTCTTGTTCAAGGTTGGCGATGGCCCTCCGCTCGTGACCCATCCAGCCGGCGTTCCGTCAATCCAGACTTCATAACCGTCACGCCCGATGCCGCGCTCCGTCATCTCAAACCCGGCCAGCTTCCGTGTGATCTGCTGTTCCATCGCCATCTCGAGCGCGCGGCGGCCGACGAACTCGCCCTTCTCCATTTTGACAATCCAGGCAAGGTCTGCTTCGAAGGGATTTGTGGACGCGGTCAATTCATGACCATAGAGCGCCATCTTCGCTTCCAGTCGCAGCGTATTTCGAGCGCCCAGGCCGCATGCCTTTATGCCGAACTCCTGTCCCGCTTCGATCAGTTCATTCCAGATCCGTGCCGCATCCGAGGGCGGTACGTAAATCTCGAATCCGTCTTCGCCTGTATAGCCCGTTCGCGCGATGCGCGCCCGAGTGTCCGCCACCAGGCCGTCGGTAAACCAATAGTATTTGATCTCACTGAGCCGCGCGCTTGTCAGTTTTTGTAGTGTGCCGAGCGCGTTGGGCCCTTGAATCGCGAGTTGCGCGTAGCGGTCGCTCGCAAAATTGACGTCGGCATCGAACGTGTTATGCCGCCGGATATGCTCGAAATCCTTGTCCTGGTTTGCCGCATTGACACAAAGGAAAAACTCGTTCTCCGAAACCTTGTGCACCAGAATGTCATCCACGAAGCCGCCGTGATCGTAGAGCAACGCTGAATAGTGCGCCTGCCCAATCTTCAACTTTGCAGCGTGGTTCGTCGAGACGTAGTCAACCAGTTTTGCCGCTTCCGGCCCACGAATTTCGATCTCGCCCATGTGGCTGACATCGAAGAGGCCGACGCCGGTGCGCACCGCATTGTGCTCCTCGAGGATGCTCGAATACTGTACCGGCATGTTCCAGCCGCCAAAGTCTACCATCTTGGCCTTCGACGCCCTGTGAACATCGAATAGCGGTGTTCTCTTGAGGTCAGTATCCGGATTCATTCCAGGCGGGAACCCTCAGCGTAGCATGCAGGAGCGGCATTAAAGAGGAGCCGCATTAAAGTTGAGTAAGCTGTATGCGAACTTACGTTCTTTGCTTTGCCGTTGTCCTGTTTCCAGGCATAAAAGCAAACCCTGCGATTCCGACGTTTCAGTACGCGACCAGCAAAGGACCGGCCACACTGGCCGGCCGGGATCCCGCAAAAGGTGGGACAACGACGATTCCGACCATAGTGGCGCCGGTTGCTCTATCATTTGAAGCGCTGAAGGTAGACGGGAAGCCGTTCCGAATGGACGCAACGCCGGATGTAGAACCGTTCTTGCGATCACCGATCATTGCGTCCTTCACCTTCCCGGAGGGAGGCAAGACGCAATATGCGGATGCGCTGCTGCGCGCCACCTTTCCCAAAGTAAGCAACTGGCACACCATCCTGGGCAAACCCACGGTGCTGAAGACCATCAACGTGAAGGTTCCGGTTTCCGCCGGCTACGTATTGGTTTCGCACAAGACAAGACGTTCCGTAGGCATTGCAGATATTCAGTTTGTACAGCGCGAGATTTTCAAGCAACTCGCGCGAGAGGAAGGAAAGCTGGTAATAGCTGTGACGCACAATGTGGCTTTCTATGCAGAAGGCGATGCGACAATTTGCTGCTCCTTCGGCACGCACGGATCGGATGCGGCGACAGGAAATTCTTTTGTGCTCGCATCGTATCTCCGCGAGACACCGGAGATTATTGAAGAAAAAGATGTGCAGGCACTGACGGAGCAATTAGCCGAGTTTGTTAACGATCCCCTTCACGATCCGCTGCTACCCGGGCGCAGCGCGCCCAAACCCGGTAACATGTTTCCTGCCTGGATGCGACCGCCTTCGATGCGGCCGGGCGATCAAGGGCGTTGTGCGGGGACGGGCGTCGCCTCAGCGTACTTCCTGCTCGAACCCACGGATGTTAACCCGAAGAACAACTTTCCCTTTTCGAAAGCCTTTATTGCGCCCTTGTCGGGCATTCGTTATCATCTGCAAAACGTCGCGCTGCTGCTCTGGTATTTGGGGCCGAGTGTGAGTTTGGGTAGCACCTTCAGCTTTCCGGACCGGCAGGCGCTTCCCGAACCGGCCAAGGCGTGCCCGCCACGCCAGGAACGTTCAGAAGGTGGGCGGACTGCACCACCCAAGCCGAGTGTAGCGGCCGCGCCGCGAGGCCGAGGAACGAACGGTCACAGGCTGATTGGATACTGGACGGGATACGGACCAGCGGGATCGATGTTTCCACTCCGCGAGATTTCACCGCAGTGGGACGTGATCATCGTGGCATTCGCCACGCCCGACAAAAGCGCGCCGGAAGGAACGATGGAGTTTCACACGCCTGCCGGCTTTGGTACAGAAGAGTTCAAGTCCGATATCGCCTACCTGAAAAGCAAAGGCAAGGCTGTGCTGATTTCTCTGGGCGGGGGCGGCCAGCATTTTACTCTTGCCGATCCCAAGAGAGTGCCGAACTTTGTGTCCTCGGTCACGCGAATTGTCAGCGAGTATGGCTTTGACGGCATCGATATCGACTTTGAGAGTCCTTCGCTGTCGATCGATCCGGGCGACACGGATTTTCGGCATCCCACAACGCCGTCCATCGTTAATTTGATCGGCGCGATACGCCAATTACACGAGCACTTCGGGCCGAAGTTCGCCATCACCCTGGTGCCTGAGGGAACGCAGATTCCGGCCGGCTATCCGAGTTATGGCGGCCAATTCGGATCGTACCTGCCCATTGCTTACGGTATTCGCGACATTCTGACCTTTATTGATGTGCAGGATTACAACACACCGCCGCTCGAGGGTTTGGATGGCGAAATCTATCAGGCGGGAACGGTGGATTATCACGCGGCCATGACGGAGCTGCTGATGCACGGATTTCCGGTAGGAGGCGATGCGAAGAAGTTCTTTCCCGGGATTCCGTCCAACAAGGTAGCGATCGGCTTCCTGACGGGCAACACCACGCCCGACGTCGTGAGCAAGGCTCTGGATTACGTGATCACCGGGAGAGCGTCCGCCGACGCTACATATCGGCTGCGCGAGGCCGCCGGGTATCCCGGAATGATCGGAGCGATGTTCTGGACGATTGACGCCGACCGGCGTGGAAATTACAAGTTCTCCAACATAGTTGGTCCGCAGCTACACGGGTATCAGGTGCATTGAAGAACGGCGAGCACCCGGCACAGGTCTGGCGACCTCTCCCACAAAAAAACTAACTGACATTTGCCTCGACTGCCGGAATAGAGCGCGGGGCCGCAGATAGCATCCTCATTTATCTGTTCTTTCATGTCCTGTTTTGTGGATAAAAACGATGTGCATGAATTTCAAAATTACTCTCTCTGCCGCGCTCTCCACGTGGCGATTATGCCCCAGATCGCGTGACAGGCGGAGGCCATGCCCATGAGAATTATCGCTGCAGCTACAGGATAAAAGAGCGCCGGGTGTGCCGCTCTTGATCGCACAATCGACGGTGCGTGCGGCGAGATTAAGTGGTGCTGTTTGAGTGCCATTATGCACTGACGTCGGGCTATGGGCCGATTGCCGCAATTTCTGTTTGACGGATCCGGTCGCGCCCACGCCTAACTATAGTTCCTTGATGCCCAACTCTGGAATAACTCTCAACCGATTGTGCGGTGAACTTGAATTGACCTATAACGGTCTACTTGAGCAAGCTTGTCTGGCTTCGTTTTCTACCCTGCGTGGAGCGCTAGGCCGTAGCTCTAGTCCAGTCCTGTCCCTAGGGACAGCGTTGAGCCGGGCGCACATTGCCGGAAACGGCCCGAAAAACATTGTTCCGTGTCAGAGCCGAAGCTCTCGCAAGCTATGATGCACTTCCCAAACCAGTTCTCATCCAGTGTAGTGCTGGCCAAGACCGGACAGCACCGGTAGCCGCTTATATATTTGCCAAGAAGTGCCTCGCGTGAACTGACCCGCGCCGATTAGTGAGTGGACGAGGCCTGCCCACCAAATCGCGCCTTTAGGAATACGGCGCGGGAAGACCCAGTTTCGTCCGATGCTGGCGCATAAAAAACTGCTCGTGCGTGCGAATACGTAAATCGCTGCACGGCCTGCCCGTGCAGAGAAGTACGAATCCGGCCTGTTTATCTTCGGGAAAATACGAATTCGAGCTGCTCTGATCGACTGTACCGGCCAGCAGGCGTCCCGCGCAGGTCAGGCATCTGCCTTGATGGCAAATCGCCGGCAAGCTAATTCCGCTGTGCGCGGCCGCGTTCCAGATGAATTCATTTCGATGGCACGTAAAGCTTCGTTCGCCTTTGGGTGTTTCCAACGTAATCAGAAAAGAATCGCTATCTTTCATGCGGCCGCATGACGATCGCCACCTCTACGGATTGTAGAAGCCGCGGTTCTTGCTATACGGCGCTTCGCCCGGCTCTCCACGGCGGAAGTGGCCCGAAGGAATCGATTTGCCGTCACGCTCATGCGCCAGCAGCTCGATGAACCAGGCCTCGTGCTCAATCTCCTCGTTCAGAATTCTCGAAGCCAGGTCATAGGTCCTCGGGTCCTTGCCGAACGTCATGTCGCAGATCGCGATCCAGCTTCGTATAGCACAGCGCTCGGATTCAAGCAATAATGTGAGAATGTTCACTGCGGTGGGAGGGTCTGGCAGTTTTGCCGCCGCGCAACCCGCCATATTATGGAACGTAGGCAGATCGTTCGGTAGCTCGCCGCCCAGTTCGTAGATACGCGGGACGATCAGCTCCCAGTGCGCCCGGTCCTCGAGGCGTGCATCTTCGCAAATTTCCTTGTAATCCTCATGGCCGGCGAGATGCATGCGAAGGATGGTGTAGTAATAATACGTGCTTGCGAATTCCGCGGCGGCGTTCGCGATCAGCATCTTAATCAGCTTGTCGACATCAACTCCACGGGCGCGAATCACCTCCACACCGACACGCTGCGTGACGTCTCCGTGGGCTACGGGGGTCACTCCATTACTCATAGCTTCTATCCTTTCTGACTGGAATCAAGCATCGCGTGCGAAGCGGTTGCGCTTCGGCACGTCGTTGTGCCATAGGTCCACTATATGTCCCGCGGCTTCGCGGCGTTGTCTGGAAAATTCAGCCGTTCGCCCCGACATATAATCGCGTCAAGACACACCCCGTTTAGACGCACGCACACGACATGATTCATCAGGAAAATGAACTTTCGAATCGACGCGGAAATTGGTGGCCAAGCATTTTGAGGGACGTTCAATTCTGGGTTCCCTTTATTGTGCTGTTGGTAGGAGTTCTGCTTCTCCGCTGGGTGCAATGAACGCCATGGAGAAGAACGCTTCGAGCCACACGATTACCGAAACCTCGACGGATCCCGTCCGCCAGCGAAAACTTCACAGGCTCGGGATATTTTGTGGAATCTCCGCGGCGCTATGGTTGGCCGGAGCCGAAGCGCCAACAAAGCTAGTAACGGTTGCAGTTTCGCCTCTGGTGATCTCGTTCATGATGGTGGCCGGTGCATTCATCTCGCGCTGGAGCCTACCGGCGCTGATTCGCGGCACACGAGACACGTTCACGGATACGCGGCATGTGCCTCACCTGGTGCTTTGGGGCGTGATGGCGGGTTGCCTTTGGGCGATCGGAAACACGCTGACGATTTTTGCCGTCAGGGATATCGGCTTAAGCCTGGCGTTCCCGTTGTGGAATTCAAACAGCCTGATCGGTATCCTGTGGGGCACGCTGCTGTTCAAAGAACTGCACCGCGCCGCCTGGTTCCGAAAACTCGCGGTAGTCGGCGGCGCGGTTGTTATCTTTTTTGGCGCAATCCTCATATCCGCAGCCTCGACTTCCCAGACAGCCCAGGTGAACGCGCTGCGCGGGATTGCGGCAGCGCTGGGCGCGGGACTCATGTTCGGAACCATGTACATCCCGTATCGAAAGGCGTACATCACGGGTATGAACCCGTTGACCTTTCTTACTTACTTCACGTTTGGCGAAATGACCACCGTCACGGTGTTAGGCATCGTCTTTCTGGGTGGCCCTGCGCCATTTTGGAACGAGCTGGTTGCGGAGCGCGAGATCCTGTTCTGGCCGCTCTTGGGGGGCTTCATGTGGGTCGTGGGCGACCTGTTTCAGAACTATGCCGCAAAGTATGTCGGCATCAGCCGCGGGATTCCGCTATCGAATACGAACCAGCTCTGGGGCTTGCTGTGGGCGATTCTGGTGTTCAGCGAGTTGCATGGACTCCACAGAGGCGTGTATGCCGAAGTGATCGGCGGATCGCTCCTCATGGCAGCAGGAGCTGTTGCGATTGCCTGTTCTTCAGCTTCGGAAAGCGAGTACTCGAGCTGGAAGGAAGCGGCGCAGCGTGAGACGGATCTGTACGGAATCTCTCCCGGCTATGTTATGGCGCGGATGGAGGGACGCGACCTGGACACGCAGGCCGTTCGCCGGACCTGGATCGACTGGCTCCTGGTGGGAGGAGCTACTTTGATTTTTGTCGTGCTGGGA
This sequence comes from Bryobacteraceae bacterium, assembly GCA_036557345.1. Classification (GTDB taxonomy): domain Bacteria; phylum Acidobacteriota; class Terriglobia; order Bryobacterales; family Bryobacteraceae; genus Bog-105. The sequence continues at coordinate 25,880 of DATBHS010000120.1, forward strand.
TGGCTGGCTCGCGTACCCCGCATGGAAATCCACATGGGATGGCTGGCCGCTCTAAGCCTGGCGATGATAGTGGTGCTCGTAGCGGCGGGGTTGGCGTTGTGGCGTTTGACGAAGTTTACTTAGGGAAAGCGCGAGTAAGCAGTCCAGCGCAGCACGCTCAGGCATGCGCTATCAGACCGGCGTTCTCAAGCCCGATGGCAGCCTTCATTCCCGCTGCGATGACTTCCTGGGCGCGGAGACCGTCGCGATGGGTGACAGGGAAAGCCGCTCCCGTTGTGCAACATTCGATAAACGCGGCTAACTCGGCCTTATACGCCGCTCCAAAACGGTCCACAAACTCCGGCAGCGGGCGGCCATAATCGCGCATTGAAAATGTCCGTTGCGCGAGTGGCGTTGCATTACCGCGGCGGCCGTAAGCCACAACTACAATCTCGAAAGGTTTCTGATCGAAGTGGCCCACCTGGATCTGCCCCTCCTCACCGAACACCACGGTTTCGACACGATAGCCCGAAACGTGGTTGCGGCCGACCTGAAGCTGAGCGACGAGATCGCTATCGAACCAGAGATAGAGAAGGGCATCGTCGAAGTCTTCCGCGCAGGTGGTGAGCGCGTGGCTGTAAATTCGAGACCCGATGCTGAGCGCCCGGGAGGGCATTCGCCCGCTTAACCAGAGAATCTCATCCACATTGTGCACCGACATGTCAGGCAAGATTCCACCACTCTTGTAACCGTTCGGCGCAGGATTCGAATCTTCCAGCGCCGAATAGATCTTGAAGACACGCCCGATCGCGCCATTTCCGATCAGTTGCTTTGCATACGCTAGAGGTTCATCAAAGCGCCGTTGGAAGCCGAGCATGAGAGCTTCCGGATGATTCCGGTCGAGATCCGCGGCGAAATCCCGGTCGGCTTCGAGCGTTCCGGTCAGCGGCTTTTCCAACAGTACGCGATGCCCGGCCGCGATCAGCGTTGCGGCGTTTTCGCGATGGCAGTCGGTCGGCGTGACTATTACGGTGGCCCTACAAACTCGCGATTGCGCCAGCTCATCGACAGATTCGAAAACAGGAATCCGGAGTCCCCATCCGGCCTTCAGGCGCCGGGCGCGCTCGACATCAACGTCGGCGAGCGCCGCCAGCTCGCATGTCCCGGTGTCACGAGCCAGCTCGAACGCGTGTAAAGCATGGACCGCGCCCATCCTTCCCAGACCGGCGATGGCCAATTTCAAGGGGTCAGGCATGTTTTTCGCGAAGGTATTTCAACGAACGATTGTATGCGGAAGACAGGTATGAGCCAAAAGAATTTTGGTACACTGTCACAGCAGTTAATCCCAACCCTTCCTGCAGGGCACGAAGACTCAGGCGGCTGTCTCCCTCTTGCGTCCCCGACGTGGTCTTTGATGCGGACGGTCGCCCACCGGCGGGTTTCCTCGCGAGAATTCTGACATGCTCGAGTTCTTTCACAAGTTATTCTCGACCGACTTTATGCCGCATGTTTACTGCCTGCGGGTACCGGGCCTGATCTGGATGCATGCGCTCTCAGACGGGTTTGTGGCCTTATCGTACGTTCTGATTCCAGCGGCTCTCATTGATTTGATAAGGAGACGCAGAGATCTGGTATTCCACTGGATGTTCGTACTGTTTGCTGTGTTCATTTTGAGTTGTGGAGCGACGCATGTAATGGGAATTGTCACGCTCTGGTCGCCGGCTTACCGCCTGGATGGTCTGATCAAGGCAATCACCGCGGCAGCGTCGCTGCCGACGGCATTTCTTCTGTGGCGGTTGGTTCCGGAAATGGCGGCTATCCCCAGCCCCGCCCGCTGGCGGCAGGCGAATGAGGAATTAGAGAGCGAGATCCAGGAACGGAAGCGGGCAGAGCAGGAGATTTGGATCCTCAATCTTGATTTGGAGAAGCGCGTCGAGGAACGTACCCGGGAACTGGAGCAGAAGAACAGGCAACTCGAAGATCTGGCTTTGGCGCTCCGCCGAACCAACGCCGAACTAGAGCAATTTGCCTATGCCGCTGCCCATGATTTACAGGAGCCGCTGAGAAATATTGCGCTGGGTACACAGCTTCTGGCCTCTCGTTATCGAAATCACATCGATTCGAAAACTGACCCGTTTATAGAGTTCACGGTGTCGGGGGCACAGCGAATGGAGAGCATGATCAAGGATCTCCTCGCATACTGTCGGGCTTTGGACGGCTCCGCGGCTCCGGTAAAACCCGTAGAATCCGCGGCCGTTCTCGAAAATGCTTTGAGAAATCTGAAAACGCGGATTGACGAGGCAGGCGCCCAGATTACATGGAGCCAACTGCCCTCGGTCGCGATGCATGAAACACATCTGCTGCAGGTATTCCAAAATCTGGTCAGCAATGCGCTGAAGTATTCGAGCACGGAACCGACTCGAATTCAAATCGCAGCGTCGCGGGAAGGAAATGAGTGGATCTTTTCGGTGCGCGACAATGGCATCGGAATCGCGCCACAATACCATGACCGGATATTCGGCGTATTTAAACGGATCGGCGGCCGCTCTCCTTCGGGCAGCGGCATCGGCCTGGCCATCTGCAAGCGAGTCATCGAACACTATGGCGGCCGCATTTGGGTACGTTCCGAGGAAAATCGAGGCGCGACTTTTTTCTTCACCGCGCCAATGGATCGAGTGATATTGCATGAGCTGCACTGCGCCTAGCGGCACCATCCGTGTCCTGATTGTAGAAGACAATCCAGTGGACCTTTACTTCATTCAAGAGGCCTTGAGAGCGGGAGAAATGCATCACGAGCAGATCGCCGTAGATGATGGCGAGCCTGCTTTGCGATTGCTGCGTCAGGAAGCTCCGTATCAGAACGAGCCGCCACCGGATCTGGTCATCCTGGACCTGAATTTGAGACGCGTCGATGGCCGCGAGGTGCTTTCCTATATTCGCGGCAGCCGCGCGCTGCGAGAGACCCCGGTGGCGATCGTCAGTTCTTCGCCGGCCGATGTGGTGCATGCGGAGGAACTCGGAGCTGACTGCTACATCCGGAAGCCCTCGAATCTGGAGGCGTTTCTGGGAATCGGCAAGACAATCTGGGACTGCTATCTCGAAAAAGGCGAGCGGGGATAGGTGTGGGGCAGACGATCGGTTTGGGTCGTCTGCCATTTTCATGCGACAAACCAAGCAGACCACAAACTGCGATGGTCTGGCCCACTGCCTGTGCTTGATAGACTGAAATGAACCATCTTCAATGAGACATATCTTTACGTCTGAATCCGTTACCGAGGGTCATCCCGACAAAATCGCCGACCAAGTCTCGGACGCTATTCTCGATGCGGTGCTTGCTGACGACCCTAACGGCCGGGTCGCTTGCGAAACACTAGTTACGACCGGAATCTGCGTGGTTGCCGGCGAGATCACCACCAAGACCTACGTGGATGTCCCCAAGCTTGTACGCGGCGTCATCAATCATATCGGCTACAATGACGCCACCTTCGGATTCGATAGCAAGACCTGTGCCGTGGTCAACATGATTCAGGCCCAATCGCCTGATATCGCCATGGGTGTAGACACGGGCGGCGCGGGGGACCAGGGCTTGATGTTCGGTTACGCCTGCGATGAGACTTCCGAACTCATGCCGCTGCCCATCATGCTGGCTCACAAACTGGTCCGCCAGCTCAGCGAAGCTCGCCGCTCCGGCAAGGTTCCGTATCTCCGGCCCGACGGCAAGAGCCAGGTGAGTGTCGAATACGTGAACGGTCAACCCAAGCGTATTGACGCGGTCGTCGTCTCGACCCAGCATCACGATGACATCAGCTCGAGGCAGATCGAGGCGGATGTGAAGAAGTATGTAGTCAATCCCGTTATGCCCTCCGGGATGATCGACTCTCAAACGAAGTTCCACATTAATCCGACGGGCCGTTTCGTCATCGGAGGGCCACATGGGGACACCGGTCTTACGGGACGCAAAATCATTGTGGATACTTACGGCGGCATGGGCCGGCATGGCGGCGGAGCATTCTCCGGCAAGGACCCGACGAAAGTAGACCGCTCGGCCTGCTATATGGCGCGTTATGTCGCCAAGAACCTGGTCGCCTCCGGCCTCGCTTCGCGGACCGAAGTGCAACTTGCCTATGCGATTGGCGTGGCCGAGCCTGTGTCCATTCATGTGAACACGTTCGGCACCGGCAAAATAGAGGATCAGCGCCTGGCTGAACTGGTGCGTGAGAACTTCTCACTCACACCCGCAGGCATGATCAAGGAGCTGAATCTTCGCCGGCCCATTTACCGGGAAACCGCGGCGTTCGGTCACTTCGGCCGCACAGAGGACAGCTTTACGTGGGAGAAGACCGATAAGGCAGAGTTGCTTCGCCAGGCGGCCCAGTTAGCCACTGCGGCGGTCTAAGCAAACCGCGCCTTTCACTTTGTTAGTCTTCGCCTCGCTGATAAAGCGCGGGCTCATCCATCATCGAAAAGCTAGAATCGGAATAAGTGTCAACAGAAGTGGATTGCAAGCGCTCGCTTGAAGTCGAGATTCCGCTTGAAGAAGTCGAAAAAGCCAGATCGCGGGTCACCGACTCGATCCGGCAGCGTGCGCGCCTCCCGGGGTTTCGTCCGGGCAAGGCGCCCGTCACCATGATCCAATCGCGTTTCAAAGGAGAGATTCGCAGCGAGATTATTGAGCTTCTCGTTCCGCAGGCCTTTCGCGACCGCGTCGCAAAAGAAGAGTTGAAAGTCGTCGGGACACCCGACATTTCGGAACTTCACTTTGAACCCGGTGAGCCAATTCGTTTCAAGGCCGACTTCGAAGTGGCACCAGAGTTCGCACTCAGCGAGTATCGCGGCTTGCCGGTCAAGTACGAGGAGCCAACCGTTACGGATGAGGAAGTGGACAAGCGTCTGGAGTCGATGCGCGAAGGCAAGGCAGATTACGTGAACCTCGATCCGCGGCCGATTGAAAGCGGCGATTATGTTCTGGTTCACCTCAAATCGCTGGAGGGGCTCGCCGAGCCGATCGACCAGGATGTGCAGATCCAGGTTGCGGGCGAGGAGACGTTGCCGGAATTTAGTGAGGCGCTAATCGGAGGGAATCCTGACGACGTGAAGGATGTGGCCGTCAATTATCCGGAAGACTACGCGCAACCGCGTCTGGCGGGCAAAACGGTTCATTTCCAACTTATTCCGAAGTTTGTTCGCAAGAAAGAGCTTCCAGCTCTCGACGATGAGTTTGCCCGCGATCTTGGCGATTATCAGAATCTCAACGAATTGCGGGAAGCAGTGCACAAGTCCCTCTTTCACGAAAAGCAGTACGTGGCGCAACAGGCAGGGAAGGAAGAGCTGATCGACAAGCTGGTTCAAAGCAACGAGTTCCCAGTTCCGGAAGCATACGTGGACCGGCAGATCGAGAACCAGGTGCGGATGCAACTCAGCGATCTCGCCGGCCGCGGCGTCGATCCCGGCGAGCTGAAGCTCGATTGGGTAAAGCTCAAGGAGAAGCAGCGCGACAAAGCGGTCCGTAACGTGCGGGCATCTCTGTTGCTGGAGAAGATCGCGGAAAAGGAAGGCATCGGTGCAACCAAGGACGAGGTGGATCGGGAAATCCAGCGCATCGCCCGCCAGGAGCGGGAAGCGGTGCCCGTGACCCGGGCGCGCCTCGAGAAGGAGGGAGCAATCGGCCGTATTGCCGGTCACATTCAGACCGAAAAGACGCTCCAGTTCCTGTTCGACCAGGCACAGAAGCAGGCCTGATATTCCTTATGGGAATCCAGTACGCCTTAGCCGTACTCAGCCCCTATTTCATTCATGTGAAAGAGTTCTACTGTTGATATACTGGGGATGAAAATTCTTCCGATCAGGGCAAGGGATCTCTCGATCTCCCTTTTTATAGGAGAACCAGCTTGAAGCGCGCCGGATCTGACGATTCCCTCCGCTGTTCGTTTTGTCACAAAAGCCAGGATGTAGTTGGTAAACTCATCTCCTCTCCCAGCGATTATCCGCGCGCGTACATCTGCGACGAGTGCATCGCGGTATGCAATTCCATTATTGAAGATGACCGCCACGAGCAAAGCTATGGCACGCCTGGGAAGCTGCCGCGGCCCCTGGAGCTGAAAGAATACCTGGATCAGTATGTGATCGGTCAGGAAGCTACCAAGAAGAAACTGGCTGTCGCCGTATATAACCACTACAAGCGCATCCAGATGAACAAACAGCGTGGCGGCGAAGTGGAGCTCTCGAAATCGAATATCCTCTTGATCGGCCCAACCGGAACCGGCAAGACGCTGTTGGCGCAGACTCTGGCGCGGATTCTGGATGTGCCGTTCGCGATTGTGGATGCCACTACGCTTACGGAAGCAGGCTATGTAGGCGAAGATGTGGAGAATATCATCCTGCGCCTGCTTCAGAATGCAGATTGGGATGTGCAAAGAGCGCAGACGGGCATCATATACATAGACGAGATCGACAAGATAGGTCGAAAGGATGAGAATCCGTCTATCACCCGTGACGTGTCCGGGGAAGGAGTTCAGCAAGCGCTCCTGAAGATTTTGGAGGGCACGGTAGCGAATGTTCCTCCGCAAGGCGGGCGCAAGCACCCGCATCAGGAGTTTACGCCGGTGGATACGACGAATATCCTGTTTATCTGCGGCGGAGCCTTCGTAGGGTTGGAAAAGGTGATTGCACGGCGGGTTGGCACTAAGTCAATCGGCTTTGTGCCACCGGAGGAAAAGGAGACATCCCCGCGCCGTGGCCCCAATTCCATCCGGCGCGACACGGATCTGCTGGCTCAGTGCCAGCCCGTGGATTTGATCAAGTACGGATTCATTCCGGAGTTTATCGGGCGTATGCCCGTCACGGCCGTACTGGAAGACCTCTCGAAGGAGGCTTTAGTTCAGATCCTGACAAAGCCGAAAAATGCCATCGTGAGGCAATATCAGAAGCTATTTGAGTTCGAGAATGTTAAGCTCAAGTTTAGCGAAGACGCCCTGGATGCTGTTGCGCAGCTTGCGATGGAACGCAAGGTGGGCGCGCGTGGTCTACGCATGATCCTCGAAGATCTCATGCTGGATCTGATGTACTATCTGCCTACATTCAAAAAGGTTCGCGAATTCATCGTCACCAAAGAGATGGTACTGACGCAAAAGATCAATATGGCTGTGCTCGAGAAGGCGGGCTAGCCGGCCGTTCCTTTACAACAAGAAGATAGATTCACTGCCGAGCCCGGCCCGTTTTCGGCGATACAACTGCTACAGATCTTCCGGTTCCTTGCTCAGGGGACGAACACCGCCTAGAAAGTCACGATGGTTACGACAAAAGACAAAACGGACACAAAACGGTTGCCCATGATGCCGATCCGCGACGTGGTCATCTTTCCGTACATGATGACCCCGTTTGTGGTGGGGCGAGAATCGAGCGTTCGCGCGCTGGAGGAAGCGCTCCTAGGAGACAAGAAGATTTTCCTGGCGACTCAGCACGACGCCTCGGTCGATGAGCCGCGTCCCGACGAGATTTATTCGGTAGGAACCGTCGCCAACATCGTTCAGAGCCTCAAGCAGCCCGATGGAAATATCAAGGTTCTGGTGGAAGGCGTAGAGCGCGGGAAAATCATCTCGGTAAGCGAAGAAGAAGGCTATTTCCGCGCCGTCGTAAAGGTAACCAACTACAAATTTGAGCAGGGTGGGCAGATAGAGGGCCTGACAAGCCGCGTGACCACCCTGTTTGAGCAGTATGTCAAGCTCAGCCAGAACCTGAATTACGAAACGATGATCGCTGCCATCCGGGTGGACGATCCCGGCAAGCTGGCCGACACGGTGGGCGCCAATCTGCAGCTCACGATCGAGGAAAAGCAGGAGTTGCTCGAGATTTTCGATCCCATCGACAGGCTTACGCGCGTAGCGGACCTTCTCGATATCGAGATCGAGAAGCTCAACGTCGACCGGACGATTCAGGGCCGCGTAAAGCGGCAGATGGAGCGTGCGCAGAAAGAGTATTACCTTAACGAAAAGATTAAAGCAATTCAGAAGGAACTCGGCCGGGGCGAGAAGAGCGAGTTTGACGAGCTGAAGAAGAAGATCGACGCAGCCGGCATGACGAAGGACGCGCACGAGAAGGCGACCGCCGAGCTCAAGCGGCTGGAAGCGATGCCGCCTATGTCGGCCGAGTCGACAGTTTCGCGGAATTATCTTGACTGGCTGCTCGCGGTGCCATGGAAGAAACGCACCAAGGAGATTCGGGATCTTCGCCACGCTCGCCAGGTGCTCGAAGGCGACCATTACGGCCTAGAGAAGATCAAGGAGCGCATCCTGGAATTCCTCGCAGTCCGCCGGCTGGTGCAGAATCCGAAAGGCTCGATACTGTGCTTTGTAGGACCTCCAGGCGTTGGAAAGACCTCGCTAGGCATGTCGATTGCCAAGGCCACCGGGCGTAAGTTCGTTCGGCTATCGCTGGGCGGCGTTCGTGACGAGGCTGAAATTCGTGGGCATCGCCGCACCTATATCGGCGCGCTGCCCGGGCAGGTCATTCAGATGATGAAAAAAGCGGGGACGAAGAATCCGATCGTCATGCTGGACGAAGTCGACAAGATGTCGATGGACTTTCGGGGCGATCCGTCCGCGGCCCTGTTAGAAGTTCTGGATCCAGAGCAGAATTACATGTTCATGGATCATTACCTGGACGTCGAGTACGATCTCAGCCAGGTATTCTTCATCGCGACCGCGAATGTGTTGCATACCATTCCCCCCGCCTTGCAGGACCGCATGGAAGTGATCCGGCTTTCGGGATACACCGAGCTCGAAAAGCTTGAAATCGCGAAACGCTTCCTGGTTGCTAAGCAACGGAAGGACACCGGTGTTTCTGAAGAACAGCTCGAGTTCACGGATCTTGGCTTGCAGACATTGATTCAGTCGTATACGCGCGAAGCGGGTGTCCGGAACCTGGAGCGCGAGATTGGGAACGTCTGCCGCAAGGTGGCGCGCAAGGTCGTCGAGGCTCAATCCGCAGGAACCGAAGAAGGCGCGCCCGACAGCGCCAACAGCCTCGAAGTGATCGAAGAGGAAGCGGCCGCGGAGGAAACGGCGGAACCGGCGAAGAAGGGTAAGAAGAAGGCAAAGAAAGAAGAGACGCCGCTCATCCCAATCGAAAAGGTGGTGATCAATCCGCCGGTTGTAGCAGAGATGCTGGGTCCTGCCAAGTTCCGGGATCTGGATCTCGATAAACAAAACGAGGTCGGGGCGACGACAGGGCTCGCGTGGACGGAAGTCGGCGGCTCTATCCTGACAACGGAAGCAACTGTTATGGAGGGACGCGGCAAGCTGACTACCACGGGAAAACTGGGCGATGTCATGCAGGAATCCGCGCAGGCAGCGATGAGTTATGTGCGTTCGCGAGCGCAGTACCTGGGCCTGCCGAAAGACTTCTACAGGCATCTGGATATTCACGTACACGTGCCGGAAGGCGCCATCCCTAAAGATGGCCCTTCGGCCGGGATTACGATTGGAACGAGCATCTGCAGCGCGCTAACCGGGATACCGGTTCGCTGCGACCTGGCGATGACCGGAGAAATTACCGTGCGCGGCCGTGTGCTCCCCATTGGAGGGCTCAAGGAAAAACTCTTGGCCGCTCACCGGCAGGGCATTCTCGAAGTTGTGCTACCCAGAGACAACGAAAAGGATTTGGCGGATATTCCCGAGAATATCCGGAAAGAAATGAAACTTCACTTCGTCATGATGATGGACGAAGTGCTGAAAATAGCACTGGAGCGTGAGATCGTGGCGCTGCCGCTAGCCCCTGCCGCAACTGCAGCGGACCTGACGGCCAGGCCGAATGAAGATAACTTGACGCACTGAAGTTCTGCTTCGGCGTCGAGGCTCGCTCTTACAAGTTATACGTCGTGGTGGGAACTGAAGCAGCCGCAAGCCTGATCATCAGCGCAGCGCGCCCGGGGCAGTTCCCGTCTGAAAATCGGCCCGACAACCCGATGGAGATCGCTTTTCTGGGGCGAAGCAACGTCGGCAAGTCGAGTTTATTGAATACACTTTTGCGGCAGCCTGGACTGGCGTTCACTAGTTCGCGCCCGGGCTGCACGCAGCTCATCAACTTTTTCCGAGTCGAGGAGGACCTGAGTTTTATCGACCTCCCGGGTTACGGGTACGCGCAGGTTCCGTTGGAAGAGCGCGCGCGCTGGAAGAAGTTGATCGAATGCTACCTGCTGGAACGGCGGAGTCTTGTGATGTCGTTCCTGCTCATCGACGCCAGGCGTGGATGGATGGAAAAGGACCTGGAACTCAAAGCCTGGCTGGAGTTCCATAACCGTCGTTACCGGGTGATCGTCACCAAGGCCGACAAATTGAAAGGCAACCACCAATTGAAAGCTGCACTAGCCGAGATCCAGCGAGTCATCCCGGATCAGCAGCCGGTGCCGTTCTCGGCCGTGGACGGCCGGGGAGTGAGGGAAATTTGGCAAATCATCTCGAAGATCAAGAACAAGCAGTAGCCCGCGCGGCTGCCTCCGAAGGCAAGCCCACCGAGACGCCACAGGAAATCGAAGGCGAAGGCACGCCGGCAACCGAAACAGTTGAGGCGAAACCCGCCGAAGGAGAATCGAAGGCTATCGAGCCTCGCGCCGAGCGGCCCGCCGCGAACCGCGCCCGAGGGCAAGGCGAGACGAAAGGAAACGGCCGGCCGGCCGGCGATGCCTCGCGGAAGAGCGCGACGGAAGCGCGCGGAGCCGAGAACAGCTCGAGCGCGGTCTTGCAGGGCGCTCCGGTGGCGGCCAACCAGCAGCCGGCACAGCAGCAAACAGCATCTCAGCAGGGACCCCAGGCGCTGCCCGGACAACGCCGGGGTCGGCATTCCATCGGCAATACCGGCGCACAAGGCCAGCGCAACGGGACTACCACGCTCGACTTGGTCGAGCTGAAGGACATGAGCATCCAGGCGCTGAACCAGATCGCCAAGGATCTCGGCGTTCCGGGCGCAGCCGGTCTGCGTAAACAGGAACTCATTTTCAAGATCCTGCAGACACAGGCCGAGAAGAGCGGGCTCATTTTTTCCGAAGGCGTTCTCGAATGTCTGCCGGATGGTTTCGGCTTCCTGCGCGCGCCCGAGTACAATTATCTGCCCGGACCGGACGACGTATATGTTTCGCCCTCGCAGATCCGTCGCTTCGATTTGCGCACGGGCGATACCGTATCCGGCCAGATCCGGCCGCCTAAGGAAGGCGAGCGTTATTTCGCGTTGATTAAGGTCGACGCCATCAATTTCGAGCCGCCCGAGGAAGCTCGTAACAAAATCTTCTTCGATAACCTGACGCCGCTTTACCCGGATGAGCGGCTGAAGCTCGAAACCGCGCGCGATAATTTCTCGGGCCGTGTCATGGATCTGTTAACTCCCCTGGGAAAGGGCCAGCGCGGTCTCATTGTGGCCCCGCCGCGTACCGGTAAGACGATGATGCTGCAAAGCATTGCGAACTCGGTTACGACCAATCATCCCGAGATCAATCTCATTGTGCTGCTGATCGACGAGCGCCCGGAAGAAGTGACGGACATGCAGCGCTCGGTGCGCGGCGAAGTCATCAGCTCTACCTTCGATGAACCCGCTTCCCGGCACGTTCAGGTTGCTGAGATGGTCATCGAGAAGGCCAAGCGGCTGGTCGAGCACAAGCGGGATGTCGTCATCCTGCTCGATTCGATCACGCGTCTGGCGCGCGCGTACAACACCGTTGTACCGCCTTCGGGCAAGGTGCTGTCGGGTGGCGTGGATTCCAACGCCTTGCAACGCCCGAAGCGCTTCTTCGGCGCGGCTCGCAACATCGAAGAAGGCGGATCACTCACCATCGTGGCTACGGCGCTCATCGACACCGGCAGCCGCATGGACGATGTGATTTTCGAAGAATTCAAGGGCACGGGCAACATGGAGATTCACCTCGACCGCAAGCTGGTTGATAAGCGTGTCTTCCCGGCGATCGACATCAACAAGAGCGGTACGCGTAAGGAAGAGCTGCTCATGCCGCGCGAAGAACTCAATCGCGTGTGGGTGCTTCGTAAGGTGCTCAATCCTCTTTCGCCGGTAGAATCGATGGAGCTTCTCCTCGACAAGCTGGGCAAGACCCGCTCGAATGCCGAATTTCTGGCCGCGATGAGCGGGTAAGGAGGTTGAGTCCCCACTCGCTCACGCTCGTGGTTCTGTCCTCTCTTTGAATGGGCCGCATCCGCATCCTCTCCGACACTGTAGCGAACAAAATCGCCGCCGGAGAGGTGGTGGAGCGGCCCGCTTCCGTTGTTAAGGAACTGCTCGAGAATTCGCTCGACGCCGGTGCAACCGACATCCGCATTGATACCGAGAACGCCGGCCGCCGTCTTATGCGTATCCAGGACGACGGCGCGGGCATGCTGCGCGACGATGCACTCCTGGCGTTTGAGCGTCATGCCACCAGTAAACTCAGCGACGTGAAGGACCTGCTTGCGATCGCCACGCTCGGCTTTCGCGGCGAAGCGCTTCCCTCCATTGCATCGGTCAGCCGTCTCTTGCTCGAGACGCGGACGGAAGAGGAGCAGATCGGCACGGCGGTCGAGATCGCCGGGGGCAAGCTCCTGCGCTGCGACGAGATTGCCCGCCGGACCGGAACAACCATCACGGTCCGCGATCTTTTCTTTAACGTTCCCGCCCGCAAGAAGTTCTTGCGGTCCGATCAGACGGAGCTCGCCCATATCGGCTCGCTCGTTACACATTACAGCCTTGGCCACTCAAACAAACGATTCGAGCTGTACCACGAGGGCCGGGAGCTGCTGAATGTCACGCCTGTTTCGAGTGTGCGGGACCGCGCCTTCCAGGTATTCGGTTCCGAAATCGTAAACGACCTGATCGACGTCGGACCGAAGGTCATCGAGATTCGCCTCCCTCCGCCTTACGTGCCATTACACATGCGGAGCGCCTCAAGCGAGCCTTCGGAGCCCGATGTAGCCACATTCGCGCTCGAAGGGCTCATCTCAGGACCGCACGTTCAGAAGCTGAATCGCAACTCCGTTTTTCTGTTCGTGAACGGCCGCCTGATCCGAGACAAGGTGTTGGTGCACGCCATGTCTGCGGCTTATCACAACCTGATGCCACCCGGCTGCTATCCGTTCGCGCTGCTGTTTCTGAACTGCGATCCGGGCGAAGTAGACGTCAACGTTCATCCTTCCAAAACGGAGGTCCGATTCCGCCACGGGTCGGCAGTGCACGATTTCGTTCGCGACGCCTTACGCGAGGCGTTGATGCAAAGCCGGCCCGCCTCCAGCATGCCGGTCCCGGCATCTCCGATCGTTCCGACTTATGGGCCAGCGGGCCAGCCTGCTCATACTCCACCTCTTCCGCGAGCCGCAGCGCTGCCTTTCTCCGAGTTCACGGCGGTGATGGAGCACGAGACCGTGGAGTCGGAGGTGGAACCAACCGGCTATGTTCCCGGTGAAACGGTAGTTCTTCCAGAGATCACAGTTTCTCCTGTTTCGCCGGATCGCGCGTTTGTGGATACGCCTGCGCCGCAGCCCGCCGTGCCCCTCCGACGAATTCCCGATACGCACGGTGCTCTCGACCAACTGTCAGGCGATTGGGACCGCGTAGACACGCTCGCCGCGTTGCCGGATCTCCGCCCTTTGGGGCAACTTCACGACAGCTTCATCATTGCAGCGGGCCGTGATGGTCTCTGGATTATCGACCAGCACGTAGCTCACGAACGCATTTTGTTCGAGCAGGTGCTACGCGCGCGGGCTTCGGGAACCGTGGAGGTCCAGCAGTTATTGATGCCCCTGGTTCTGCAGCTCACGCCCGCGCAACAATTCGAATACGCGCGGATTGCCGATGAGCTGATCGCGGGCGGTTTTGAAACCGAACCGTTCGGGCAGCGCACGATAGCGATCAAGGCCGCTCCGGCGAACGTTGCGGTAAGCGATATCGAGAAGATCGTGCTTGAGATCCTGGAAATCGCTGAAAGCGAATTGCGTTCGGCCTCGTTCGACGAGATCCGGCGCAATGTGTGCGCCACGATCGCCTGCCGTGCTGCCATAAAGATCAACACAAAACTGGAACCCCAAAAAATCGACTGGCTGCTACGCACGCTCGCTTCGTGCGAGTATCCAATGACCTGTCCGCACGGACGCCCGATCGCGCTGCGCTACAGCATGCGGGACATATTGAAGAGTTTTCACCGGATATAGCTTACGGTCGTCCGTGATACGCCCGGGACTGAAAAAAGGTGTGCCTCTGTTGGGCCTGCTCGATCGGGTCTGCTACCGTCCGTCACACTGAGCGTGCCGAATCGTCCGGAATCAGCCTCAATAGACCCCAAATGGGCAGAGCGAAAAGTACAGTTTGCACGAGGAAGATGATTGTAAAAATCACTGGAACATCGGCAGCGCCAAGCCAGAAGAAGTGAGCCGCTAGGCGCAAAATCAACTCGCCTGGGGCTTGTGTATATGCCGCAATACTTCTTAGAACCGTGGCGGGTTGCGTCGGCAGAACGCACAAAAGGAGAATGGCTTCCAGAACGGCACCACAGCAGATGGATAAAAGTGCTCTCTGCGTTGCCATGACAACGATCGTATCTCCGTTTGGTGCCGCGGTTTGCAGACTCACTTCAACGTGGCTTTAGTACACAACCTGAATATCGCAAGTGAGTTCCCGCCGTGGATATGACAGTGCTCCCGCTTGTATGTTGCCGGAACTGCGGGCTCTGCCCAACTCTTGCCCTTGGCCGCCGTTTCGGCAGAGCGGAGGCCAAAGCGAACGCCCCTCCAGCGAGTCCCACATCCTTCAGCCAGTTCCCGTAAAGGTCCAAGCTTGAGAACTCGATCCATGGAGAAGGCGCGGGCTATTGAATTGGCGGCCGTTGCAATGCCGCGCCGAGTACTTTGCCGGCACCGGGCTCTTGTAGGAAAGCCACGATCCGGATATTGGCCGGATCTATGCCCGGCTTGAGCTTCATCTCGAAATCCTTCGCTAAGCTCATTCCGTGTTCCATCTTTCCCACCTTTCTGAGGGATTCCACTACCGCTACGTGGGTCAGATGCCGACCAGTGTTCTCTCCACGCAGCACTTGGGACTCGGCGTGATCCAGCGCGAGTGCCACGTATAGGTCCGCGTTGTGTTTTTCCGAATCGCCATCGCTCCCGATCCGTCCTCTGACGACAAGCGGAGTCGCAGCTTCTACTTTGACGGACGCGATTCGGATCACGACCTTTTGGGCCGCTGCAGCCTTCTGAAAAGTTTGGACGACCTGCTCCGGAGTTCTCGCGTGCAGCTCGCCGCCTCCATCGACAATGATTTGTGGAGTATACGGATCGCTGATGTTCAGAGACCGGCAGTAAGCGTCCTGCCTTTGTGTGAATAAAGACGACGAGTATGGATCCTTCCAGCCATCACCGTTCCAATAGTCCACGTGCTCGCTGAGAACAATCAACCGGATGCCTGGAACCGGTGAAGAGGCATCGAGTTTTTGCAACAGCGCATCCGCCGGGGGGCAACTGGAGCAACCTTCTGAGGTGAACAGCTCCACGAGGACAGGCGTTTCGCGAGCTTCGCGAACATCGGCCGCCCATGCGTGGTTTCCAAACGCGGCACACGCAATCGCAATTGCAATGAAATGCTTCACGAAAGTCATCTGGCCACTCCCATCTTAAAGCCTTGGGATTACTGAGCCGCGCGCGTTAGCAAGCGGATCTCTTATCAGTCAGGAAATCAAAGTCACAGCCTAAATTCGCTTGTGTGACGTGCTGCAGGAACATCCAGCCATAACCTCGTTCGTATTTCGGCGGGGGCGCGACGAAGGCGGTGCGGCGACGCTGCAGTTCATCGTCCGCAACGCACAGCGTCAGGCTGCGCGCCGCGGCGTTCAGCTCAACCATGTCGCCGGTCTGCACCAGCGCAAGCGGACCGCCGATGGCCGACTCCGGCGCAACGTGTAGGACGACGGTTCCGAAACTGGTGCCGCTCATGCGCGCATCGCTGATACGAACGATGTCGTCAATCCCCTGCTTCAGCAGGACCCGCGGCAGAGGGATGTGGCCCCACTCTGGAAAGCCGGGCGCGCCCTTCGGGCCGCAATTCTTCATCACGAGCACAGAGTCTTTGGTCACCGGGAGGTCCTCGCGGTCAATCTCGGCGAGCATCTGTTCGTTGCTCTCGAAAACATAAGCAGGTCCACGATGCTGCAGTAACCGCGGCGAGGCGGCCGTTTGTTTCAGAACGGCGCCGTCAGGCGCGAGATTACCGTGAAGCACAATCGTTCCGCCCTCCGGGTGCAAAGGGGCTGCCAGCGTACGGATCACTTCGCGGTTATAGCATTCGGCATCTTCAACATTTTCTCGGACGGTTTTCCCGGTAACGGTCATGCAATCGCCATGCAAATTCGGCAGAAGCTCACGCATGACCGCAGGCAAGCCGCCGGCGTAGAAGAAATCCTCCATCAGATATGCGCCGGAAGGCTTGATGTTCGCGATGTAGGGCGTGCGCTGGGAGATGCCATCAAACTCGTCCAGATGCAAATCCACTCCGAGCCGGCCCGCGATCGCCAGCAGATGCACCACGGCATTCGTCGACCCGCCGATCGCCATATCGACTACGATCGCGTTCTCCAACGCCTTCTTGGTCATGACCCGGGACGGCCGCAGATCCTCCGCTACCATCTCGACGATCCGGTGTCCGCTCTTTTCCGCAATTGCCAGCCGCCGCGAATCTGGAGCCGGGATATTCGCGCATCCGGTGAGCGTCATCCCGAGCGCCTCCGCCAGGCTAGTCATCGTCGAAGCGGTTCCCATGACGGTGCAATGTCCGGCGCTGCGCGAAATGCAGCCCTCGACCTCCTGCCAGGCTTCTTCGCTGAGTTTGCCCGCGCGGAACAAGTCAAAAAGCTTGCGGCCATCAGTGCCTGAGCCGAGCCTCTGGTTGCGCCATTGACCGCTGAGCATCGGGCCGCCGGGGACGACAATGGCGGGAATATCCGCGCTGGCACATCCCATCAACTGAGCAGGTGTCGTCTTATCGCAGCCGCAGAGCAGAACCACACCGTCAATCGGATTCGCTCGAATGGACTCCTCGACATCCATCGCCATGAGGTTGCGATAGAGCATCGTCGTCGGGCGCATGTACATTTCGCCCAACGAAATCGTAGGAAATTCGAGCGGCAATCCGCCGGCCGCCCAAACGCCACGCTTCACGGCTTCCGCAACGGTGCGCAGATGAGCGTTGCAGTTATTCAGCTCGCTCCATGAATTGCAGATGCCGATAACCGGTCGGCCGTCGAAAACGTCGCGATTAAAGCCTTCCGACCGCAACCAGGCCCGGCGCGCCATGCCGTAGTAGCCCGGCTGGCCGAACCATTCCTGACTGCGAAGTCTTGGTTTCACCATTTGGTTGTTGACTGGATCGGGCATGCCCGATCCCTACAAAAGACCACGCGTGTAGCGGCGAGGCATGCCTCGCCGACCGCCCACAACCATAGTATTCAGAACGAGAAGTGCAAGCCGAATTGCATCTGGCGCATCGGCACCTGGATGGCTGTAATTTGTCCGGCACCGCTTGAATCGATCTGCGAGGCTGGGTTCGCCAGATTCACGTGATTAAACACGTTGAATGTTCCGATCGAGTACCGGGAGCTGCTGGACTTGCGTGCCGGTAAGTGTAGTCGCGATTTCGGCCCGATCGGTCGTAAGTAGCGGCCTTGCGTCGGTGACCTCTACGCTGGTCCGCACGTTTTCCGGGTTCAGCTTTACGTCCACAGGAGTTGTGGCATCAACCTGAACCGTTGCGTTCGCAGTAAACGCTCCGAAGCCCGGACTCTCGACCTTTAGTTGATAACGGCCGGCGAGCAGGTGAGTCTGCGCGAAATTACCGTCACCGCCTGTCTGAACGTGATAGACGGTGCCACGATCGAGATCGGTGGTCGTAACGCTGGCGTTCGGGACGGCGGCGCCGGTCGTGTCCTGAACAGTACCTGAAATATTGCCGGATACTGCCTGCGCGAAAGCCGCCGGCGCGGCGAGTAGGGCAGCGACACTGATAGCTAATACAAGGAATGTAGCCTTGAACACAGAAACTAACCTCAATTCCTTTCTTATAGCCCATCGAATTTAGAGGTGTTCAATCGACTCTATTCGGGCATGGCTGCCAAATCGAGTTCCACTCGAATCCGAATCTGCCCTAGCGAGGTGCTTCCGGATCGCGCCGCAATTCTGATTGTTTTCCAACCTTTCACTTCGGTTTCGGGAGTCTTCGCGGTGACCATAACCGTTTGGTGATCGTGCGGTTCCACGGAAACGTTGGTAGGCATTTGCGTGACAAGCGACCATCCCTCCGGAAGATCCACCGACAGGTTCGCGCTGACGGCTAAGCCGGTTGGATTCTCGATCCGAACGGGAAATGTGAACCGGCTCGCACGTTGGGCCATAATCTCGGGTCCAAGCAGATTCGTCAGATTGTCCAATCCATGGGCGCGCCAGAAGTCGCGGTAGAAATGCCACGGGCCGCCGAGTTCAATGACGGGTGAAGTCAGCTTTGACGCGGAGAACGCCGCGGGCTGGCGATAGGCGATGCCATCCGAGCTGACGCCTTCGAATAGATCGCCCGTAACGCTGGATTGGACATATGATTTGCCGAAGATGAAGTTCACGCGCTGATCGAAGAAATGCAGATCGTTCTTCGCAAGCGCGGCTTTCGCCATCTGGCCGCTGTCGCCCTGCGTCAAGTGATACGAGCATTCCTCCGCCGCGAGCCGGGAATAAGAGACACGCCGTGATGGCGACTGGTCGGTTGCCGAATAGGAAGGTCCCTTTCCCTTTAAGAACTCGGTATGAGCGGCATCGCTGAAGTAATAGATTTTTTCGGGCTGCCACGGGCGAAGCCCTTCGGTCAAATTATTGATGTTCTCACGATCTCTAGGCGTCGCAAGTTGTTCCGAAAACGCCGCGGGATTGCCGGCGAGATCGAAGGCCTCAGTTGCAATCACGCCGGCAGCCTGGTGATCGCCGTGATTTTCGCCCGCCACCCAGTCGGGCAACCATGTGGCAATGACCGGCGGGCGCGTGAGCCGGATCAGCCGCACCATGCGGCCGAGCGAGTCTCCGTGGTTCCACGTTTCCAGAGATTCGAGCACATTCTGGCTGGGAGTGTCCAGTCCGTTCAGGAACCAGACATGCAGCACGCCAAAGTGGGCCAGAGCTTCGCGTGCTTCGATCTCACGAATGGCGGCTAGCGCCCCGGCTTGCTCCTGGCCTTCGGCATTCCCACCTGAGTTGCCGCGTGTTCCAAAGACCACGGCGACGCGCTTCTTTTCATCGAAAATCGCGCGGGCAAGATATGCGCCGATTTCGGTCTCGTCATCGGGATGGGCTACGACAACGAGCAGATCCGCCTTGAAGCGCTCATCAGGCTTCGGATTCTGTCCATATAGGAGAAAAGAGCAATAAGAGATCGCAAGAATCGATTGAATAAACGATTTCATAAAACTGAGCCGCGCGCGGTGTGTCCTCTGGGCCAAGCGGTTTCCCTTACAGTAACAACCCACCCGGACTTTTTACATAACGAATATAAGCCTCTGCCTGTGCATGGCCGCTTTGGATACCGCGGAACGTCGTGATCTCGCGTTGCAGCGGATAGAAGTGATCGGGCGCCTGCGACGCATGCGCGTAACAGGCTTCGCGCTTCCGAGCTTCAGTCCCGGAGATATCAACATAGTCGGTCGGCGCGAACATCTGCGTATCTTCGCCGTCAGACACTTCATAGAAATAGAGCGCAGGCTTAGTGATCATATGAAGCCAGGCGTTATAGGTGAGTATCGAAATAGCGCGATGATCCGGATGGACGTCGATGGGCCAATGCGTAAATAACACGTCCGGCTTTTCAGCATCGAGCAGTTTTCGAAAACGGTCGTAGGTGTCCGGATCTACGGTCGCGTGGCCATCGATCTGTCCGGCAAACGCCGGTTGTGCCTTGAGAATCTCGCAGGCCTTTTGCGCCTCGGCAACACGGGTCGCGCTGCACTCCGCGGCGCTTCGATGCGCGCAACCGCCCTCACCTTTGTTGAGGTACAGCAAAGTGACGTGATGCCCGAGGTCGGTATAGCGAGCCACGGTTCCACCGCATGCGTATTCAGGATCACCCGGATGACCGCCCGTCACCACGATTTTCAGTTTGTGCTCTGTATCGGGCTGGCCGCTCGTTATGGAAGCAGCAGCCGGAATGGCGAGCAGAGAACCGATCAGTTTCCGGCGGGAAATCGCGATCATTTCTCGGCCGGCACCCGTGATATCGTAACCATGCTCCGATGTTTCATAAGACCTCACTCGTTATAGCAGTTCTCAGTTTTGCGACGTTTCCGAAGAGCACGGGCGCCGCTGAACGGTACGCAGTAACCGTAGAGCGCGGCGTAAAAGTGACTATGCGAGATGGTGCTGTACTGCGGGCCGATATTTACCGGCCCAAAGAGGAGGGGCGCTTCCCCGTCCTTCTGCAAAGAACACCCTACAACAAGAGCAATGAAGACGACTTCGGCTACAGAGCGGCCGCGTCCGGATATGTCGCAATCGTTCAAGACGTTCGTGGCAGATATACATCCGAAGGCGAATGGTACCCGTTCAAACACGAATCCCAGGACGGATACGACACCGTGGAGTGGGCTGCCGCTCTTCCTTACTCGAACGGGAAAGTGGGAATGTTTGGCGGATCGTACGTGGGAGCGACACAAATGCTCACCGCTATTGCCCACCCGCCACACCTTGCCGGCATCTGCCCTGTAGTAACTGCCAGCAATTATCACAATGGATGGACGTATCAGGGTGGCGCCTTCGAGCAATGGTTCAACGAATCCTGGACGTCAGGGCTGGCGCAAGATACCCTGAATCGCGCCGTTGAGAACAAGACGAACGCGAAGAACGGAATGTGGAAACTGCCGCTCACCGCCTATCCACTCTTCAATTTCGAACAGCGGCCCGTCAAAACCGGCTCACCCGGCGAATTGGCGCCGTATTTCTTGGACTGGCTCGCTCACCCCAGCTACGACGAGTACTGGAAGCGTTGGTCGATCGAGGAGCACTACTCCGATATTAAGGTCCCCGTGCTTACTACCGCCGCGTGGTACGACATTTTTCAGGGTGGCTCTCTTCACAACTACGAAGGCATCAAATCACACGGCGGAAGCGAGGCAGCCAAGAACGGGCAGCACCTGTTAGTGATAATTGGTGGACATGCCGGAGGCGGACGAAAGATCGGCGATGTCGATTTCGGACCCGCGGCTGCCGAGTTTGACGAAAACGACGTAACACTCGAGTGGTACGACTATCTTTTTAAAGGCGCGCAAAACCAATTCGCGCGAAAGCCGGTCCGGATCTTTGTGATGGGCCTGAATCAATGGCGGGATGAGTATGATTGGCCGCTAAGCCGCTCCCGCAAAACGAAGTACTTTCTGCATTCGACGAACGGAGCAAATTCCCTGCGAGGAGACGGTAGCCTCTCGACCGAGGCCCCTCACACCGAATCCGCGGACCACTACACTTATGATCCGGCGAATCCGGTTCCGACTATTGGCGGCCCACTGTGTTGCGACGGCCTGCATTTGCCTCCCGGTCCCAGAGATCAGCGCCCTGCCGAAGCCCGAGAAGATCTGCTGGTTTATTCGACGAATCCCTTTAGCCAGGATTTCGAAGTAACCGGACCGGTAAGCGTCGAACTGTACGCCAAGTCTTCTGCAGTGGACACTGATTTCACGGCGAAGCTGGTAGACGTCTGGCCGAATGGATTCGCTCAAAACCTGACCGAAGGGGTCGTTCGCGCCCGCTACCGCGATTCGCAGGAAACCCCGGAAATGATGAATCCGGGACAGATTTACAAGTTCGCGATTGACCTTTGGTCAACGAGCAATGTTTTCCGGCAGGGACATCGATTGCGGCTTGAGATCAGCAGCAGCAATTTCCCGCGATTCGATCGTAACCTGAATACCGGCGAGGACCCGGAATCCGCCAGCCGCTATGTCTCGGCCACGAACACCATCTATCATGATGCCGAGCACCCGTCGGCTCTGGAAGTTCCTGTTATCGCTAAGCAGTGATCATTCTGAGCGTCGCGTTTCCACTGTTGCCTGTCAGTTCCAGTTCAGGCGGTGGAGCCGAGCAGATTCTCTATCTGTTGGAACGCGGCATCGCTGCCGCTGGGCACCGCTCGATTGTAATTGCTGCGAAAGGCTCTCACGTTCGTGGAGACCTTATCGAGACACCAGCCTCTACTTCAGAGATCACGAACGAGGTTCGGCTGGACGCTCAGCGCACACACCTGCAAGCCATAGAACGTGTCCTCAATCATACGGCAGTCGACCTGCTTCATTTTCACGGACTCGATTTCTACGCCTATCAACCCCCTCCGAAGCTGCCTATGCTTGCGACGCTGCACTTACCCCTCGATTGGTATCCGCCATCGATCTTCGATGGTTCCGTGCAGCTGAACTGCGTCTCACGGGCTCAGGCGAGCTCGGCGCAGAACGTGAATTGGCCGGTAGTCGAGAACGGCATCGATACAGGGCAATATGGAACGAACACCGGTAAACGGGCTCACCTCTTGTGGCTAGGCCGCATCTGCCCGGAGAAGGGCGTTCACATCGCGCTTCGAGTGGCACGTCGTCTGGATTTGCCGATGATTATCGGCGGCCCCGTGCACCCGTTTCGTGAACATGAGACATACTTTGCCGAAGCGGTCCGCCCGTTACTGGACAGCAGGCGCGAATACATCGGGCCCGTTGCTCTGGGTACGAAGGTAAAACTGCTGTCGGAAGCCGCTTGCCTGCTGATCCCGAGTCTGGTAACCGAAACGAGCTCCCTCGTGGCCATGGAGGCGATGGCGTCCGGAACTCCCGTCGTCGCCTTTCGTCGCGGTGCTCTGCCTGAAGTGGTCGAGCACGGCATAACGGGGTTCCTCGTCGATTCGGAGGAAGAAATGGCTGCTGCTGTCAAAAAGATCGAGATGCTCTCCCCGCAAGTTTGTCGATCGAGAGCTTTAGATCGCTTTGACGCCAGCCGCATGATAGCTGAATATCTGGCGCTATACCGGCGAGTGATCGACGCCCGTGCCGCTTCTACCCGGCCCGCGTAATAAGAAGCCGGGCTTTGGGTATGCTCCGTGCTCCCCAATCGAACTTGTAGGGCTCGTTTCCCCGAAGAAAATTCCAAGATTCATAGCCTGTCTCGAATGCGTAGCGCAGCGCATGATACAGAAGGGTCCGGCCGAATCCAAACGTGCTGTACTCCGGATCGAACGC
>DATBHS010000121.1:0-39700 GCA_036557345.1 Bryobacteraceae bacterium
AAGTCTCTCGCTGCGGGTAGGTGTCGTCGTAAACTATGCTGGATTCCCGCGGCGTTAATGGGCCTTGAGCTTTTGGAGATAGCCGTACGAGATTTGCAATGCTTCCAGCGGTGGGTGAGCCATCTTGCCTTCATGCTCCACAAAGTAGTGTTTCACGTGGCCGTGACGAGCGGCCGTCTCGAATAGGTTCTGCCAATCAATGCAACCAGCGCCAATTTCAGCGTTGGTATCTTTATCCTCCGTGTCGAGCGCAGTCGAGATGTGATACCCACGCACTAGATCCTTGATGTGGAGTAATTCGATCCGGTTGGGGTATCTGTTGAGGTAGGCGATCGGGTCGTAGCCGGCGTGTATCGCGTGCCCGCAGTCCATCTCAAAACAAACCAGGTTCGCATCGGTGTTTTGAATGAGCGCGTCAAAGCCCAACGTGCCGCTGAAATCCTTGAAGTCGATGGCGTGATTGTGATAGCCGGTCCTGATTCCGTGACGCTTCAGGTTTTCCGCGCACCGGTTCAGCTGCTCGGCATTCCATTTGTAATCGGAAAGCGAAATCCTCTCGTACCGAGGCAAGAATTGTTCGAAGTTGGCGTCTACGCTCTCTCCCTGCCAGGAGGGCAGCGCGGGAAAAACCAGGATCATATAAGTGAGGCCGAGTTCCTGAGCAGCAGCGATGGTCGTGGAATCCTTCAGGTCTTTCAACTCGAAGTGCCCGCTCACACACGTCAGGCCGGCGTCTTCCACTTGCTTTCTGAACTCGCGCGGCGATTTGGGCGTTTCGAACAGTTCAACCTCGCGATAGCCAATCGCCGCGAGTTGCCGAAGCGTACCCTCCGGGTTTCTCTTCAGTTCTTCGCGCACCGACCAAAGCTGCACGCCAGGCAACAGTCCCAGAGGACTCGTTCGCGGCGAGCGGCTACCCCGCGCCGTCCAAGATGCGCCTCCTGCCAGAGCAACACCGACAAAAGTTCTTCGCGAGGTTTTCACGGGAGTCGCCATTCACAGGGATCGTAGCAATTCCTCATTGGTGTGCCCATCGTTGAAACTCCCGAGCACGGCTCTCTTTCTACTCAGGTGCTTACAATTCTCAAAGCCGTTCTATCACTCCTCCCTTTACCGTCTCCGGCGAGTCGGAGGCCCAAAGCGCAGCTCAACTGAGGAAGGCTCGTGAATGCCAACCATCATCGGCCATCCCGTAATTGGACGAGAGAGGTCGGACTGCCTCACAGCGGAAACAAGCCACTCAATGGCTGCGCGTATGAAGAGCTGAGGAAGCTTTAGAGTGTCAGGAAGAGCCATCAAAGAGGGCGATGCGCGAGTCGATGCGAAGGGCACCGAGAGTTCTTAGATTTGTGTTGTACAACGATGGCGCACGTGCATGCGGTCAATCCGAGTAGAAGTAGTCCCCAGGCTGACGGCTCGGGCATTATAGAAAACGGTACGGGAGTTGTACCATTCGCCTCGAATAGCGAGAACGGCGCATACACCAGACCGAACGGACATCCTACCGATCCCACAAAGCAGTTCGATACATCTGCGGTCGCGGACGCAGAGACTTGAAACTGTGATCCTAGCTCAAACGGTAGGGTTCCAACGTAGTCACAATCCTCTGCAGCGCAGAAGCCGCTACTTGGTGGTACCGGAGCCGAATCTTTAGCAAACCTATATTCACGTATTCCATCTGTTACGAGGACATCTACCACACTTTCATGAAGAAAAGACAAACTTATGGTGACCTGAAGTAACCCAAGCCGATTAGGGCCTGTACTGATATAGGTCTCGCTTTCCATGGCTTGGGCGTCGGCGTGTGAGGTCAGGCTGGACGTCGGATGTGAAATCGCCTCCGCACGGGCTGTGACGACACCGATACCACCACTTGCGGACGCCGAAGCGTTCGCGAATGCATGCTGGTACGCCGAAGAACAGTTTGAGTCGAACGGGTCGGTTTTAGACTGCGTTATTGGTCCAGCACTGCAGGTTACGGATGTGAATGATGCCGCATATACATTGCATGAGGCAGCAATCATTAGCAGTAGGAGAGATCGCATAGCAGTCCTCCTCAGTGCGGTGAGTTTATCACAAAATGCTACCGATTGCGGGGCAATCCCACCAACAGAGGACAAGGGCCGGAATGAACGAGTTGCGGTTTATATATAGCAGTCATATTCAGACCGGAAAGCATGCGCTAGGAGTACGGGATCGTTTGCGCCAGCGTTCAAAGAAATACGCGCCATTACTGTCTCTGAATCAGCTTTGTGGCGGGTTAAGACGGCCATCAACTGAGTATTCCGGGCCAGGTAAAGGTTGCCGCGAAATCTGCCGTTGGTCTATCGAGGCAGCCCACAACCATGGTCATGAATCAAGAGAACATCGCGGATCAATTACGCGAAATAGTTCATCAGATCGAAGCAGGCCAGTTTGAATCCGTCGATAACCATTGCGGAGTACTGCTGGGTGGCTTCAAGCGACTTTTTACCCCAGTTCGCAATAGTTCACAGGCAAACGATCGCTGTACCCTGCCATTAATGTGGCGAGCGGACTCTTTCGGATACGATCGGGTCTCCCGTGTTGCAAGGCAGGTTGCGACTGTGCGGTGCACACTCAGTGCGAAAAACCTAACGCAAGCGCTATCGAACGCGAAAGCAGCATTGGCACGCTGGGAGCAGGGATAATCTTTTCCGCTTTGACCGCGATCACCGCTTGAATAGCCGGTTGGGGTTGAGGCACGGCAGGTTACTTGTTCCATGGCCTACTGCCTTCGTGTGAGTTGCTCAATCCGGCGCGCCATCTTTTGCCGGGCTGTATAGAGCCGATCGGGATCCCGTGAGAAAGCGCCGACGGTCGCCACCATACTGTGAACGACCTCATCAGCGAAAGCGACGTCACCGAGCGATTTCAGCATCCAGAGATATTCGTAGTCCTCGATACCTTCTCGCAGCAACTCGAAACGGATAGATGATACGGGCCCGTCGACATCTCTTTGTCCGGTATAGCGACGGACTTCGCTGCCGGGATACAGAAGCGAGCCCTCACCATTCAGATTTCGGCCGTTGCTGCATAGGTATCCGGACAGGTACGTCGTCGGGTTCAGCCATGGGTCCACCGTCTGTGACCAGAACTTCAAATCCCAGTAGAGGATGCCCTGCAAACCATACCTCCACGTGATCCATGGCACCATAACAGGATCCATGGCGGGCGCATCAATGAAATAGTTCGGCTGAGGATAGACCTGATCGCAGGAGATATACCACGTCAGTTCGCCCTTTTTTGCGCGTTCAGCAGCTATGGCCGGTTCGGCGCGGATATCGTTCAGATCGTTGCCGTGGATCGAAAAGTCATTAACATAGCCGCTCAGCGTACCCCATGCTGGATTTTCGGGAACCGGTGTTTTGGTCGCGAGGAAGTGAACGCCTGGAGCGGCTTCGTGCACCACTGCCGCCCATTTCCGCGTCTCCGTGAAAGCCTGCGCGGAAGCAGGTTCGTCGATAGGGCTGTTCAGTACGAGCCGGTCGAGCCAGCCGTGTTTGCGGTAGTACTCGACAACCTGCTGCACATAGGACTTGACCATCTGCGGGTCCGCCGCCAGCTCGTGCGGGACAGATTCGAGGATTACGCGCTTGGTCTTCCAGCGATTCATATAAAGGTCGTACGCCTCCTCATCGAAGTGGAGGGCGACGGAAGATCCCGTTCGCGTAATCCGCGGCTGGAGCGCTTCGTTGAACCACGGCTCCATCCGGTTTGCATACAAAAACGCGTGATACTTTCGCAGTAGCGCCTGGGCTGCCGAGGGACTCACTTTATGAAATCGCGCCAACTGGTCAGCGCCGACTCCCATGTAGGTGATCAAGTGCGTATCCGGCGGTAGTGCGAAATCATAAAGTGTCAGTCGGACGTTCAAGTCGGATACCGGGTGACCGTTCTGTGTGACTTGGACCGTCCCCGTGTAGATACCGGTGTGCGCGTTAGTGGGCGTGAGGATATCGATCCAGATGGGCCGGTTCTTGACCGTCTGCCGGAATGCCGCCGCCATGCTGAATGGATCGGTGAGCGGAGCCAGAGCATCGGGCCAGAACCCGCCGGCGCCGACAAGGCTCGAGGCGGCTTGACACAGGATGTCGTGTTCGAAGTAAAGCTTGATCTGCGCGGATGGGATACGACCCCCAGGTGCTACCAAGTCGGATGCCGTGACGAATAGGCCGGAGGCGGGAGGATCAATTCGATTCTTCGGCGGCTCCGTCGAGATCACGACTTGAAAGGGTACGTGTTCATTTTTCGCGCCCGCCAAGGAGATGGTGCGGGAAGCGCCGTCCCACACCGCATTCCGCGACTGTGCGGGGTCGTCCGGCCGCACCTTTTGGACGCTAGATACCGACCACACCTCAATATCTGCCCCGAATGCGCACATCGAAACGGCCGACAGCACGAGTGCGACCTTCATCAGTCGCGGGCGGTCGAAATTGAGAGCTTTCGGAGTGAGTTCGTGGGATATCAATTTGACCGATCTCGCCAGGGCCTATTACAGCATGCCGGGGCAACCGTTCGGATGCAGCGGACGGCTTCGCCGCAAATGAGTTTCACGACTGCCAATTCTTCGTCGGCGAAGGCGTTGAACGGCTTGTGCAGGTCGTATCGTTGGCAGCATTGGGCCAATAGCAGCATCCCGAAGTAGCTATAGGCCCACGACTCGATTCAGAGCATATTCAACAATGCTCAGCAGAATCGATCCGATTACGCCGCAACGGAGCCGTTCACCCCGAAGCCGGGCACGAACTCCGAGGTTAGTTTGAACATGAGGCCACTGATTAGGAAATACACGACGCTGGGCGTGAGGATGATAAAGGGCAGCAGAACCATCTTAAGGACCAGCCCGACTGTGGCCGCTATGAGCTCGATAACCAAAGCGGTGATTAACACCGCGCTGAACCCGACCACCGTCACATCAAACGGCACTTGCGTGCTATGCAGGGTCCGCGAACGACGGCGACGGTATGGGTGCTAATCGCCGGAATCAAGCCAGTACCAATGATTCGCAAGGGACAAGCGTTCCGGATTACAAGGAAGAATTTACATGGACAGGCTTGGGTGTTTGCACGCCTGCCGAGGGTTCCCGCCCTTTTCAGTTCGTGTTGGAGCAACCAGAGGCGAGAAGACCACAGCCCGTGTACTTCGAGAGAAACCACAACGCTACAATCCAGCCTGCGATTCCCAAGGCAATCAGGATCCAGCAGAATCTGTTCCAAAGCTTGGAACGGGTGAGCGGTGCAAAGATCTGAGCCCCGGCTCCATATCGCAAAAAGGAATGCTCAAAGAGGGATTCCTTCTGCGGCTGGTCCCTACTGTAATCGTTTTGTAACACTACATCCAATTATGAAACAAAGGTCACCTCAACCCAAAAATATGAAGAATGATATACAACGACGCCGAAAAGATTCCAGCTCCCAGGAGCACGCAGATCGGCAGCGTCAACACCCAGGCAAGCAAGATGTTTCGTAGTGTCTCCATTTGCAAACCGGAACGATTCGCCGCCATGGTTCCGGCTATACCGGAAGATAGAACGTGGGTGGTGCTGACGGGGAGCCCAAATTTGTCTGCCAGCCCAATAGTCGCCATTGCCACGAGTTCCGCTGATGCGCCCTGAGCATATGTAAGATGCTCTTTACCGATTTTTTCCCCGACAGTAATGACGATGCGCTTCCAGCCGATCATCGTGCCGAAGCCAAGCGCGATGGCAACCGCGAATTTTACCCACGCCGGGATGTATTTCGTTTGTTTCTGTAGAGTTGCCTGGTACGCGCTCATCGCTCGCGCCTCGGCCGGATCAGATATCTTGTGCTGCTTCAGCAGCTTGCCGATTGATTCACCCAGCAAATAGATATCGCTTCGAAATCCTTTCCGCTGTTCAACGGTTAAGTCCGCGAAATTCGATCTGCCTTCAAGTTCAATAGCGACCTCGCGGTTCCGACCCGCGAGCGCTCCAAACGTCTTTTCGGTCGCCACACCCTTTGTCTTGAGATATGCCGACAACTCATCCGTCGCATCCTGCGAAGTGATAGTTTCCGTACAGTGTTTCAGGAGGGTAGGCTCCAGGCTGCGAGCATGCTGCACGATGGTTTGAATGTCCGCGGGTCCGGCAGCGGGATTCAATGCAAAGGCACCCGGAAGTATTCCGACCAGTATCAGCACAATGAGCCCCATACCTTTTTGGCCGTCATTGGATCCGTGGAAAAAACTCACTCCAGTGCAAGTCAACATCAAAAGGCCCCGAATCCAGGCCGGTGGTGCTTTGCCTTCCGGCGAACGGTACAAATCGGGCCTCCTGATCAGAGCTTTCAAGAGTAGTAGTAAGAGGCCGGCACCGACAAAGCCCATGATCGGCGAGAACAGCAAGGAGCTGAACACTTCCTGCGCCTTAGCCCAGTTCACTCCTTCGCCGAAGACTCGTCCACTGAGGAGCGAATTCGCGAGCCCGACTCCCATGATGGAACCGATCAGGGTGTGCGAACTCGAGGCGGGCAGGCCGAGGTACCAAGTACCGACGTTCCAGATGATCGCGGAAATTAACAACGAAAACACCATGGCAAAGCCGGCCCCTGAGCCGACGTTCAGCACCAGTTCTACCGGCAGCAGCGACACCACGCTGAACGCCACAAGGCCTGATGAGGTCAGGACACCAATCAGATTCCAGATTCCCGACCAGACAACGGCATATACGGGCTTCAGCGTATGGGTATAGATGACAGTCGCGACGGCATTGGCTGTATCGTGAAATCCGTTGACGAATTCGAAGCTCAGCGCCAAACCCAACGCCAGCAATAAGAAGAAAGCGGTACCAAACGGTACACTTTGCCCGAATAGATGCACACGGATCTCCCTCGGCCTCGATGAACGACCTACCCTCGACACGTTAAATGACTGAGGTTACAAGCGAGTGAACTTTATTGAAGCGAAAGAGATATCAGTGAACCGAGTTTGCGCGATTTGCGAGAAAAAGATCGGCAAGGAGGCAAGCTGTCGCAAAACGGAAACGCCGACGAGCAAGGGAAGCGACCTCTCATAGAGCCAGCCAAAGGCGATGCTGCCGGCCAGCCGTGCCTCGCCAAAGCCCGTATCGAAGGTGCCGAATGCGGTGCTCCTCCGGTCAAATTGTTATGAGTTCGGAGATAGCGGGCTTAATTAGAACGGAAATACCGGCCCTGTCGTAAAAGCGTCCCAAGAAAGAATTCGCTATGGCTCCGGGGCCCATTGCTATGCCATATGAAATCGGGATCCAACTGATTGAAAACGTTCGCGCTTTGTGAGATGAAACGCAATAAGAGAAAAGTCCACGAAGCCGATGAACCTAAACACCCGTTTCTGCTTTGTCATTCAAACTTCAGAAATTCTTGTCAGTGCTCCGGGCACCATTGGGGACGAATTCGAGGCCGTTCTCGACTCGATTCGATGAGGAATCTAACGATCGGCCTAAGTTAAAGTTTAGCAATCGTGGTCCAGTCCGGTTACGGGACAGAACGCCTTCCTGGTGTCACCCGTTGTAATGAAATTGAAACCGACAGCGAATATCATTGGGGAATTGTGGAGCACCATCCAACTCAGCAAGTTCAAGTTGAGACAGTAGCTGACACCCGCGCTGATGTTCGAATCATCAAGGTGCACGGTCCTCTTACCATCCACAACTTTTTCGAATTTCAGGATATCGCCCGAAAGCAGCCGGCGCCCCGTGTCTTGCTTATCGATCTGACAGATGTGCCATATGTCGATTCTGCCGTGCTAGGCAGTTTTGTCGGCGTTCACGTCTCTTGTGAGCAGGCAGGGCGGAAGTATGCACTAATCAACGTGAACGAGCATCTCAAAGCGTTATTTTCAATGACAGGCCTAGGTCAGTTCCTTGTCACGCGCGAGACTATAGCTGACGCAGAAGCCGAATTCTCCGAGCAGAGCTAAGTCGCTGCCAAGTGGCTCAACCGTAATCAAGATCGGAACGTCCGCTCGCAATTCTGGCTGCCGTTCTGTTCGTTGTATCTTCGGCCAAGGAGAGACGAAATCGTTATTCTTCGCCGGGCGAAAGGTCCTCGACACTCACGCGTACCGGTCGGGCGTTCCAGATCTCCTCGCAATATTCGCGAATGGCCCGGTCGGATGAGAAATGGCCTATCCTCGCCGTGTTCAAGATGGACATCCTTGTCCAGCGATCGTGGAGCCTATAAACTTCGCTGATTCGATCCTGGCACTCAATGTACGACCGATAATCGGCGCACAGCATGTACGGATCTTGATTTAACAGGCCGTCCACCAGAGGGCGGAACAGCGCTGGATTATCTTGCGAAAAGTGACCGGCGGCAAGGAGATCAACGACTTCCTTTAGTTCCGCATCGGAATTGTAATAGTCACGGGGATTATACCCTTGGGCGCGAAGTGCGTAAACCTGTTCCGTTGTCAGACCAAAAAGGAAGAAGTTTTCAGGACCGACAGCTTCACGAATTTCGATGTTCGCGCCGTCAAGAGTGCCAACGGTGAGCGCGCCGTTGAGAGCGAATTTCATGTTTCCGGTACCGGATGCTTCCTTACCGGCGAGTGAAATCTGCTCCGACAAGTCCGCGGCGGGATAGACGTGCTGGCCAAACGTCACGTTGTAGTCGGGCAAGAAAGCGACCCGTAAGCGGCCTGCTATTTGGGGATCGTTGTTCACCATGCTTGCAACCGAGTTGATCAGCTTAATGATCAGCTTCGCCATGAAGTAGCCCGGGGCCGCTTTGCCGCCGAACAGAAACGTACAAGGGGTTGCGGTTTGCGAGGGATTTTTTCTCAGGCGGTTGTAAAGCGTGATTATGTGAAGCACTTTCAGGTGTTGCCGCTTGTATTCGTGAATGCGCTTTACCATTACGTCGAACATGGAAGCTGGGTCGACGATGATACCGGTCTTGTGGTGAATGAAATCCACCAGGTCCCGCTTTACCGCATGCTGGGTGTCGGCCCACTGTTGGCGAAACCCATCATCTTCGATGAAGTTCTCCAATTGGCGCAAATCGTCTAGATTGCCTATCCAATCGGCGCCAATTTTGCTGGTAATCAGGCTAGCAAGGCGAGGATCGCTTAGGGCCAGCCAGCGGCGCGGCGTGACTCCGTTGCTCTTGTTACTGAAGCGCTCCGGATACATTCCGTACATATCACGGAGCACGTCCTTCTTAAGTAACTCTGTGTGCAACGCTGAAACGCCGTTCACGGCATGACTTCCCACCGTCGCCAAATTCGCCATGCGAACGTAGCGCTCACCGTCCTCGTCTATGAGCGATAGGCGGCGAACGCGGCTGGAATCTCCCGGAAATGTTAACTGGACATCATCAAGAAATCGCCGGTTGATCTCGTAGATGATTTCCAGATGCCGAGGCAGCAATCTCTCGAAAAGAGCAATCGGCCACTTTTCGAGTGCTTCGGGAAGTAATGTGTGATTCGTATAGCCGAACGTCTTCTGAGTGGTTTCCCAGGCCGGTTCCCACTCCATTCCATGTTCATCAAGCAGCAGGCGCATCAGTTCCGCAACACCGATCGACGGGTGTGTGTCGTTCATTTGAACAGCCCATTTTTCGTGAAAGCGATCAAGCGGACGATGTTGCCTGATGTGAATTTGAATCAGATTTTGCAGAGAAGCTGATACGAAGAAGAATTGCTGCTCCAAGCGAAGCTCTTTCCCATTCATATCTTCGTCTCGGGGATACAAGATTTTGGAGATGTTCTCGCTCTCTATCTTGTCTCGAACGGAACCCAAGTAGTCCCCGCTGTTGAATGCCTCGAGATGAAAGGACTCAACTGCTTCGGACTTCCACAGGCGGAGGGTGTTGGCCGTATTCGTGTGGTAACCGGGAATTGGAGTGTCATAGGCGACAGCCTTGACAGCATGGGCCGGAATCCACCGTACGCGAAACTTGCCGAGGTCGTCTGTGTAGGGCTCTGTCCGACCGCCGAACCCGATTTGAAAGGCCAAATCGCGGCGTGGAATTTCCCAGGGGTTTCCATATTGCAGCCAATTGTCTGTGCTCTCGACCTGCCAGCCATCGTGGATCAGCTGATCGAAAATGCCATATTCATAGCGCAGTCCAAAACCAATGGCAGGAATCTCTAGTGTGGAGAGCGAATCCATGTAGCAGGCGGCAAGGCGTCCCAAACCACCATTGCCAAGACCAGGTTCCTCCTCTTCGTCCAGAATGGCCTGGACATTCAGGCCAAGCTCTTCAATCGCTTGCCGTGCGTGGTCTTCGATTCCGAGATTCAGGAGATTATTGGCGAGGTGCGGCCCCAACAGATATTCCGCGGAAAGGTAGCAAACCACGCGAACGTCAGCTTCACGGTAGGTTCGTGCCGTATTCACCCATTTTTGAAGTAGGCGGTCGCGGACCGCAGAGGCAACGGCGAGGTAGAAATCCAGGTCTGTGGCGACAGCTGGATACTTTCCCTGCTCGTATATCAAATTGTCAACGATGGCACGCTTCAGATGCCCAATGCTAAGCCCGGTGCGGGTGTGCTCACGCGAAACATGGTTGGCGATTGCGACGGTGTCCATTCGACCTTCATTCTGCAGCCCGCTTCGTTACAGAAAGATGAAAGTTCAGGTTTGGTTCGGCGAATCAACAAATCGTTACAAAATTCATCGAGACGAAGCATTTGAATAGTAGCCTTGACCGCATGCCGGCCAAAGCCTTGCATCTTCACACCTACTTTTTCTTTCCATTTTCAATCGACAAGGAGGCAGTGAGAATAAGCCACGCAGACGTTTGGCCGAAAAATCGCCGCTGGCTCGCCGGGTTGGATGAGTGGATCATGACCCATCCGGCGGATCAGGCAGGAGAGTTGGTGGACCAACTTGGACCGTGGAAGCGCGATTCATATACCTGTTCTGATTTCAACTCACAGGCCTATCAGGACATGATGTTTTTTCATCCGTTCATGCGCCGTGTATTCTTCGATATTCAAATTCCAGGCGCGACGAGCGAGGAGAGCTTGCTCCACTGTTACGTCATACCGCGCCCCGATAACGCGAAGTTGCTTTTTGAGGCCTGCGACAAGCAAGGGCGGTTCACTAGCATAGATATCACCGATTTGCGATTGTTCCTGTTCGCCAACGGTATGGGAATTCTTTCCTTTGGTGTCGAAGCTTTCGATATTCCCATGACGGACGTACTCTGGATCAACGAGTCTCTTCGCAAGGTCTATCCGTCCAGTGGGCAGCAGATCCGAGACGGCCGGATCCCATGTGATTATTCGTTTGTACTGGAGCGCGGCCGCTCTCGATCGATCCTCATTCGAGATACAGAGACGTTCACGAACGGAACGATGCGAGGAGTCCTGCCCCCTTTAGTGAAGACGATCTGTGCTCCTCTCTATTTTCTCGACTACGCCAACGAGGAGTTTGAACCTGTTCTCGACGAAAGAATGGTTGTGTACTCCTATGTGTCGATCGATCCGGACACGGTCCCAGAGAATTTTAAGGATTCCGAAGAATACCAGATCTTGCTAAGCCGGCTCCTCTACATTGATCGCGAAGGGGAAGCTTACCGCTATTCACCTGAATTCGCTCGCCAAACTATGCAGCGACAACTTTACAGGCGCTGGGCGCACCAGGGAACATATTACGGTTTCACAAGTTACAGCAGTGTCGCTGTGACTGTGGGGACGATTCATCGAGATTTGAGCGAGCGCTCGGCACCGCCGTTGGTCCACCGGATGTTCACAACTCGTTATTACCTGATGATGCTGGTTGCGCTTTTCTATCGAGCAACGCTTCTGGACTTCGCCGAACGAACTGCGCTGGTTTCCAAAGCCCTGTATTTGGACCAGTGGGACGGAGAATTGACCGTCGAGAACATCAAAGTCACAGATGGGTTGCG
This sequence comes from Bryobacteraceae bacterium, assembly GCA_036557345.1. GTDB lineage: Bacteria > Acidobacteriota > Terriglobia > Bryobacterales > Bryobacteraceae > Bog-105. The sequence continues at coordinate 11,877 of DATBHS010000121.1, forward strand.
CGCTGAGTTTTTACACTTTTCGAGTCACTGGTATTTCACCGAACTCACTAACAAGGATGAAGAAGCCGAACATTTTGATCTGCAGTGTAATCAGTTCAGGACTGAGGCGATGCACAAGGAAGTGGCGGAAGAGTTGGACGCGCTGAACGCGTCACTGCACAACTATCATCAATTCCGTAATACGGAAGCGTTGAATCGCCTGGGCATGTTGAGCATGATACTCGGCGCGGGGGCCGTGGTCACGGGCTTCTTTGGCATGAATTTCCAGATCAGCCCGTTTGCGGAAGACCTGTTAAAAGGAAGGTCCGGTACGATGTGGGCGCCTTATTTTGCGATTGCGGCTGCAATTTTTACTTCGTTCGGCGCCATCCTATTTGGTCTATTCCTCGTCCTCTCAAACTGGACAGATTACAAAGACACGCTGCTTCCAAACCGTTGGAGAGCCGGGCGCATCCGGCAGAGATTGCTGAAGAAAATCGTCGACACTCAATTGAAGTGAACATCGCCTTCCAGATGCAAGCGGACGCCAAAAATCCAAACCGGGCCGCGACTAGCGTTGTACCCTGGGCACTGCACGTTTTGAACATCCAACGCTAGGTAGATGCCATGATGCAGCTTAAAATTATAGTAGGCCTCAGTAACCTTCTCCCGACCATAATTAAGGCCGCTGTCTCCGAGTAAGTAGCTGATGCCTCCCAATTCGAGATAAGTCCGGTGGATAGCAGCCAGACCGTTAAGCGCGAATGCTACGCCAATTCGGTCTTCCGCGCGACGCCATCTCTTATCGCCAAAATCCATACCGATCGCCAGCGTACGATCCGCTTCTGCGAATTGGAAAGCCTCCTGTGTTCCTTCATTCCAGCCCAAACGGCCGAAGAGGCGAAAGATGCCATTGACGTCCTGTTCGCCATTCAAGCCAAAGCCGTAGTTCATCTGCCCATTTCTGATGTGCGCGGCGAGATCGGGCCTGGGATCCTCTCCCGAGAGATAAGCAGCAACTGCATCCGGATAGCTGCCCATGTCTGCATGATTCGTAAATGCCAGCAGACGAAAAATACCAGGGTGCTTTGGAAGCAGATTCCGGTGCACCTCGACTTCGTAGTTTTCGGAGCGGCTTCTCGACAAGTTCCAGTTGGTCTTAAATCCGTTCGGATCCGTGGGCTCGAACATCTCACCGAAACGAAATACCCAACCAGGGTGGTAGAGCTCGAGTAGCACCCCGTACGTATACCCCCGCGAGCCCGCGGCGAAATCATAAGCAGCATTGTTGTCGATCGTGTAATTGAGAAATTGCAAGTGACTGTCGCTACCGATGGAGTTGAGATCGAAAAAATCAGTCACGCTCATCTTCCCTACTCTGATTTCCAACCGCCGGGACGGAACCAGCGTGGCAAGGCCGAGAGGATTGCGCGTAGCCTCTTCGGTCTCATGACCAAGTGCAATGATCTGCCGTATTTGAGCGCGAGCGACATAGGGCGCAGCGGTGGCGAGATGATCTGTCACTGCATCCAGGTCGGGCAGTCCGCCTAGTCCGAGAGCACCACTCACGCCTGCTCCACGGGCGCTTTCGAGATCGAAAAAGAATTCTGTATGCTTCGTCAAACCGAAGCCGGTATACAAAGTCGCGACACCCGTCGTTGCCTGCTCTGGTTCATTATCCAGACTATTGGGGCCGCTGTATTTTGCTGGGAATCCCGGATGCGACTGATTCACGATGTTCAACTGGCCGGAGAGCCAGAGCCGGCTGGAAAGACTGTTTTCTCCGTCGTCAAAGGCGGCCGTACTACCCAATTCCTGGCTCGAACAAAGCACAGCCGAACACAGGAGAAGGAGTATGTGCGACGGCCTCACAAGCGGCTATCATAATCGGCGAAGGGCGCCCGTTTGTTTACAAAATGATGACAGGCCGAAAATTAGGTATTACCGGTTTTGCTGTCCTGGTCTACGGGGTCGGTTTACTGGCATTTGGGCAGAATGCCACATCCCTCAATGCAGTTCACAGCGTGTACGTAGGCTCATTTGGAGACCAGCCGGGTGCACAGGATCTCCGTCGGGCCTTGATAGATGCCTTGAAGCACTCGGCACTACACGTCTCTGCTTCCGCGCAGACTGATGCCGTACTCGAGGGTATCGGCGAGATTTGGATACGGGGATATCATTCCCTGAGCCCACGCGCGCGCACGAACGATGTCTATGCCGAACCGATTTATGGTGGTTATCTGTCGGTCAGAGCCCGAGGAAAGAATGGCGAGATCCTGTGGTCCTATTTTGTGAATCCCAAACGCGCCGGATTCGGAGGCGACCTAAAGCATGACCTGGCGGCGCGGCTTGTGGATAATTTGACCGAGGCGATCAGCGGTTCCACTGAGGCTTCTGCCACACTCGCCAGCTTTAGCGGCAAGCCAGTAACACTGCGCGGCGGAGGAGCGACATTTCCTTACCCGATCTACGAACAGTGGTTCAGCTCGTTTCAAGCTGTCAACCCGTTTGTCCAATTTGCTTACGAGCCAGTTGGTAGCCTGGCGGGCATTACGCAGCTTCGCGCCGGCCGAAGCGATTTCGCTGGGTCGGATATACCGGTGAGCGCCTTGTCAGATTCCGGCACGCGTACCTCGTTACTTGAGTTTCCTTCGGTCGTAGGCGCGGTTGTGATTATCTACAATCTGGCCGAGTGGGGCGGAGATCTTCGGTTAACTCCCGAAGTGCTGGCTGGAATTCTGAGCGGTCACATACGCAAGTGGAACGATTCGGCGATTCGCGCATTGAATCATGGTTCGCTTCCCGACAGGCCGATCCAAGTTGTACATCGATCAGACGGAAGCGGTACAACATTCGCGCTCACGGAGTACCTGAGTAAAGTGAGTGAAAGCTGGAGGGCCGTTATTGGGAGGGGGGCCACCGTCAACTGGCCGGTCGGAGAAGGCGCCAATGGCAACGAAGGTGTTTCGAAGCTTGTCGAGCAAACTGCTTATTCATTGGGGTACACCGAATTCATATACGCCTTCCGGCACCGCCTGACCTCCGTGTCGATCCGGAATGCAGCCGGAGAATTTATTGATGCCGATTTGCCGAGCATTGCCGCGGCTGCGGCCAACGATGCAGGCTCCGCCTCGTCCGACTTCGCAGTATCGCTCTCCAACTCGCCCGGCCGCCAATCCTATCCAATATCGACGTACACTTGGCTGGTTTTCTCAAAGCCATTCGAGAACAAACCTCTTCGGCAATTCCTTCAATGGATGCTGATCGAGGGGCAGAGGCAGTGCATGGCGCTGGGGTATGCGCCGCTTCCGCGGTTCATGGTCGAGCGGGAGCAAAGAGCTCTTCAGGAATTGAAATAGAACGGCTAGCGAGACGCCATTTCCATCAACACGCGATGTGTTCCTGACGATTCGTCGCCTCGATTTTCTATTCGCGAATAATTCCCATCACTGCCCAGCAGCCAGGCCTGTCGTTGATCTCGCAACATAATCTCGAGAATCTCCCAAAGGCGTTGCCTCGGACCATTCGCTAGTATCGGCGTCACGACCTCGACGCGGTGGGAAAGATTGCGAAACATCCAGTCAGCGGATCCAATGTAGAATTCGCCATCGAGCGCGTTGGAGGCGCCAGCGCCAAAATAGTAGATTCGCGAATGCTCCAGGAAACGGCCGATAATCGAACGAACACGGATATTCTCGGTGTAACCGGGTACGCCGGGTTTGAGACAGCAGAAGCCGCGGACAATGAGATCTATCGAAACTCCCGCTCGCGATGCGTAACAGAGAGCCTCAATCATTTCGGGATCTTCAAGCTGGTTCATCTTGGCGATGATCCGGCCCTTACCGCCACCATGCGCTATATCGACCTCACGCTTGACTAGTTCCAGGAACCGCGAACGCATCGCTGCGGGAGCCACGAGAAGGGCCTTGCAATCAGGCTGGTCGGAATGGCCGGTCAGATAGTGAAACAGCCAGACGACATCGTGCGTAAGTTGCGGATCGCAGGTCAGCAAGCCTACATCGGCATAGAGGCGCGCGGTGCGAACGTGGTAATTTCCCGTGCCAATGTGAACGTAAGATCGAAGCCCGTCTGATTCTTTCCTCACTACCAGGGCAGTTTTGGCATGAATTTTTATTCCTTTGACGCCAAAATCGACATGGGCTCCCGCCTTCCTGAGGGCAGCAGCCCAATGCAGGTTGCGTTCTTCGTCCAGACGAGCGTGCAACTCAATCACGCAAGCAACTTGTTTACCTGCTTCGGCCGCCCTGATGAGGGATTTCACAAACGGAGTATCGTCGCCAACACGATAGACGGTCATCTTGATAGCCACCGTTTGCGGATCGTTCGCCGCAGCTTCGATGAAGTGCTCAACACTCGCATCAAAACTCTCATATGGGTGATGGATCGCAACGTCACCGGACCGTATCACACTGAAGATGTCTTTGTGTCCATCACGTAGCGCGGGAGGGTTCACCGGAGCCCACGGCCGTTCTTTCAATCCGCTTACATTCAAACTGGCGATCTCGAACAGACTCGTGTAATCGAGCTCGTCTGACACTTCATAGATATCTTCCTCGCGCAGGCGAAAATGCTCGCGCAGCAGCCCCTTCGCTTCCGGGTCGGAACCCTCGACGAACTCGAGACGAACCACCGGTTGAAAACGTCGTCGACGGATGGTTTGCTTGACCTGCTCGAGCAAACTTGCCTGCTCCTCGTCGTCCTCAGCCTCCACTTCAATTTCGCGCGACAGCCGGACTAGGGTCACCTTGCCGAGCTTCATTCCGCGGTAGAGCTTGTGAAGGTTCTCTCGGACTATCTGGTGAAGCCGAACAAACAGGGCATCACCTGGGTGAACGTCTGAATATAACTGGACCCACTGTTTCAGGTTGGATGGCACCTTGATACGCCCAAACGTTCGCTCGCCCGTTGTCGGATCTTCCACTGAGAAGATCAGGGAATTCGAAAGATTAGAAAGAAACGGGAAATCCTCACCGGCGTTAAACACTAGCGGAGTAACGGCGGCGGCTATCTGCGAATCAAAGAAGGCGTCCGCCTCCTCTTTTTGAGCGTCGGTCAGATCCTCCCAGTGACGAAGATGAATGTGGTGCTTCGCCAATTCCGGAATAAGACACTCGCGAAAGTATTCCGCTTGAGTGCGCAAGAGAGGCATCAACTTATCCCGAATTTGTCGGTGAAGCTGGACGGAATCCGGCGATTGTGCATGTCGAATCACGGCGATTCGCTTCATGAAAAACTCATCGAGATTTGAAGAAAAAATGGCGAGGAACTTGGCTCGCTCAAGCAGTGGCGTGCGCTCATCGAGGGCCTCCGCCAACACTCGCTGGTTGAAGTCAATCCAACCGAGATCGCGATCAATCCAGACTTCGGACAGAACCGGATTCAACTCGGCGTCGACCGCGCCTGTGTCACCGATCGATACTCTAAGAACCTTCGGTTCAGTCATTTGCCAGAAAGGACCTTATGCCCTGCACGTCTGCTTGTTTCCAGATATCGTTCGACCAAGATGGAATAAGTCACTTCCGCAAGAATTGTCCTCAGTGCTGAATATTCACAATCCACCGCTGTCGCGTACTCCGAAATTGAGTTTCAGGCGACGTGGGTCCGGGATGGCCATGCCTTTCGACTATTGTCTGCTCTTTTCTGCTAAGGCTACGCCTCTCCTCACAAAAATTCATGGCGTTGTAACCATTTTCCTCTCTGTAGTGATCAACCGAAGATGGTTAACGAGAGATCAAGATCCGCTGAAATTCGCACACATCGATGGAATCTGCCGCGGAACGAACGCCAAGTCTCGAGAAGGGAAAATCGCGAGGAAGTGGTAGAAGGCAAGCCGTGCCGCCCGGCCGAACACGGCATCACGCCAGTTCTCGCACCAGGTGCGCTTGAGTAGTTCACGCCACGAAAGGCCGCCACGCGTCCAGAAGTCAACCATGCTACAGTCGCGGCTCTATCGTATCGTCGACGAAGCGGCGTGCGCTCTGTGGTTGGGATCATGCACAAGCATCGACTTAGATTGTGCGCATCCGACTTGGCGAGAAGATCACCGTCGCCGGTGTGACGTGGGGCATGGCTGTTGTTAACCGCTTTGCCTAGGACTACCGTTGCCATGGGTCCGGAAAGGCGTCGGCGAGCTAAAGTCGTGCACCAGATTTGTTCGAGATGGAATCCATGGTCCATAGCAGCGATCCCGTAGGAGTTGGGCTCGCTATATTCCGAGTACGGATTTTTTCAGGGCCATCATCTCACTGAATGTCAGTAGCGTCGTGTAAACGAAAGGAGAGCACTCATACCAATTAGGAGGTTTCAAATAGACGGAGAGCGAGCGCGACAATGCACGGATGAGATTCGGATGATTCTATCTGAGCGCTAAGGAAGTGTACCAACTTTTTGGAGGGGCGAAATCATGCCAACCAAGGAAAAGACAGATCCTCGACATGCAGCACCAAAACCGCCGTTCGAAGAACCGCGACAATCACCTCCCGGGCTCGAACAGGAGATGCGAACAAAGCCGGACCATGGCGAAAAGTCCTCTCGTGGAACCGGGAAGCTTCTCGGTCCTGGATTTGACGGGCGGCGAGATGCTTCCTTAGCCGCGGAAATACAAATTCGTGGACTTGCGATGGCTCTGGACCGCTGTTCCGGGCGCCTGTCTGGTAACTTTCGTGTTTTGGGAGATGCCCCGCTCAAATCACCCGACAACTTGAAAGAGTCCTCTTGTCTCGGCTGGAATGTCCAGCTTCTTGACGAGAACTTTTGAATTTCGCCGGCTCTGTTCGTACTTCTCACGGCGCTCGGGAGGAAGATCGTCGGGTGTACCTTCGGAGAAGCCACCTTTCGATTGAAAGTATGTGAAAGTCTGCGTCGATAGCGTAATCAATTCCGTCAGACCAAGTTCGCGGGCTTTATTTTCGGTGAAGTGAATCAACTTCCGGCCGATGCCCTGGTTTTCGTGTGAGGGATCGACAAAAAGGCTGGCGAGCTCGCCCTTTTGCTCGGTGGGATAGATGTGCAGTGCCACACACGCAACCGGATTCTTGTCAATTTCGAAAAGGTAGTAATCCGCAAGGTTCTTCTCGATATCAGTTCGTGTCCTGCGGACGAGTTCTTCTGCTTCCACTGCTTTTTGGGTCAAGAGCTGGATTGCCCGGATATCCTTCTTTTTAGCCGGACGGATCTGCTCGTACTCATTGGCGTAAATAAGAGTGCCAATGCCCTCGTTGGAGAAGACCTCGGCGAGCAAGCCTCCATCGGCGCGACCGTTGATGATGTGAACACGCTGGATCCCGGCGGCGCAAGCGGCAGTTGCATGGCGAGCTTTGGAAATCATTTCTGGTGCAAAACCATCTCCGGCAGACTGTAAGAGCTTTCGCAGATCCTCTGCCAGCACCTGGCGAATGAGTTGATTGTTATAACGCAGCCCTTCCTGGGCGGTAATGAAAATCAGTTTTATCGCTTTCAGGGTCTCAGCTGCTGCTACGGCAACACTGTCTGAATTGGCGCGATACGTCTTGCCGTCACCATCAAAGCCGAGCGGGGGAACGACAGGAACGATACCCTGATTCAGCAGCGTTTGAAGAAGTTCAGTGTCTATACGCTCGACCTTCCCGGTAAACAGATGGTCAATACCCTGAATGATCCCTACTGGATGCGTAATAACAGCATTCGTGCAAGCCGCACGCAGGTCATTCGCAGAAAGGCCCTCGAGGACATCGTGCGTGAGACGATTCGCCGCGTCAATGGCCAACTGCAACGTCGGGCCGTCGGTCACGCCCGTACCGTCGAGGTTGGAAGCGAGGATATGCTCCTTCTGGGCGAGAGACCTAATCTGTTCGGATGCGCCATGCACGAGCACTACCCGAATGTTCAAGGAGCGTAGGACAGCGACGTCCAAGAGAATGTTGGCGAAGTTCTCGTCTGTGACGATCGCTCCATCTACTGCAACAATGAATGTCTTTTCACGGAATTGAGGGACGTATTGAAGAATCCCTCGCAGGTCCGTCGGGTTCACGTTAGCACCTGATCGATTGTCTCCAGGCTGTCGGCACTGTCAAGATTGAGACGTCTTCACTTTACCTCGAAAGCGACGGCAGATCGTGAGAGACAGCGTGCTCTGCGTTAACAGACCGATTTCCTCCAGGCTTTAGAACGAGGCCTGAATCGTATTGAGGCTGTTAGGCTGTAAATTGTGGCACGGCGGATCATACTTCGCGTGAGAGTCTCTCCGTTTCTTGTGCTCGGGTCCATGTTGCTGGTTACGAGTGGATTCAGCGCAGAACGAAAGGATGATGGTCCTAAAATTTATCCTGTCGCGATGTCGATGGACTACAATCCCTTGCTATGGCAGGGTGACGATGCCCACTTTGCGCTTGATATGCTGCACAGCAGTCACTGTGTGGCCGAAGTGAGCAAAGTCGTAGCAGACGAGACTCAAAATTCTTCGGTCCAAACCCTGGCTCAAACACTTGCACACGAACAGGGTAAGCTCAATCGGCAACTTCGGAATATGGCGCGCACCCTGCATTTTCCTCTTCCCCGCAAGCAGGATCTGGAGGAATGCCCTGCCGGCTCGCGGATCCGTGAATTGTCCGGGCAAGAAATGGACTCGGGTTACCTGTCTCTCCTTCTGAAAAGCAGCACTGCAAATGTTTCACGATTCGAGGAGGAGGTGGCACGGCCCCGGACCCCGAGCAACTGGACGCTGTGGAAATTTGCAAAGAACGGCTTGCTGATGGTACGGAGTGAAAAATCGGCGGTGACGGAATTGAGCCAGGCTATTCCGAATCTTGAGTAGGCCTGCTTCCTGCAGATTTCCACAATCAAGTTGCTGTTTAATACGGCTGTAACAAGTTTCACGTACGATAAGCCTCGAAAACTCTTTGAAGGTTTCAGGAGGATCTTTTTGTTCGTGAAAAAATCAGCACTTCGTATTCTTTTGATTGGTCTCGCCCTCGGGCTGTGGGGTGCAGGTCGCTCCAGGGCTGAAGTCGTATTACTGGCGACCGGTACACTTGACGCATCGAGAGCAGGCTCCTTCACCGATCTTTCGGGCCTTACTTATAAGCTCGAAAACGGTGTGCGGGCAAACTTGCTTGGCGGCTTTGGATCAGCGATCACTTATGCGTCGGGGAACACGTTCCTTGCTTTACCCGACCGCGGGCCCAATGCTGTGCCATTCGATTCCGCCATCGACGACACAGCCACCTACATCAACCGATTCCACACCATAACAGTGGATCTGGTTCGCAATGAATCCTCGTCGGGCCTCCCTTTCACCTTGGTGCCCAAGTTGCGCGCTACAACGCTGCTCTGGAGCCTGACTCCACTGGTTTACGGAACCGGTGCTGGCCTCGGTGTGGGTTCTGGTGTTCCACCAAACAATAATTTCTTTAAACATTTCTTCACCGGACGTTCCGACAACTTCGATGATGCGCATAATTCCGGTGACTCGAACGACGCGCGTCTGGATCCGGAGGGTATGCGGCTCTCAAACGACGGCCTTAGCCTCTTCATATCCGACGAATACGGTCCTTATATCTACCAGTTCAGCCGATTTACAGGCGCGCGTCTCCGCTCTTTTCATTTGCCATCTTCCTTCTTTGTAAAAAATCTAAGTCCGGTTGGCGACGATGAGATCGACGGCAACGCCTCCGGACGAACAGCCAACAAGGGGATGGAAGGGCTGGCCATCACGCCTGATGGCCGGACGCTGGTCGGGATCATGCAGAACGCGCTCATTCAAGATGCCAACCTCGGCGCCACTAAGCTACTTCGCATGGTGACTATAGACATTCAGTCAGGGCGCATCACGCATCAGTTCGCATATCTTCTTACTTCCGGCTCGGGTGTCAGCGAAATCGTCGCACTTAATAATCACGAATTCCTGGTGGATGAACGGGATGGCAATGGACGCGGGAACGGCAACGATGCTGAAGTGAAACAGCTTTTCAAGGTTGACCTCTCACACGCCGTCGATGTCAGTGAAATGGACGGACCCGACGCAGCAAAGCATGCCGTGAACAAAACGTTATTTCTTAATGTGGTTGACCTGCTTGTCAAGAATGGCATCAGCGCAGCCGAGATCCCCGCTAAAATCGAGGGCATCTCATTCGGTCCAGATGTCAGAGACGGTGCACGCACGCTGCACACGCTCTGGATTGCTAATGACAATGACTTCCTCGAAACCGTCTCCGCCGCGGATGGGAGCCAGATCGCGAATCCCAATCAGCTTTTTGTCTTTGGCTTCACGGACACCGACCTGGCTGGCTCGAAATTTGTTCCACAATTCGGTAGACCCAGGCATTAGCAAGCAGGCCGCTTCGGAATTTTCATCTACATTCGTCCTCGCGGCACTTATCCGAGGTTGCGCGAGAGAAGGTAAAGCAGTGGCGCGTTCCCAGTGCGTGCTGGACACGCGCCGCCGCGTGGATGAGCGAATCATTCTAGGGCCGGCTGCAGGCGACCTAGGGCCGGCTGCAGGCGACGATTTCCTTTGTTTTTCGTTGTATTATTAACGGCCCTGTAACCTTTCTATGGCTTCGGCCTCCTACGCTAAAAGCGATGAGGACTTTTAGAAGGACACCTTTCCTTATTGGTGTAGCCATAGCCGCCGTCGCTATGTCCACCGCTTTCGCAGCACAGACGGAAGTCCCTCGTCCCACTTCCGACGGTTACGCACTTCCAAACGGGTGGAGGATTACGCCTCCAGGCCGATTTGTAGAGACGGGGGATATGGTTCTGAAGCTGGTCACTTCGCCCGATGACCGTGTCGTGATCGCGTCACACTCCGGCTACAATCCGCACGGGCTGGTTGTTGCAGATGAGAAATCGGACGAAGCGCTGCAGAGGATCCATCTAAAGACAACATGGATGGGAATGGCGTGGTCTCCGGATGGCAAGATCCTGTACGTTTCAGGTGGTAATGCGAATGGACAAAAAAGGATCGCTTCGACGCGGGCTCCGATATACGAGATGAGTTATTCGGGCGGCAAGCTCAGCGACACGCCAACGGGCCAACTTGACGAAACCATTGATAAAAGTAAGGTTTGGTGGTCAGGGCTGGCGTATCATCCCACCAAGCATCTGCTCTATGCAGCCAACCGCGGAACGGATGCCGGGCCAAGTAATGTCGTTGTATTTGATACAAAGGCCCGACAACTTGTGACTCGGATTCCGGTCGATGTAAATCCGTATGAGCTCGTGTTCTCAAAGGACGGGAGAACACTTTTCGTATCGAACTGGGCAAGCAAATCGGTGAGCGTGATCGACACAGAAAGCAATCATCTGGCTGGCACAATCAAGGTGGGATCGAATCCTAACGATATGAAGCTGTCTAACGACGGGCGCCTGTTCGTCGCCTGTTCCAACGACAACACAGTTCATGTAATCGATACTGTTACGCGGAGGAAAGTTGAGGTTATCTCCACAACGATCAGCGCACAAGCTCCGGAGGGATCCACTCCCGACGCGCTTGCAATCGATCAGGCGCGACACCTTCTATTTGTGGCGAATGCGGACAACAATGATGTCGCAGTGGTGAATATTGCGGATCCAAAACACAGTGAAGTGGCCGGTTTCATTCCGACTGGCTGGTATCCATCGGCGCTGGTCCTGTCCCGCGATGGACGAAGGCTATTAATTGGGAACAGTAAGGGCGAAGCTGGCCACGCTGATCTGAAGGGGCCGGGCAGTCCGCTTGCTTCAAGGTGGGATGGCGATGAATCCGTCAAAACGCTCCAGAAGGGAAGCATCGAATTTGTAGACATTGCGAACTTACGCAAGCAGCTTCCGGCATACACGAAACAGGTTATAGCGAATTCCCCTTACAACGATTCGCAGCTTACCGTTGCCCGCAGAACAAAAATGCCCTCGGCCATACCGAGTGCTGTCGGCGCGGGATCACCGATTCAACACGTCATCTACATTATCAAAGAGAACCGCACGTATGACCAGGTATTCGGCGATATTACAAAGGGCAATGGGGATGCGCGGCTCACCATTTTCGGGCAAAGAATAACTCCGAATCAGCACGCCTTGGCAGGACAATTTGTGCTGCTCGACAATCTGTACTGTGACGGAGAGGTTAGCGTTGACGGACACTCCTGGTCAAACTCGGCCTATGCGACAGACTTTAACGAACGCCTTTGGCCACCGACGTACGCCGGCTTTAGCGATGCGAAGCCTTCGCGTGCCTATATCCCAAGCGCGGGCCATTTATGGGACTTGGCGCGGCGGAAGGGTCTTACGTATCGCAGTTACGGCGAGTACGCCTCACGCGCAAGCGACGGTACTACGATGGAAGCCGCGGAAGGCGCGGACGCGCTATTCGGACATGTCTCGAAACTGTATCACGCGAGCTTGAAAGCACGTGATCCGGACAATGTAGGTGTATTTATCCAAGAGTTCGATGAATATGAGAAAAACATTGATAATTTCAGTCCGGAGAAGAGGCTTCCGAACTACATTGTGATGAGCTTGCCCGAGGACCATACACGAGGAACGCAGCCGGGCGCTTTCACGCCTGTCGCTATGGTTGCGAGTAATGATTATGCAGTCGGTAAGCTTGTGGATCGAGTAACACACAGCAAGTACTGGCCCACGACTGCCATCTTCATAATCGAGGACGATGCGCAGGATGGGCCGGACCATGTGGATGCGAGGCGCACAACCGGTCTGGTAATCAGTCCTTATGTGAGACGCGGGACCGTTGACAGCACGATGTACTCAACAAGTTCGATGGTGCGATCAATCGAGCTTCTGCTTGGTTTACCGCCGATAAGCCAATACGACGCCGCAGCTATGCCCATGTATGCTTCATTTGGGACTGAGCCGGACCTATCGACGTTCAGCGTAATCCAACCAAGAGTTGATTTAAATGCCCGGAATACGAAGGAATCGTATGGCGCAGATGCCAGCGCGCGCATGGATTTTTCCGAATTGGATGAAGCACCTATGGGCCAACTGAACGAAGTTATCTGGAAGAGCGTGAAGGGGGCGAATTCACTTATGCCGACGCCTGTTCATCGCTTCCGCCCTCTGTTTGGTCCCCAGTAAGCTTCGCAAGTCATTTTTTCAACTGCTGACAAGCGTCTTGATTTGGCGGTCAGCGTGCAATGACTCTGTTGAGGACCCTTGGGAGTACATTACTTGAAGCCGCGTCCCACGCGGTAACTCTTTTGCTACTGGTTCACGTGGAGGACTTTGGCCGGAGCAAAACCGTTAAAGCGGGTCGCTGAGGCGTTGCTATAGGCACCGATGTCCTTAGAGTAAACGAGATCGCCGATTTCCAATTCGGGCAGTTCCTCCGACTGCGAGATCGTGTCCATCCCGTCGCACGTTGGTCCGAAGACGGTGCAGACTTCGGTCGGGCCTCGCTTAAGTGCGTTTAAACGGTACTGAATATGGTCGAAGATAACGCCGGAATAGGTGTTGTAAACACCGTCGTCGATGTAGTAACACTTCTTGCCATCGCGCACAGCCTTTCCAATGACGCGTGCGATCGCAGTTGCGGCGGTGGCTACGAGAAACCGCCCGGGCTCCGCCAGAATCTCGACATCTTTGGTGAATAGTCGTTTGATCTCGGCGTTGATCTTAGCCGCAAGAACGGGGAACGGTTTCACGTGGGGATCATAAGGCACCGGAAAGCCACCCCCGATGTCGAGAATTTTGATCTCGTGCCCGCGAGACCGCGCTTCCGCCATAACTGCCGCCGCAATGTTTAGAGCCTGAACGAAATTGTCGAAGTTGGCGCACTGGCTACCCACGTGGAAGCTCAGGCCTTCCACAATCAGACCAATACGAAAAGCCTCCAGGATCAAGTCCACCGCCTCACCTGGATCGCAGCCGAACTTGGAGGAGAGTTCTACGATCGAACCTGTGTTCGGGACGCGCAAGCGTAGTACGAGCCCGGCGTTCGGAGCATACCGTTTAATCTTGCGCAGTTCGTCGTAGTTGTCATATGTGAGGAGCGGCTTATACCGATCGAGAGCTCGCAAGGTTTCCTTGGGCTTGATCGGATTGGCGTAAATAATTTTGTCCCAGATAAAATCCTGCCGTTGCTTACCGGGAAGGTGCTTAATGAATTGGTGAACGAGCAAGAATTCAGGAAACGACGCAACATCGAAGCTCGCACCTGCCTTGTACAAAGTCTCGACAATTTCGGGCGCGGGGTTCGCTTTTACTGCGTAGTACGCTTGCACCTTAGGCAAGCGTCTGCGAAAGCTCGCGTAGTTGCGACGGATTACGTCGTGGTCGATGACAACCAGAGGTGTTCCGTGCTTCTTCGCGAGAGCGAGGAGCTGTTTGCTGGTCATCCAGTGACTAAGACCGGCTCGGATCCATCGACCATCTTCACTTCGTTATGTTGGAAGTACTCCCGGGTCAAGGCTTTTATCACTGCGTCGCGTTGATCGTACAAGCGCCGGTGTGCGCGAGGAGCGTGCTTCGAAAGCGCGTAATGTGTGAGCAGCGGCATGGCAATCGTGCTGTCCGTGTAGCAGACGACAGCGTCCGGAAGACGGTCTGGATCGACCTTGCCCCAACTCACAGCTTCACCGGGGGTCGCACCACTGAGTCCGCCGGTGTCGGGCCGCGCATCAGTCACCTGGAGGAAATAGTCCTGACCGTACTCTTTGATTCGCAGCACCTCCTGAATCTGCGGTTCGGTCTGGAGCATGAAGTTCTTCGGACTTCCGCCACCCCACAGCACCACCGCACTTCTCCCTCCGGCGCGCTTCGCAGCAAGGACGTAAGCCGTGGTTTCATTGACGTCGATGGACGGATTGAGCCGCAGTTTATTCCCTCGCAGTTCGACACCAGCGACGTTCATCCCTATAGTCGAATCACCGGGTGAGGAAGTATAGCAGGGGACGCCGGCGCGATAGGCCGCAGCCAGCACGGAGACGTCTTCGAGACCTGCCTTACGTTCCCATTCGGCGGCGTACCTGCCAAGCAGATGGTGCAGTTCAGCCGTTCCCATCTCCTTCTGAAATTCGGGTTGGACAAGGATCTCTCGTAAAATCTCATCGGTAGCCATGAGGCAATCGCTATAGCCGAGCAGCACGTCGTACACGCGAACTATGTCGTTGTCGCGCAGATCTATGTCATCCATCTTGAAGCTGCCGGCACGCACCGGGTAATTCAGCGCAAAGTGAAGGTCGTGGTAGAGGATTGCACCGGTAGAAACGATCCAGTCCACGAAGCCCGCCTTGATGAGCGGAACGATGGATGAGCAGCCGAGACCGGCAGGCGTGAGCGCACCGGAAAAGCTCATGCCGATGAAAACGTCTGGTTCAAGCATTTTCTCGACAAAGAGTTGACACCCCTCCCTGAGGCGCGCGCTGTTGTACGCGAGAAAGGTGTTGTCGATAAGGTCAGAGAGCTTTTCGCTCCCCGTGAGGTTTTTCGGAAGAATGCGCGGACCGGACATATATTTGTCACGATTCGGGCACTTTTTCTTTCTTAGCCAGTCTGGCACGTCGGTCATGTCTTCCCGATAGCCGCTGCGATGTTCTTCAGGATGTTGAGCCATGGTACACGTCGAATCACCAGTCTAAAGCAAGATACTGCTTATGGACAGACTCACACGCTGCAAATTATGCTCATCCTTGATGACAAGTCAACGAAGCAGCGCGCGCCGGAGTCCTGCCGCTCTCGGTTTTTCGATGCCGGCCGAGTGGGAACCACATGAAGCGACATGGTTGGCATGGCCACATAATCCCACCGACTGGCCTGACAAACTCGATACAATTCGCTGGGTATACGGTGAGATGGTACGCCGGATCGCTGCCGGTGAGACGGTCAGGATGCTCGTCAACTCGAAGAAAGACGGCGCTTTGGCGCGCACCTACCTCGATCGTGCGGGAGCGGATTTGAAGCGTGTGGAATTTATTGTGCACCCGACGAATCGCGGTTGGACTCGCGACACCGGGCCACTGTTCGTGCGGCAGCGTACCAGCAGGAAGAGGGAAACGGCCATCGTTCATTTTCACTTCAATGGGTGGGCAAAATATACGGACTGGAAGAAGGATCGCCGCGTACCGGAGACGGCGGCTAAGCTTCTTAATAAGCAATTGTTCGATGCACGATCGAACGGCCGTGAGTTCGTCCTTGAAGGAGGTGGCATCGAAGTAAATGGTCACGGCACATTAGTAACCACAGAAGAGTGCTATTTGGACTCGGAAGTGCAAGTGAGAAATCCCGGGCTCAGCCGTAACGAATTTGAAACAAATCTACGGGAGAATCTCGGTGTTACGAACATCTTCTGGCTTGGCCGGGGAGTGGAAGGCGATGACACTCACGGTCACGTGGATGACCTCTGTCGTTTTGTAAATTCGACAACGGTGGTTTTAATCAAAGAGGACAATCCCAAGGATGCGAATTACCGTCCCCTGGCGGAGAACTGGGAGCGAATCCAAGACTTCCGGTTAGAAAACGGGTCGAAGCCTGAAGTGGTGGCTCTTCCAATGCCCGGCTCACTGTTGTTTGATGGAGGCCGGCTGCCAGCCAGCTATGCAAACTTTTACATCTGTAATGCTGCAGTAATCGTTCCGACCTTCAATGATCCGAATGATCGCAAGGCGCTGGGCACACTCGCGGAACTGTTCACAGACCGGCTCGTGATCGGAATTCATGCCGTTGATCTGGTGCTTGGCTTTGGTACACTCCACTGTCTGACCCAGCAGCAACCCGCCTAACCACGGCATCGCATGCACCCATGCCGCCGATACCGCTATTGACGACGATGGTGGGCAGGCAGCATCCAGCGAGCATTGGCACGCGCAGTTCACGTTATCGCAAAAGGCGGCTAAGCGGCCCCTTCCTACGTCTGCCCACGAATAACTTCGGATTTAACCGTATTTGCCTAACGTCTGCGCGTAGGTTTTGCCGCAAGGACAGAAGAGGTCTTTCCGGCCCTGTTCCCTCGCTGCCTTAAGTTCTGGGTTTGTAGATGACAAGTCCTGATTCGAGCACAATGACATGCGGGATCATTGGGCTCTGCTGCGGATCCGTGTACTCCGCGATGTTGAGATCCCTTGAATCTTACGACCTGCATCGGACAGGAACGGCCAATGCGCCCCGACGCCGGTCCGAAACTCGTTCGTTTCTGTAACGTTATCGGTCGTAATGGCGACTAGCCGGCAGTAGCCAACCTCCAGCTCGCGGTGAAGTTGGACCAAACCTTCATGCTGCCGACGGTCCTTCGGGCAATAGCCTCCTCGGCCCAGGACCAGAATCATTGGATCTTGTGCTTGTAATTCGGAGAGCTTTCGGCGCGTGCCCGGATGATCGGTGTGCTCGTAGTCTGGGAACTTGGCTCCTGGGACGACGTCGGAACGCATGATTTCAGTTCCCCATTGTCAGGACCAGGTGAAAACTTGCTTTTCCGCTGTGCATTTTTTCGTAAGCTGCTGATACCTCGCTGAGCGGATTCTTCTCGATCATGGGGCGCACATCGCTGAGTGCGCTGAACTTTAGCGTGTCTTGCGAATCGCGCGGTGCCGGAATACCAGCCAGAGATTTGCCGGCGTCCCATTATCACCGGCATCACACTGCCGACGATATCTGATAGCCGGGGGGAACGCGGATAGAGTACGGGAAATAAGATGTCACAAAATTCGCTAAACTATTTGTAATTACTTAACTTTTGGCGGAGAGAGTGGGATTCGAACCCACGTTAGAGTTTCCCCTAAACACGCTTTCCAAGCGTGCGCCTTCAACCACTCGGCCATCTCTCCACTTGAGTCTTCGCTTCGCTGAAAATCGCGGGGCTCATCCACTTTGAGTCTTCGCCTCGCTGAAAATCGCGGGCTCATTCTTCGCGAGAAGGATCGATTTCGTGAAATCGCAATTCAGTTTAACATCGGGCCGGCGCTAGGAAGCTACACCAGATCGAACTTCTCATGATGAAGGGTGAGATCTCCCGTCACCAACACAGGGCGGTGGAGAATTTCCTCCAACTCTTCCAGGTATTGGTTATCGCTAGACTTCAGCACCTTCGCGACATCGGGATGCACGCGGAGCACAACATCCTTCCCCTCAATAGCCTTAGCGATTTTCTGCGCTTCGACCAAAATCTCACTGATGATCGTCTGCACGCTCTTGACGTAGCCGGCGCCGTCGCAATACGGGCACGGGGCGCAGAGGGTACGCTCCAGACTCTGCTTCACGCGCTTGCGAGTGATTGCCACTAAACCGAAATCGTTGAACTGCAGAATCTTATAAGGCGCTTTGTCGGCGCGCATTGCCTCTTCGAGCGCCTGCATTACTTTCTGACGGTTTTTCCGCTCATCCATGTCGATGAAATCGACGACAATGATGCCGCCCAGATCGCGCAGTCGGATCTGGCGGACAATCTCCCTGACCGCCTCGATATTGGTCTTTACAATCGTGTCCTCCAGCCGGTTCGATTTCCCGACATATTTGCCGGTATTGATATCGATGGCGACCAGTGCTTCAGTCTGGTTGATGACGATATAGCCGCCGGATTTTAGCCATACCTTGGGACGCAGGGCCTTCTCCAGTTCCTGCGTGATATTGAAGGCGTCGAAGATCGGTGCCGGACGCGTGTACATTTTCACGCGGTTTACCAGGGCAGGCTGGAAGCGCTGCATGAAAGTGAGAACGCTCTCATACATCTCTTCGTTGTCGACCCAGATAGCCTTGAACTCGCTGGTAACCTGGTCGCGCAGAATGCGCTGCACAATGTCGAGGTCGTGATGAAGCAGAGCCGGGGCCGGCCTCTTTTCAGCTTTCTGTCGGATATCGAGCCAAAGGCTGTAAAGAAAATTCATGTCAGCCGCGATCTCTTCGTCCGGTACGCCTTCTCCGGCGGTTCGAACGATAAAGCCACCGGTTGTGCCCACGCGGTGGGTTTGCAAGATGCGCTTCAGGCGCTGACGCTCCTCCTCACTCGATACCTTGCGCGAAACGCCGAGATGACTCACGCTCGGCATGAATACGACGTAACGGCCTGGAAGCGCGATATGGGAGGTAATGCGCGCCCCCTTCTGACCGAGCGGCTCCTTCGCGATTTGAACGATAATCTCCTGACCCGGCTTCAGCAGGTCCGCGATGGACGGAAGCACGCGATCCGGGCTTTCCGTCGAATGTTCTTCGGCGCCCTCGCGCTGCGATTCCGAACTGTGCGCTTCGGGTTCCAGGGCGGTAGCTGCTGCCGTACCGCCACCAGCGGATTCGAAGCCGATCTCAGTCTTTTGTTGTTGGAAACGGTTTCCTCCGCGCCTGCGCCGCATGCGCCGCGAGACCCGATGCATGTATCGCCCGCCCTGCTCGCGCATCGAAGCAGTTTGAGCAACAGGAACCTCGTCGCCAGCCGTAGCGCCAGTGCCTGGATCGGCAATGGGCAAAGCGTTGTCCAGAATCGTGTCATCAACCTCGGGAATGCCCTCCTCCGCAACCGCAAGCTCAGCCTCATCTTCAGTGCCCTCCTCCTCAGGAACACTGCCCGAGAACTGCGATTCGTGCTGCGGGGAAACACCTCCTCCATTTGCCGGCGGAACGGAACTCTCATCGCGGATTGGTACGAGATTTGAAACCGTGTCTTCTTCCGGAGCGGATTGAGGGAAGTCGAGCGGTTTTGCTGAAGCGGTGTCTTCTTCATCCGCGGTTTCTTCACCCCCTGTCTCATCCTCCTCGCGATGGGCGAAAACTTTGTCGGTTAGCTCGATTTCCTGCGCTTCGGCTTCAAGTTCCCCTCGGGGTGTTTCGCTCGAAGCGCTCGAAGCACCCTCCAGCTCTTGCCCTGGACCAGCATGCCGATACTTTGCCAGCGACTCGCCGGGCAGGACGATCACGTCCGCCTCTTCGTTTTCCCCCTCCTCGGAGGGCTCCGGTGCCTGAGCTGCACTCGCTGGTTGAACGTACTTATTTTCCGGGAAGCCACGTCCGCGCTGTCTCCTGCGACGGGATCGTCTGCCGCGCCGTTCTCCGCGGCCGCCACGATCTCCCCCTGCCAATTGGCCATTCCCAACGTCACCGTTTGGCAGGGGCTCTGCTGCGACGCCTCCTGAATTGCCCCCGCCGTTCTCCGGTTGTACCGGCTCGACCGGCGCCTGGCTTGGAGCGGGAATCACTTCGATCGACGCCCGCTCCACGGCACGGCTATGCCCACGGTCGCGCCGCTCGCCGCGACTCGGCTTCTCATCTATCGCTTCGATGTCCTCGTTCTCCTCGAAGAAATCGGAGACATACAGAAATGTGTCCCGCTCCAGGCCCAGGTCGACGAAGGCCGACTGCATGCCGGGGAGTACCCGGGTTACCCTGCCTTTGTGAATGCTTCCGGCAAGCGAATATTCGTTTCCTCGCTGGAAATACACCTCGACGAGTTGATCGTCTTCAAGAATTGCTGCTCTTGTCTCATGGCGATTGGATCCAATCACCAGTTCCTTACTCATGAATCACCGCCTGTAATCGGGCCGATGACGAGAGCACAAGAAACCCGGAGTTGCACCGCGTTTACCAGCGGCGTTCCCGCCGCTGCCAAACGCAAAACCTTTTTGCCGCCGCACCCGGATGGAGGCTTGCTCGAGAACACCCGCGTGTTGGGATGCGTTTTACATCGTCCTTACTTCAGCGAAATTCTCGCTGGCAATCCGAACTCTCTTGTTCCGCTCAGTCGGACCCGTCTGTCGAGCCCGCCTCTCCAAGGTCGAAGCTCAATGAACTGAATCTAACTAATTTACAAATCTACGCAACCTGACACTATTTACCAAGCCCAGCATCAGGAAAACCGACCACGTATTGGACCCGCCCGAACTCATGAGCGGCAGCGGGATGCCAGTGACCGGCATTCTTCCGATCACCATACCCACGTTCACCAGCACGTGGAAAAGCAAGAGCGCGGCTACACCCATGCAGACATACAGTCCTGCCTTGTCAGTAGCCGTCTGCGCGTTCTGCACCACCTGCATAATCAGCAGAAAGTACAACACGAGCGCAATGACAATGCCCACAAATCCATGCTCTTCCGCAAACGAAGAGAAGATGAAATCTGTTTGGGGGACGGGAAGGAAGCCCAAGTGCGTTTGGGAACTTTCCTTCGATCCGCGGCCCCACATGCCGCCGTTGCCGACAGCGATTCTCGACTGAATCACTTGAAAGCCCGTTCCTTTCGGATCGCGATCAGGGTTGATAAAACTGACAAGCCTATCCTTCTGGTACGGTTTAAGAAAATGATAGCCGATCGGTAGCGTGACTAGCAGAATACCACTAATAATAAGCAGATATTTCCATCGCAAGCCCGCCATCAGAACACCGCACACCAGAATGGGAATGTAGGTTAACGAAGTCCCCAAGTCCGGCTGCTTCATCACCAGGACCGTCGGTATTCCTACGTAAGCGCCCAACTTCAATAAATCCTTCCAGTCGAGCGTCTCGGCTTTGATGTCGGTCAGAAACTTCGCGACCAGTAGAATCAAAACGATTTTTACAAACTCGGATGTCTGCAAGGTAAAACCCGCAACCTTGATCCATCGTGTTGAGCCGAATACCCGGTTGCCCATGAGCGCAGTTGCGAGCAGGAGTCCAATGCACCCGACGTAGAAGTAAAACACCCGCCCCAACAAGGCATGATAGTCCAACATGGACGCTACCCACATCATGGCGAGGCCGGTTACGACCCACAGAATCTGCTTCCACCAGGCGTCCTCCCATTTGGTGCCCAGAGTAGCGCTGTAAATCTGCAATACACCAAGCGTGCACAGCGCCAGGGTAACGATCAGCAGAGGCCAGTCGAGATCCCGGATCGGACGGTAGACTGCCATTACCGAAGCGCTCCTGACTCGAGAGAGATTTTCAACATCGCGGGACTGGGAAGAGTGAAAAGCTTGAAAGGCGCGTTCCGGCGCGCCGTCTGTATCTCGGGCAATGGCTTGCCTTGTCTTGCTCTCTTGTCGAAGTAAGCCTTCAAAACGTCACGCACGATGGGCACAGCATTGTAGCTTTCTTCTCCGTTCTCGAAAAGAGCAGCCACCACAATTTCAGGATTTTGCATGGGCGCAAAGCCGACGAACCAGGCGTTATTCGCCAGAGCGCTGTGCAGCTTCGCTCCCTTCGTGAGGTTGCTGGATGCAACCTGGGCGGTACCGGTTTTTCCGCAGACTTTCACCTCCGGCAGATATGCCGCGCGCCCTGTGCCACCCTCATTCACTACGCCGTACATCCCTGCAATCACTTGTTGAAGATTCTCAGGCCGAAAGTTTCCTTTTCTCAGTAAAACCGGATGATCAGTCTGGACAAGATGCGGTTTGTACCAGTTGCCGCCTGCTCCTAAGCCGCCCAGGGCCGCGGCAATCTGCAGCGGAGAGACGGTTACGGCGCCTTGGCCGATGGCGACCGAGATTGTCTCGCCGGCGTACCACTTCTGACGGAACATGCGCATCTTCCATTTGGTCGAGGGCATCGTGCCTTGCGTTTCGTTGGGCAGATCGATACCAGTCCTGTGGCCTATGCCCGCCAGTTCCGCATAGTGGGCAATCCGGTCAATGCCAAGGCGGTTTCCGACGGTGTAAAAGAAAACGTCGCAAGACTGGGCAATCGCACGGTGGACTTCGATATCGCCGTGCCCGTGTTTCAGGTGGCAGGCGAAGTAGTGCCCGTAAAACGATGCTCCTCCCGGACAGTGAAAGTGTGTCTCGCTGTCGATCACGCCGGTTTCAAGGCCTGCGATCGCCATGAGGGGTTTAAACGTGGATCCCGGGGCCAGTTGCGCCTGTATAGCACGGTTCATCAAGGGCTTGTATGGATCGTTCGCAATCTGGTTCCAATCCGTCCGGCTGATTCGCCCGGTGAACTTATTCGGGTCGAAGGTCGGGCGGCTGACCATAGCCAGAACCGCTCCGTTTCGAGGATCGAGCGCTACTACCGAGCCGCGTTTGCCTTCCATTGACAGTTCGGCCACTGCCTGAATATCAAGGTCGAGGGTAGTTCGTAAATCCTTTCCCGGAACCGCTTCTTGCGCGTTCTCCACCTGGCGCTCGTGGCCCATGTTGTCGACGAGCACTCGCTGCTGCCCGTCAACGCCGCGCAGCATTTGATCGTATTGCCGTTCCAAGCCGTCCTTCCCGATAATGTCGCCCTGGTGGTAATCAATGAATTGGGGAGAATCGAGTTCCGACTCGTTGATCTCACCCACATAGCCGACCACGTGCGCGGCAAAGCCATCCTGCGGATATTGACGCCGCCAGGCTTTGATGATCTGCATTTCCGGGTAGGCGCTTGGATCCTGATGCGATTCCACCCATGCCATCTCGTCTCGCGTGAGCTGGTCTTTGATAATGATCTGCGGCCGGTTACCCATGCGGCGAATCTTGCCGGCAAGGTCCCCGTAATCCAGCTGCAAGGCAGCCGCGATAGCGGGCAAATGTTCCGGCTTGATCTGTTCGCGGTTCAACAGGAGGGAATAGGAGGCTTTGTTGTCGACGATGACGCGCCCGTCACGATCGAGAATCTTCCCGCGGGGGGCCAGGATGGGAGTGCTCTTGATCCGGTTGTGCTCCGCGGCCTCACTGTAGACGTCCGGATTCTGCACCTGGAGCTTCCAAAATCCGGAGATTAGGAAGATGAAGACCGCAACGGTCAAGTATTGAAAGATCGCGATTTTGCCCGCTGCCTTCTTGGGATCTTCCCGAAGAAGCCGATCGGCTGGTATTTCCTCGCTTCGCCTGTGTTCACTTTGTATCAATGGCACTGGTTGTTCCGAAACGAGGTATTAAGAAGGTCCGGACAGCTTCATTCTATCGAGTATGGCGAATAAAGGAAGCGCAATAACCGCGTTCAATGCGCCATGGACGAACGTTTCCTGAGGGTCAAAAGGCACCATTTGCGCTAGCAGCGCGCGGCGCATCACCCAATAGAAGAACGCATGAAAGAAATAAAAGAAGAAGCATAGAACAAGACGGATGGCCGGGCTTTCAACGTTAAACCGGACGCTGACCGAAGCGGCAAAGTAACCCACCAGGGTCTTCGTGATGCCGTACATGCCGATGGGAATGTTCGCCGGCGACAGCGAGTCTTCCGATAACCCGACGAACGCTCCAAACAGCAGCGAGGTAACCGGGCTGCGGCGCGTAAGCCCAAAATATATGGTCAGAAGGAGAGGCAACTCCAGCCACTCGGTGTGCGGGATCAGGCGCGGCAGATAAAACTTGCCGATGATAGCGATGACCGTGATAGCCGCTAGCGCAAGAACCTCGAAGCGGCTGAACCACCCATCCCGAAGCGGACGCTTCAGTATGGCGTCGCTGGTTTCGTTGATCATGGTGTGGCAGGAGGCCGTGAAGTTTGCGTTTGCGTTCCCAACGGGGCTGGCGGAACAACCTTCCGGCGGGGCGCTCCCAAAGGTAGAACCGGCTCCGGACTGGCTGTTTGGGGTGCCGGAGCAGCTTTCGGCGGAGCCAGAGTGGCTGCTGGCGGAACTCCCGGAGCGATAGCCGGTTTCAGGTTGAAGTTCGGGATTGGGGATCCCACGGCGCCGTACACATGGTTTTGCTCTTTGCCAATGCTCTCGTACTTCTGCACAACTTTGTCCGCCTGCGTTTGCCGTTTCGTCTCCGGGCCAGCATCCTCGCCGCCTTCGCGAGGAGGGGCAGGCAACATAGCAGTAGTGGTGTCCTCCGCCGGAGCACTCGGGATCGGCTGGTGGACGCCTCGTAGCACGACCAGCACCTCCTGCTCGCCGCCTGGAGCGCCGCTCAGGTTCAGCTTCACGTCTTTCATGCCCTGTCCGGGAGCAGCCGACACCACCGTACCGACCGGGAACCCTTTTGGAAAAATGCGGTCTTCACCTGATGTGAAGAACCGTTCGCCCGCATCCACCTTGTCCTCGTTCTGGATCTCTTCGACCACGCATTTCCCGGTACCGCAATTCAACACGCCGTGGATGTGACCCTTCTGTGATTCCACGCCGACTTTAAAAGTGGGGTCCGTCACCAGCAGCACTTGCGAAACCAACGGATAGACCGCGACCACTTTGCCAACAATCCCCTCCGGCGTCACAACGGCCATGCCTTTCGCGACACTGCTGGTGGAACCGCGATCAATGAAAACAGCCTTGGCTGTCGCGACCGTGCTATTGCCGATCACGCGCGCAGCGACGGTCTTCGAGGGAGACTGTGTTTGAAAAAGGGTTAGTGCCCTCGCGTGCTCGGCAGTGGAAAGCTGGTTGCGGTAGTAGGTATTCTCCATTTGAAGATGGTCGTTGGCTGCCTTCAGCTTTCGGTTCTGTTCGCGAACATCCAAAAGAATGAAGTAGTCTTCCAGAAAACCGATGGTATTGTGTCGCACGGCCTCCACGATTCCGGCCATTGGGGTCACAGCTGTTACCGCCCAGACACGAATCAGCCTTTCGTCGCGATTGGTTTTCACCTGGTAAGCCAGGTACAGCAACTGGGCCACAACCACCACCAACAGAACCGTCAGGTTCCGGTAGCGGCTCAACAGGGCTTCCATACTTCCTTCTTTAACTCTAATGGTGTGCAGCCGGCACTGCAAAGAATCTCATTTACGTCTTCGCGTCACTGAAAACCGCGGGCTCATTCCTGAACCTTCGCCTCGCTGAAAACCGCGGGCTCATTCCACCCTGAAAGCTCATTCGATAGCGATCCGGCGGAGAAGCTTGAAATCGGTCAGCATTTTGCCAGTGCCTAGCACAACTGAGGCGAGCGGGTCTTCAGCAATGGAAACGGGCAGCCCGGTCTCTTCGCGAATACGGCGATCGAGGTTCTTAATCAAAGCGCCGCCGCCGGTGAGCACAATCCCGCGGTCACTAATATCGGCGCTGAGCTCGGGAGGCGTGCGCTCCAGCGCAACGCGGATGGCATTCAGAATCGTCGCGACACAATCCCCCAAGGCATCACGGATTTCGCTGTCGTCTATCGTCACAGTCTTGGGCACGCCCTCGATGAGGTTGCGGCCCTTGACCTCCATACTCATGGGCCGATCGAGGGGATAGGCCGAGCCGATCTGCATTTTGATCTGCTCGGCGGTGCGCTCTCCGATGAGCAGGTTGTACTTTCGCTTCAGGTAACTCATGATCGCGTCGTCCATTTCGTTGCCGGCGACGCGGACGGAGCGAGCATAGACAATACCGGAGAGCGAGATCACAGCCACATCCGTAGTGCCGCCGCCGATATCGACGACCATGTTGCCCGAAGGCTCCGTGATCGGTAAACCCGCTCCGATGGCTGCGACCATCGCCTGTTCAACCAGGTGGACCTCGCTCGCCTTGGCCCGGTACGCCGATTCGCTCACCGCCCGCTTCTCCACCTGCGTTATTTCGCTGGGAACACCGATAACGATCCGCGGGTGGACCAGCATCTTGCGGCCATGCGCCTTCAGGATGAAATAGTTCAGCATGCGCTCTGTCACTTTGAAGTCGGCTATGACCCCGTCTTTCATGGGCCTGATGGCGACGATGTTGCCCGGGGTGCGGCCCACCATTTCCTTTGCCTCTTTCCCGACGGCCTCGATTTCACCATTGTTTTTGTTGATTGCGACAATCGAGGGTTCGTTGACGACAATTCCCTTGCCTTTTGCAAAAACCAGCGTGTTTGCGGTTCCGAGGTCGATAGCTAAGTCGGAGGATATAAGGCTGAAAACAGACCTGAAGTTCATGAATGGACGACTTCTAATAGTGGCGGAATAAACTCAGAGAGTAACATAGGGATAGTCCTCCCGGCATATCCGACAAGGGTATTATTTTCAGATGGTTGCGTTTTGGTTCGCATGACGCGGCGCGAGTGGCTCGCGCTGACCGGTATGGCGCTCGCTGGCGGGTGCGCGCAGAAGAAGGGCACCGGATATCGTGGATATGCGCTGATTGCCACAGCTGGCGACCATAGCCTATCCGTTGTCGATTTGACTGCTTTCAGGCTGGTAAAGACGGTCCGGCTGAACGCTGCGCCAACAGCGGCAGTGCCGGGGCCTGCGTCTGGAGGGAGTTACATCCTTACGCCGTCGAATGGCAGCGTGCACATGTTAGACGACACG
This sequence comes from Bryobacteraceae bacterium, assembly GCA_036557345.1. Classification (GTDB taxonomy): domain Bacteria; phylum Acidobacteriota; class Terriglobia; order Bryobacterales; family Bryobacteraceae; genus Bog-105. Next base: position 38,880 of record DATBHS010000121.1, read on the forward strand.
CTGAATGTCGTGGCCTCGCGCCGCCTGGCGGATGAAGTTTCCGCTATCCGCCTCATGCCGGATGGGAAGCGTCTGGTCGCGATTAGTTCGCACAGCCGCGAATTAATTGAAGCCGATCCCGTGAATCTGACGGTCTTGTACCGGCACCGCCTGAGCGCCAATCCAATTGACCTGGAGCTTTCGAAAACGGGATACGCTTCCGTATCGACAGGCAAGAAAGGAACCATCGAGTCGATCGATCTTGCGACCCGCCGCCACTACTACGCAGATGTACAAGGTGAAGCCGGGCAACTGCGATTCAGGGCGGATGGGAAATTGCTGCTGGTGGCCAATCTGAGCGGGTCCTTGCTGACGGCGCTCAGCATGCCCGCCCTGCAGGTCATCGCAGAGCTGACCTTAGCCATGAAGCCTGAGAATCTGTGTTTCAACCCAAACCACGGCCAATTGTTTATTTCAGGGGCCGGAATGGACGCGGTCGCCATCGTATTCCCCTATAACATGTTGGAAGTGGATCAGACCGTACTGGCCGGACGGCAACCCGGCGTGATGGCCTGCTCCGACAAGCCACAATACCTGTTTGTGGCGAGCAATGACGGCTCGGATATCTGCATTTTGAATGTCGATAGCCGGAAGGTGGTCGGGCTGGCCCAGGTCGGCCAAAAGCCGACCTACATTACTGTCACACCCGACAGTCAATATGCGCTGGTGCTCGATGAGACATCGGGCGATATGGCCGTGATTCACATCCCTGCAATCCGTTCGACGCGCTCGAAATCGGCGGTTCTTCCTGCCTGGGCATCGGTCGCGACTTCGCTTTTCAC
>DATBHS010000122.1:0-25434 GCA_036557345.1 Bryobacteraceae bacterium
GCGGTGCAGGAGACGTACTTGCGCTGGCATGCGGCAGACCGGGACAAAGTGTCGGATCCAAGAGCGTTTCTCATGACCACGACGACGCGCATTTGTCTGGACATGTTGACGTCGGCGCGCGCGCGGCGCGAGGAGTACGTCGGTCCCTGGTTGCCGGAGCCGGTTGTCGATACGGCAACGCTCGCGCCCGACAGCCGCACAGAACTGGCCGAGGATTTGTCCATAGCGCTGCTCTTGACACTGGACCGGCTGTCGCCGCTCGAGCGGGCTGCCTTCCTCCTGCATGACGTGTTCGATTTCTCGTTCAGCGAAATCGCCGCGACACTGGAGCGGGGCGAGGCTGCGTGCCGGCAGCTTGCCGCTCGCGCACGTGGGCACGTGCGCGCAGTACGACCGCGCGGCGCCACGATACCACCGCTGCGTTCAGGCGAACTTGACGCGAAACATGCGCAGCTCATGTCCGCATTTGTGGGCGCAACGCGCTCAGGCGATCTCGATGCGCTGATGCAACTGCTCGCGAGCGACGTGCGTATCGTGACGGACGGCGGCGGCAAGGCGGCAGCGGCACTGAACGTTCTCGACGGCGCCGACCGCGCGGCGCGATTCCTGGTTGGCGCCACACGCAAAGGGTGGCGCGAGGACTTCACGCTGCGCTTTGCGACCATTAATGGCCTGCCTGGTGTCATTGTGGACGGACCCGAAGGACCAGTGCAGACTGCGGCTTTCGAGATCGAGGGCGAAGTTATTCGGGCGCTGTACGTGGTGCGCAATCCGGACAAGTTGGGGTATGTAGCGGCGGTGCTAGCGCCGCACGAGAGCGGTTTCGGACACGCAAGCGGGTGAGATTTGGGCGGGTTTACAGCCACTCCTGCGTTCTTATTTGCGCGGCTCGCAGCAATTGCGTGGCGCGCCGCGCAGGCAGATATGCGGCCAGAATGCTGCATCATTCCAGCGTTCTCGAGGCAGCGGTAAATAGACGAAGCGCGAGTCCGAATGGCCAAGCAACGCGCCTCGGATATCCTTCGCCACGCCGATCACCTGGTAGGAATCGCCTCGCGGGCCACGGCCTGTCAAGTAAAAAGTTCGTAGCCGCTAGGAGCCGGATTCCGCCCGCGACGCCAGCTTCTCGACCAGCCGGGAGAAGGGTATCAAAAGATCCAACGGCAAGGGAAAGACAACCGTGGTGTTCTTCTCGGCTCCGATAGCAAGCAACGTTTGCAAATAGCGTAACTGAATGGCAACGGGCTGCTTCTGGATCAACTCAGCGGCCATGGTGAGCTTCTCCGCTGCGAGATACTCGCCTTCGGCCTGGATGATCTTGGCGCGGCGCTCGCGTTCCGCCTCAGCCTGTTTTGCGATAGCACGAATCATCTGATCGGGTAAATCGACCTGCTTCACTTCCACCATGGTGACTTTTATTCCCCAAGGACCAGTGTGCTCATCGAGGACTCCCTGCAACTGAATGTTGATCTTCTCACGCTGGCTGAGGAGTTCGTCGAGTTCTGCTTCTCCCAGCACGCTGCGCAATGTGGTCTGAGCAAGCTGGCTGGTGGCGTATAGGTAATTCGCAACCTGAACTATGGCTTTGTTCGGGTCAACAACGCGAAAGTACAGAACGGCATTCACCTTAACCGTTACGTTGTCGCGCGTAATCAAGTCTTGCGGGGGAACCTCCATCGCCTCAATGCGCAAAGAGGTACGGACCATCCGGTCAATCGGGGAGAAAACCAGGATGAGTCCGGGCCCCTTCGGCTCGCGGAGCACACGTCCCAGGCGAAAGATGACGCCGCGCTCATATTCGGCCAGGACCTTAATCGAGGACATAAGGTAGACAGCGACGATGATAACGGCGAACAGTACCACACCGGAGAAGAATGCCTCCAGCGTCAATTCCTGGCCTCCTTCATGACGATTCAACAGCAGTCAGAGCCGGACGATTCATCGCCGGTTCGCTCTAATCGAACTAAACAAACTTTAACAGGGCAACAGCTAACCATATAAACTGCCTGGCCGTCTTTGCGTTTGGGAAGAGAAAATCTCCCGGAGAAAGAAGCACATGAAAAGACAAATCGTTACATTAGCCGTTTCCACCATTCTGGGAACAGGTCTGGCGCTTGCGGCGCCTCAGACACAAGACCAAGCGCCGGCGCCGGAGAGTAATCAGGCCACGCACGGCCGCCGGCAGATGGATCCGGATCGGCAAGTCAAAATGCTCGCCAAGCGGCTGAACCTGACCGAGGACCAGCAGAACAAGATCCTGCCGATTCTGACCGATCAGCAACAGCAGATGAAGAGCATCTTCAGCGACAGTTCGCTGTCACAGCAGGACCGGCGCGCCAAAATGCAGACCGTCCGCGAAGATAGCGACACCAAGATCAAAGCTGTCTTGAACGATAACCAGAAACAGATCTTCGACCAGATGCAGCAGCAGAGGAAAGAGCGAATGCAGCAGTGGCGCAAGGAGCATGCTAAGGGCACTGACGGATCCGGAAACCAGAGCTAGCTGCTGTGTCGCGGCAAGCTCGCCGGCATGGTTGTGCCAACCTGCTTGCTTACGGGCGGGGTTCTGGACAAGGGAAGATCCCTTGCTTACGGGCGGGGCTCTGGCTTGATGACGATATTCACCAGGCGGTCGGGTACTGCTATAACTTTGGCGATCTGTTTCCCTTGGACGAACTGCTTTACCTTTTCGTTCGCCACGGCAAGGCGCTCCAGATCTTCTCGTGGAGTCCCGAACGCCACGTGAATATGTCCTCGCAATTTCCCATTTACCTGGATTGGAATTTCGGCCAGATCCTCTTTAGCCAGGTTGGGGTCGAAAGCCGGCCAGGAATGGCGGAATATCGGGCCGCTTTCGCCTAAGCCTTCCCACAGGTCCTGAGCGGTATACGGAGCAAAGGGCGCCAGAAGCAAAGTCAGTTTTTCACAGATTTCGCGGATCGGAGCCGGTGAGAGTTTCGATTCCAACTGGTACAGCTCGTTCACCAACTCCATCAGCGAAGCGATAGAGGTGTTGAAGTGCCAGCGGCTGTCGAAATCGTTCGTGATCTTGCGGACGGTTTGATGAAGTTTGCGAAGGGCCTGCCGGTCTGCATCATTGAAATCACCATTCCCGCCGCGGCCGGCATTGCGCGTGACAAACTTGTACAGCCGGGCCAGGAATCGGCGCTGTCCTTCGACGCTCGATTCGTTCCAGTCCATGTCTTTCTCGGGCGGAACGGCGAAGAGCGTATACAGCCGGCAGGTATCGGCACCATACCTGTCGACCATCTCGTCGGGATCGACGACATTGCCCTTCGACTTCGACATCGCGCTGCCATCCTTAAGAACCATGCCCTGCGTGAACAGGTTATTGGCCGGCTCGCTGTTCGAAACCAGGCCCAGATCGCGCATGACCTTGGTCCAGAAGCGCGAATAGATGAGGTGCAGGATGGCATGCGTGATGCCGCCGATATATTGATCGATCGGGAACCATTGAGCGATAAGCCGCGAATCGAACGGAGCGCCATCATTATGCGGGTCGCAGTACCTGTAGAAGTACCACGAGGAATCCACAAAGGTGTCCATGGTGTCGCTCTCGCGCCGCGCAGCGGAACCGCAGCGCGGGCACGGCACATTCATGAACTCGGCCACCGATCTTAACGGTGATTCGCCTTGCCCCGTAATCTTCACGTGCAAAGGCAATCGGACGGGCAAATCGCCTTCCGGTACCGGGACTACTCCGCATCGATCACAGTAAATGATAGGGATCGGCGTACCCCAGTAGCGCTGCCGCGAAATGCCCCAGTCTTTGAGGCGGTACGTGATAGCTTCCGCGCCAAACCCGTTCTGGTTCGCGAACGACGCCATTTTCTGGCGTGCTTCTACGCTGGGCAGGCCTGACCATTGACCCGAGTTCTCCAGCACGCCATAGCCGGAGAATGGAGCCGTCATAGTTTCACCATCAGCAAGAACGCCATCTTCGGGGCGAATCACCGGAACTACCGGAATGCCATACATCCGACAGAACTCGAAATCTCTTTCGTCGTGTGCCGGCACCGCCATGATCGCTCCGGTCCCGTAGCCCATCAGCACGAAATTGCCGATCCAAATGGGCAACCTGGAACCGCTGAAAGGATGAATCGCATAATGCCCGCTGAATAGCCCTGCCTTTTCGAGCTTCGCCGGATCCTGGCGCGCGGTCGCGTCGATCATTTCCTTGATCCTCAACCGCTCGGTCACTTCGGTCATTAGTGCGCTAACCAGCGGATGCTCAGGGGCGAGAATAAGGCATGTCGCGCCATAAATGGTATCGATCCGAGTGGTGAAGACGCGAATTTTATCGGGAGCGTTCTCCAGCGCAAAATCGATTTCTGCGCCCTCGGACCGCCCGATCCAGTTCCGCTGCATGGCAAGCACGCGCTCGGGCCAGCCGGCCTCGAGCTGCTTCATGTCGTCCAGCAGTTCGGCTGCGTACGCGGTGGTTTTCAGGAACCACTGCTGCATGGCGCGCTGCTCCACGGGTGTGGTTTCATGCCGCCAGCAACATCCATTTACCACCTGTTCATTGGCCAGGACGGTGGCGCATTCGGGACACCAGTTCAACAGCGCCTCCTTGCGATAAGCGAGGCCGCGCTCGAACATTTTCAGAAAGAACCACTGGTTCCAGCGATAATATTCGGGTTCGCAACTGGCGATTTCGCGGTTCCAGTCGAGCGCGAATCCCATGCGTTGCATCTGTGCCTTCATATGGGCGATATTGCTCAACGTCCATTCCCGCGGGTCGCGCCCTGCTTTCAGGGCCGCGTTCTCGGCAGGCAGGCCGAACGCGTCCCAGCCCATCGGGTGCAATACGTTGTACCCGCGCATCCACATGTAACGCGCGAGCGCATCGCCGATCGAGTAGTTGCGAACGTGCCCCATGTGCAGCTTGCCGCTTGGATAAGGCAGCATCTCGAGCACGTAATACTTGGGCCTGTGCGGCGCATCGGCCGCGTACAGCTGCGGGTCATTCAGCCACTGCTCATGCCACTTCGGCTCGATTTCTTTGTGGTCGAACGCTTTTTCGGGAATACCAGCTCCTTCAGTGCCGTGACATTACGAAAATCGTCACCCGGTTTGTCGACGGGAGTTTCGAGGATGAACGCCTTTTCGCGCAAATCCGGATGGTTCAGAATGCGACGAAAGCCTTCTAAACCAATATAACCAGAGCCGATATGGGCGTGGCGGTCGCAGTGCGAGCCTAGTTTTGTTTTGGCATCATTGCTGTGAATCACAGGCACGTTGTCCAACCCCAGCACCTCCGAAGCGGTTTGTATCAGCCGGGTCAAGCCCTGTTCCGTCGCGATATCGAAGCCGCTGACGTAGCAGTGGCAGGTGTCGAGGCAATAGCCGACGGGTATGTCCAGGTATGAGGTCACCAGATGCTGAATAGCGGCGAGTTCATCCAGCTTGCCGCCAAGCTGCGCGCCGGCTCCGGCGGTATTCTCAAACAGAATCGTCACCTTCGCATTGCGCCGCAGGTCTGGATCGACTTCCCGCCACGCGAGAATGATGGCTTCCGCCACGTTCAGCATGCCTTGCTCGACCGTCAGCCCTTTGTAGTTTCCGGGATGCGCGACCACGTAGTCGGCCCCGATGACAAGGGCGCGCTCCAACTCGCCGCGAAAGGCGTCGATCGACTTCTCGCGGATCGTCGAGGGAGGCGCTGCGAGATTAATCAGATAGTTGTCGTGAATGACGAGCGGATGCAGATCGTATTTCTCGCGCAGCTCCTTGAGGCGCTTTACCTGCTCTTTGTCTGGAATTTTGGCGCGCCACATGCGCGGGCTCGCTGAAAAGATCTGAAACGTATTGGCGCCGAGCTCGTGAGCTTTGATCGCCGAGCGCTCCAGAGCCCCAGCCGTAGAGGTATGTATGCCGATGCGCAAGATTCAGGATAGCGGCGAGGAAGCTAGCTATCGCCATCAGCGATCAGATACGATCCGACCTCAAGGAGCCGCTTCCCGAAGGGCGAGGCAGAAGAGAAAATATGACCGAGCCCACTCGACCGGCAACGCGAGCCCCAACTGACGAGTAACCGATCATGCGTCAACTGATCCTCAACTCAGCTTGGATGCGATTGGCAATCGGGGATGCAGAATCGTGCATCGAGCGCACGTGTACGTGCATCGAATCGCCCTGGGAGGAAGAGTTTATGAAAGCTGCGGTCGTACCCGCTGTAAGTAGTTCCTGGCAGATCAAAGATGTTCCTCAGCCGCAACCCGGACCCGGTCAAGTGCTGGTGAAGATGCGCGCAAGCGGTATCTGCTATACCGACGTGCATGAAACACTCGGACACATTCCAGGACCATTCCCTCGAATCCTAGGTCACGAACCGGTCGGCGAGATCGTTGCCGCATCGCCCGACGTCACCACGCGAAAGGTAGGCGACCGGGTGGGCACCGCATGGATTCAATCCACGTGTGGACGCTGCGAATGGTGTCAGCGCGGTCGCCGGATGTTCTGTCCCTACCTGAAGGGTACAGGCCTCGATGTACAGGGCGGTCACGCGGAGTACATGCTCATGAATGCTGACGTCACTTATTTGATTCCCGACAAGGTCTCCTACGAGCAGGCAGCCCCGATCTTCTGCGCCGGTTACACCGTTTATAGCGGGCTCCGCTGGGCCGATCCCCAGCCGCATGAGCGCGTGGCCGTGCTCGGGATCGGCGGGCTTGGTCACCTGGCAGTGCAATACGCGAAAGCGGCAGGATTCGAAACCATCGCAGTTTCGCACTCCCCTGATAAAGACAAGATGATCCGCGATCTCGGCGCGGATGAAATTGTCCGTGATGGAAAGAGCCTTTCCGCGGCGGGAGGTGCAGACGTAATCCTCAGTACTTCCAATTCGGCCAAGTCCATGGTGGATAGCATTCAGGGACTGCGGCCGGATGGCCGGCTTGTCACGATGGGCGCAGACGCGGAGCCGATCTCGATTTCTCTGATGGACCTCATCAGTAAGCGCATTCGTGTGATTGGCAGCCAGCAAAACGGTCCCGAATATCTATACGAAGCTCTTGATTTGGTGGCACAAGGAAAGGTCAAAACGATAGTCGAGACGTACCCGTTGGCCGAGGCTCCGAAGGCGTATGAACGCGTTGTAGAGGGCAAGCCCCGGTTCCGTGCCGTCCTCACAATGTAATTGCGGATGCGAGCCCTCGCGAAAACTTCGGCCTTCACGCTGAACCAACAAACCCAACCGTTACGGAGACGGCATCACATCCATCAGATGTTAGGATGGGCATGCCGAATCCGGGCATGCCCGGCCGCTACAAACTTGTGCCGAGATTCTTTACCCTGCTCGAAGCGGAAAAGTTGCTTCCGGAAGTAGAACGTCTCCTCCGCGCCCTACAGGAACAAAAGCGCGCTTACGAACAGGTCGACACGGAGCTCAGCAATATCTCGCAGCGGATCGCGCTGATGGGCGGAATGATTCCTTCGCACGACCGAATCTTTCAGTTGCGCGCGCGTAAAGACGCTTCCGGCCGTGGGCTGAAAGCCGCCGTGGAGAAGATTCAGGCGATTGGTTGCCAGCTCAAGGATGTCGACATCGGGCTAATTGATTTCCCCACGCTGTACCGCGACCAGGAAGTCTACTTGTGCTGGAAATTAGGAGAATCGGGAATCGGCTTTTGGCATCACGTCGAGGACGGCTACCAGGGGCGTCGGCCGATTGACGACGAGTTTCTTGCCCACCACCGCGGTGAAGACGACGGCGAAGGCTGATCCTCTTGCTAAACTAGCGCTCGGATGCTATTGGCGAGGGAATTTGTGGGTTACCTGTCCAGGCAACTCGTCAACCGGCTGAGCCCCGCGTTCGTTGAAACCTCCAATCCGACGGTGGCCGCGGGGGTGATCGCTGAGATCATCCAGGAGGAACTCTCGGTTGAGGACAGGTTGAATGACGAGGTTCGCGACCTGCTGGACCAGTACAGCGACTATATGCGCCGTGAGAATGTCTCTTATCAGGAGATGTTCCGAAAGATCAAGAACCAGCTACTTGCCCAGCGGAAGGTAATCCGCGCATCGGGCCGCGACACAGGTGATGCCATGAAGCTTTCTCGCGATAAAGTCAATGATCTCTCGCACAAGATCGTTACGGTGCTGCGTAAATCGCGCGAATTCCGTGTCCGCAAAGATCCGAATGAGCTTCGCCTGGCGCTGGTCCGCGAAATGACCGATATTCTGCAAATGGAAGACCGGATCGACCGCGCCGCCCGGCAGAAGATCCGCACGCAGAAGCGTGACATCACCGAAGGCGGCGAAGAGTACGATCTTCTCCACAAGCGCTATTACGCTGAAGAACTGAAGAAGCTCGGTATCAACCTGCACAGCTAAAGCACAAGCAATGAAAGCGGCTGGCGCGCTTCAATTGTGCCGCCTCGTTCCGCGAGTCAAACCAGGCAGGCTACGTCCAAGTCCAGTTTTGATACTGCTTCCGCAGCTCGGATTTGAGTAATTTGCCCGTTGAGGTGTGAGGCAGCTCGGGTACAAACACGATAGCATCCGGCAGTTGCCATTTGGCGAACTTCTCCGCAAGAAAGTCGTGAAGCTCCCGGGGCGTCGTGTGGAGTCCGTCCTTCAGAACCACCACCGCGAACGGCCGCTCCTGCCATTTCGGGTGGGGCACGCCAATCACGGCGGCTTCTCTGACAGCAGCATGCGCAACGAGTGCGTTTTCGACGTCAACGGAGCTGATCCACTCGCCTCCGGATTTGATCAGGTCTTTGGTCCGATCAGCGATTTTAATGTAACCTTCGGGATCGATGTTCACGACATCCCCGGTGCGAAGCCAACCGTCTTCCGTCCAGCGGTCCCGGGCCTCGGGAAAGTGATAATATTGCGCCGCGGCCCAGGGCGAGCGAACCTGTAATTCGCCGAGAGTCGCGCCATCCCAGGGAACTTCGCGGTCGTCTGCCATGGCGCGCAGATCCACGAACGGCTCGGGAAGACCTTGTCTGGCGCGAATTTCTATTTGGCGGTCCTCGTGCAGATTTTCCATGCCGTTTTTCAACGTGCTGATGGTGCAAAGCGGGGTGGTTTCGGTCATGCCCCAGACGTGAATGAGTCGGATGCCGTGACGATCCAACCGACGAATCATAGACTCAGGCGCTGCCGAACCGCCGACCTGAAGGCGCAATTGGGGCATCAACCTCCAGCGGTGGGGATCCCGGTCCAACGCTTCGAGGACGGCGAGCCAGACAGTTGGCACGCCGCCGGCGATCGTCACGCGCTCCTTTTCCATTAAGTCGAGCAGAGACTCGGCTTGCAGGTACGGACCAGGGAAGACCTGCTTGGCGCCGACGAGGGTCGCACAATGAGCCATACCCATGGCGTTGGCATGAAACATGTTGATGGCGGGCAACACAACATCGTGGCGGCTGTAATTAAGCTGGTCCGGCAGCGACACGGCTAACGCGTGCAGCACCAGCGCCCGATGAGAATACAGCACACCTTTGGGCTTGCCGGTAGTTCCTGAGGTATAGCAGAGCGACGCGGCGTCGTCTTCCGCGAGAGTGGGCAACGCAGTATTGCCACGTGTGTGGGCAAGCCATTCTTCGTAATCCTCCAATGGAGCCGGTGGTTTACCGGAAAGCGTTACGACCCACACGCGTTCGAAATGCGCTTCGCGGCGAACCTGCTCGTAAATTGTCAGGAGCGATTCGTCCACAATCAAGAAACGGTCTTCGGCGTGATTGATGATGTAGACGAGCTCACTCGGATGAAGGCGGAGATTGAGAGTGTGGAGGACACCACCGGCGGCGGGCACGCCGAAATACGCTTCCAGATGGGCGTGCGAATTCCACATCAAAGAAGCGACACGATCTCCCCGGCGAAGGCCAGCCTCCTGAAAAGCCGCGGCGAGTCGCAGGGTGCGGTCGAAGAATTCACGATACGTTTGACGGCACAGAGCCTTGTTCGAAAACTGAGAGACGATCTCAGTGTCGGGAAACAGCCGGCAGGTGTGCCTCACGATCGAAGTCAGAGTGAGCTGGTACGGCATCATGTTGCCGTTCATGAGGTGGTCTCCCGAACTCAGGAGTCTATCGGAATTTCGACCCGGCTGGCGGACGGAGATGGCCGGCGGGCGATTCGCTTACAGACCTGAAGCGAGCAGGGCTGGATCTCTTAGAGAGTGTGCAAATAGGCGAGGATATTTGCCTTGTCATCGGCCGACAGCATGTCAGCATAGGCCGGCATACCGTTTCCGCCATTGTTTATCTGATTCAGAACGTTTTCGTCGTTCACGGGTTTGCCGTTTTGCAGAGTCTTCTTTTTGAATAAACCCTTCAGGGACGGACCCATCTTCTTCTCGTCGGTATCGACATTGTGGCAGACGGCGCACTGCTCAAAAAGCTCCTTGCCTTTCGCCGCGTCTCCAGATTTGGCCGCTTTGTTTTGCCCAGCCGCAGCCAAGCCAATCGACAACGATGCACAAAGCATAAAGGAGCTTACAAATGTGAATGTTTGGCGTATCATGTGCCCTCTCCCGCTAAGACCACACGGATTCCCGTGTCGTTTCCAGTCTACAACTCCACTTTCGCACGTCTCGCGGCTTGAAACGGCAAATCATGCGCACTATGAACAGAGATTAACGCGAAGAAGCGGAAGCGGTCCTCGCGCCTATTCGGCAAAGCTCGCTTCTGCTGCGTCATAATGTTGGACATCCGGTGATTCCGTCCTTTTAGAAGTTCCCCTATGTTTTCGAAAGCTTTTGTCGGCTCCGTGATTTTCTTTTGTTGGCTGGCGACGGCCGCACCGGAGCACGAGATTCCTAACGTCACCGTTCCGCCCCGAGCGGGGAAGGTGCAGCTGTTTCCGGAAAGTGCCGTGAAGCCCGGCATGAAGGGTGTGGCGTGGACCGTTTTTCAAGGAAGCAAACCGGAAGCGGTGCCGGTCGAAATCATAGGGACCTGGCAGAACGCCTGGGGCCCAAAGGAAGACATCATTCTCGCGAAGCTGACAGGCAAAGCGGAGCGGACAAACGTGGCGGGCGGCATGAGTGGGAGCCCGGTTTATATCGACGGCAAGCTGCTCGGGGCTATTTCGCTTCGACTGAGTGTCTTTTCGCCCGACTCTATATGCGGCATCACGCCGATCCAGCTCATGCTCGATGTGAAATCATTCGACACGGGCCGGCCTGCGGACGCCCGAACGCCCGACAAAATTCAAGCCAAGACATCGCTGCCGTTGCCTAGCGGCCTGCTTACGCGGGTAATGGCAGCAAGCTCTTCGGGAAACTTGCCTGAGGCGCCGATGATGACCCCCATCGCGACTCCCATCACGATGTCCGGTTTCAGCGCCGATGCGATCAAGGAATTCAGCCCGATCTTCAACCAGCTCGGACTGGCTGTCGCCCAGGGGGGAGCGGGCGGGTCTCTCGATTCCGCGAAGCCGGCGCCGGACTGGGCAAGTTCGATGCAGCCGGGGGAAAGTATTGCGGCCGTGCTTGTTGCCGGCGACATGACGATGACGGGCGGGGGCACTGTCACGTATAACGACGGCAGGCGCGTGCTCGCGTTTGGCCACCCGATGTTTAATCTTGGCCCGGTGGACATGCCGATAGCCAAACACGAAATTCTGACAACGCTCGCCTCTTCTTATCAGCCGACCAAAATAGGCAACGCTACGGAAGTTGTCGGGGCCCTAAGGCAAGACCGCCATAGCGCCATCGAAGGGGAACTGGGAGCCACCGCGCAGATGATTCCGGTCACGATGCGCGTGCGCTCGTACAACCGGGACAACACCGTCCACAATTCGCGCGACTTCCGATTCAGTGTCTTCGTCGATCAAAAGTGGACCCCCTACCTGATGATGGCCACGCTGTTTAACTCTGTTTCGCAATTGAACGATTTTTCGGACGAATCGACGTTACGCCTCCACGGCGAGCTGCAAGTGCAGGGGCAACATCGCATCGAGCTAACCACTATGCAGGCCCCGGCCGGCACGCCGGTTCCGGCGCCCATGCTGCTGGCAGGCTGGTGGGGTGACAAATTCAATCGCTTGTTCGTGAACGCGGACAAACTGCCGAGACTTGACGCCGTGAACGTCAGCGTGGATTTGCTGCCGGAACGGCGAACTGCCCAGATCGAATCGGCCTGGATGGCGGATAACAAGGTAAGATGCGGCAGCGAGGTTCCGGTTAAAGTTTTCCTTCGGCCCTATCACGGCGAGCGTATGGAGCGAACCATCAGTCTGAAGATCCCACCCGGCCTGGCGCATGGCCCGCACCAGATCCTTTTCAGCGATGCCGAAACGTTGAGCCGGTTTCAGAACATCGCCAGCTCGCTGAATCGAATCGACGACATTCCACAGACCGTGGCAATGCTGAACGAAGAACGCAGCAACAGCCGGCTGTACGTTTCGTTGATCGATTCGCAACCAACGGTTTACTCGGACGAGAAAGTTCTGCCGAGTTTGCCGGCATCGATACTGAACGTAATGCAGAGCGGCCGGGCGACCAACCACGAGTTTGTGAGTGCTCCCGAGAGCGCGCACGAAGAAACGTCTGTGCCGTTTGACCTGGTCGTCACGGGCAGCTATGCATTGAAAATTTTCGTGAACTGAAGGGCTCCTGCACAGAATCATGCAAAATTACTCGGTCTTGTACCGGGCGGCAGCCGTTTTATGCCTCTGGGCTGCGCCGTCTATTTCCCTCGCAGTCGAAACCCACGTCTGGGAGCAAGCCGATCAAGGCGATTTCGAGCGAGGGACTTCCAGACACCTGTCGATCCGGAGCGACGGGCATATATCGCTTGCGCCCGAGTTCAAGGAATTGGATAGCACAACTGTTCCGTATCTGTGGGCAGTCACACAAGATTCAAAGGGAACGCTTTTCTACGCCGGCGGGGCGCCCACCGGAGCGACTACGAAAGTCTTCGCGCTGGCTCCAGACGGTAAGCCGAGAGTGTTTGCGGAACTGCCGGGACTGGAGGTGCACGCGCTCGCCGTTGATGCCCAGGACCGAATCTATGCCGCCGTTCTGCCGGATGCCAAGATCTATCGCATAGAGAAAAACGGCAAGCCTCAACTGTTTTTCAATCCGAATTGCAAATACATCTGGGCTATGGTGTTTGACCGGCAGGGAAACCTGTTCGTCGCAACCGGCGACTCCGGCGTTATCTATAAGGTCACGCCGGATGGCCACGGCTCGAAATTCTTCGAAACCAATGACACCCACGCGCGATCCATGATCCTCGCCAGCTCCGGGAATCTCATCGTCGGCACTGAACCGGGTGGGCTCATTATCCGCATCACGCCGCAAGGCAGAGGTTTCGTTCTGTATCAGACCGACAAGCGCGAAGTGACAGCGGTAGCAGAGCACGATGGGGTAACATATGCCGCGGCAGTTGGCAACAAGCCGGCCGGCGTGTCAGTTGCAAATCCGACTCCTTCCGTCGCACCCACTCCACCAGCCTCGCCGGGCGGTACGGGCGGTACGATACGTGTCGGAACAGCGCCGCCGAGCGTGCCTCTCATAGGCGCGGTAAACGCGAGCATCACCGGGGGCTCGGCCCTGTACCGGATCCAGAAGGACGGTTTCACGGAACAGATCTGGAAATCTTCGACGGACCTGGCTTATGCCATTGCGCTGGATGTGTCCGGTAGACCTTTACTCGGAACGGGCAACCAGGGCATCATCTATAGGATCGATTCAGATCAGCTTTTCACTGAACTCCTAAATGCTCCGCCGACACAAGTCACAGTTTTGCTGCAGGGCCGGAACGGCGTGATTTACGCTGCCACCGGCAACGTCGGGAATCTTTATTCCATTGGGCCGGGCCTTCAAATGAGCGGAACGTTGGAAAGCGAGACGTTGGATACAAATGATTTCGCCTATTGGGGCAATGCGCATGTTCAATCCATCAGGCATGGCGGAGAGATTGCGCTGGAGACCCGGAGCGGTAATCTGAATAATCCCGAGAACAATTGGAGCGGCTGGACCAAGGTGCCGGTTGCCGAAGCGGGTGGGGCGGTTGCATCTCCTCCGGCGCGCTTCCTTCAATACAGGTTGACGCTTGGCCGTTCAGCCGACGATCAATCGCCGGAGATTAGCGCTATCGAAATCGGCTATCTTCCGAAAAACGTCGCGCCGAAGGTGCAGCAGATCGACATTGCGCCATTTAATTACCGGCAAGCACCGGGCACGTCCCAATTGGAGAGGTCCGTTGCGCAGTCTGGTTCTCCGGCGACACTTACGCTTCAGGCAGTCGGCCAAAAGAAGCCGCTCCCAACTGTGACATTGGAAAGCGCTGGCACCGCCACGCTACAGTACAACAAAGGTTTTGTGACCGTACGATGGAGCGCGAGCGACGCTAACGATGATGCGCTCGTCTATAAAGTGGAAATTCAGCGCGAACACGATTCGTTCTGGAGGCTTTTGAAGGACAAGCTGCAAGATCGTTTCTTCGCATTCGATTCGACGGCACTTCCCGACGGCCGTTATACTGTTCGCGTAACAGCAAGCGACGCACCGGGCAACACGCCAGCCGAGGCATTAACAGGCTCACTCGAAACTGATCCATTCACGATCGACAATACTCCACCTGAGTTCACAGACTTGTCGATCGCGGCACAGGGTCAACAGGCGACGATCGCCTTTACCGCCCATGACGACTTGAGCTGGATCAGCAAGGCGGAGTATTCAGCGAACGGCGGTGAATGGGTCTTGGTGCAACCTTTGGGCAAAGTAACGGATTCGCAGACTCTTCATTACAAATTGAATCTCCCAGCCGGCCAGGACGTGGCCATCCGGGTGTTCGATGAAGACGACAACGTCATTGTGAAGCAAGTGCGCGCTACTGCCGGGCCGAAACAGCCTGCCGGTAAATGAGACCCCAAAGGCGAGGATGCCTCGCCGCTACATTACCTCGCTCAGACCGAACGGTTTCGTCAGGGAAAGGTTCCGCGAGTAGAATCGCCGGTCCGGAATCAGATCCGCATTAAGCCGGGCAAACAGATTCTTTTCTTCTGGCCCCACGAGGGTATCCCAATCAAGATCCGAACAACCGCCAATGAACGGTGAATAGACAATCCTTTTCCCTGTTCGAATCGCATGCGCTCCCGCCCATGTACCGAGAAATGCCACGGTTGCATCCTTGGGGGTGTTGCGCAACACATCGACTAAGAAGCGCGCCCTGATTACCGCGACCTGAGTGGAAACAGCGCTGACAGAACGTTGTTTCCACATCTGCGCGAAATAGCCCGGGTCGTCAACTGCACGTCCGCGGTTTGGGTCACCGCATACGCCGCCGAAGCCGAAATACCGACCGGCCCCTGTAATCCTGCCTGCCGTGTTCCAGATACGCCCCCCGACCATTACCGTATCCAGGTGTAAGTCTGTGATCCCCAAGATCTCGTGTAACCACCCGGGATTCTCAATCTCCACATCCTGGCCGGCAAGGTGAAGGAAACCGTCCGTTTCACTGAGTTCTTCAGCCAGAGACATCAGGCTCAGGGCATCGGCTCGCGCATCCGATTCGTCCAGCACTACGCTCGCGCGGGCAGCCGCTACTCCATCCTGTTTCCTTACGAGCATCCAGTGCGGCGCGGCTCCGAATAACGGACTGCGTTCAACCCGAAACTTGCAAGCATGCCCGGTGGCGTTCAGGAAGCTCTGCAGCACCGCCTGTTGAGACGCATCGACTTGCGGCTTACTGGCTGCATCGTCCGCGGTTGAGCTGGCGTGCACGCGCCAACCATACAGAACTTCCGGAATATGCGTCGCCCAATACCCGGCGACCATGAAACGCACAAACAGATCCCAGTCGGGGCTGGCCTCTGTTTCTGGATCGCTGTACGCTCCAAGTTCCAGCGCCTTGGCGCGATCCGCAATGCCCAAATGTGCAATGTAGGCGGAGTTGAGCACGAGAACGGGATCCCAATCCGGTTTCAGATAAGGTTGATAAAACCTCGGGTGGCTCAATGCCGGGCCAATCACTTTGTCTTCGTCGCTATAGAGCAGCGGAGGATACCGCGCCGAAACGATGAAAGATGCCACGATGCGCAGAGCATTGGCATGCAGGTAGTCATCTGCGTCGACCGCCAGAACGTATCGCCCACGAGCTCGCTCGAGGCACTGGCGCAATCCTCTCGTGATACCGATATTCGCAGGCAGGGGAATCAGCTTGACCCATTCGTAGCGGGCCAGGTCTTGCAAGCACCGCAGCAGGTAAGGTTTTGAACAACCGTTGTCGAGGATGACCCACTCGCAGGCTCCGCCCTCATTCTGTTCGATGATCGTCCGGGCCAGCCTCTTCAAAAACGGAACCGGGCTGCCGTCCCATACCGGCGTGAGAATCGATAACAAACCCGGCATGGGCGGCTCGTGGTAGCGCTCTTTTGTTTGCTGCTCTCGCTTGCGCAGCCAGTTCCGGTACTCGCGAACCTCGCGATTGGGCAGCAGCAGGTCCGATTGACGGCGCACCGCGCCCTTTACAAAGGCCGGTAGCCCGCGACGCAGTCGCCGCCAACCTTGTTGCAGCGGCGGCATCATATTCAAAGGAACATTTCGCACCCTCAATCTTCCCGCTACATATTTTCGCAAGCTGGTATGGTGTTTAGAAGGTTCCGGGCCGTGCGTGTGAGCAAGCGGATCCCCTTTTCAGACACCAACGATTGTTCTAAAGAATGGTTCAGCAGGACGAGCTAGAAGCGCAGTTGCGCGCCAGCCAGGAGGCGCTCGAGCAGCTCAGATCGGAATTTCGCATTTCTCAGCGCCAGCTCACCAGGGCGCTCGAACTCCTGGATAAACAGCAGTTGCAACTGACAACGCACGAGACCTCCATTGCGCGGCTCGACCGCATTCTGATGGAATTACTCTCCGGGCGTGTGTGGCGTACCCTCAGTGCCACCGGCAACCTGGTCAAGCGTATCCTGCCTTCGCGCTATTCATCGACCAGCGAAATGGTCGCAAGAGGGCGCGAGAACTCCTATCTCGTTTGCGACGAGCCGAAGGCCAGGGATCTACGGCCTCGCAGCGGAACCATCTCCGTTCGCGGGTGGGCGCTGGCGAAGCGCGGCGTGGATTGCATCCAGGTTGAGATCCTTGGCCTCCCGGTCGTCGAAGTAGTGCCTTCCGTTGTACGCCCGGATGTCAAAAAATCCCATCCGGACCTCGATCGAACCGGGCGCTCGGGATTCGTTGCGGAATTGAATACACTTCCTCTGCCCAACGGCCGCCACTCCATTCTGGTCCGCCTGATTTCCAAGAGCTCGATTCTCGCCGAGGTGCGGACCGCCGTCACCATCGACCACGAGAAGGGCTTTGCCTCCGATTATGAGCGCTGGATCCATGAATTCGAGCACCCCGACGATGAAGTGATCGAACTCAAACTCATGAGCGTGCAATGCCGGCCTCTCATAAGCGTTTTGATGCCGGTTTATAATACGAACCCTGCCGAGCTGGCGGCCGCTATTCAGTCCGTGGTCGGCCAGTCATACAGCAACTGGGAGCTGTGCATCGCAGACGACTGTTCATCGGAACCCGCAATCCGCGAAATTCTCGAGAGCTTCGCCGGACAGGATAAGCGGATCAAAGTGGCGTATCAAACAGAGCGTGGAGGAATTTCACGCGCCTGCAACGCGGCGTGGCGGTTGGCAAACGGGGACTATGTGTGCTTCCTCGATCACGACGACACCTTGGCTCCGCATGCTCTCGCGTACGTGTGCGAGGCCCTGGATAAAAGCCCGGATGCGGATCTGCTCTACAGCGATGAAGACAAGATCGACGAGAGGGGAAAGCGGTCAGATCCTTTCTTCAAACCCGACTGGTCGCCGGATCTGCTCTTATCGGAAAACTACATGTGTCACCTGCTGATCCTACGGCAGGATCTGGCAAACAAGATTGGGCACCTAAACCCGGACCGCGACGGAAGCCAGGACTATGACCTGATCCTCAGAGCGTCCGAACAAGCTGCGAATATCCAGCACATTTCGCGCGTGCTTTATCACTGGCGGAGGAGCGAATACTCTACCGCGACAACCCTGGAGAATAAGCAGTACGCTCTGAACACAGCGCGAGAAGCGCTCGAAGAGCGATGTAAGAGAGCAGCCGCTCAAGCCCGAGTGGAGCCGGGTATCGTCCCGGGGCGCTGGCGCGTGCGCTACGCGATCCCCGCCGGAACTCGGGTGAGCATCATCATTGCTTCGGGCGGTAAAGCCGATGTCCTCCGGGACAACCTGGACAGCATTTTCAGTAAAACCACTTACCGCGATTTCGAGGTCGTGATCATCGACAACTCGCGTCAGAACATAATCGAGAATTTTGTGCGCGAGCAGCAGCAGAGCCATCCGGCTCTTCGCTACCTCGACTGGCGTAATAAACCGTTCAATTATTCGGTGATCAACAATACTGGGGCGCGCCGGTGTGAATCCCCCGTGCTGCTCTTCCTCAATGACGACACCTCCGTGATCAACCCTGAGTGGCTGGAAGCCATGCTGGAGCTGGCGGTCCGCCCGGAAGTGGGTGCCGTCGGTTCCAAACTGCTGTACCCGGATGGACGTATTCAGCACGCGGGCGTCATCATGGGGCTCTATGATAATTGCGGCCATGCGTTCAAGGCTCTGGAAGGCAGCGTGAGCCACTATTTCGACTTCTCGGACGTCATTCGCAACGTGAGTGCGGTCACAGGCGCATGCCTGATGACACGCGCGGACGTGTTCTGGCAAGTGGGCGGCTTTGACGAGGGCCAGTTTGCGGTGGCCTTTAACGATATTGACCTGTCCCTCAAGATCGGCAGCGCAGGCTACCGCGTCCTCTATACGCCCCATGCTCAGCTTTATCATTACGAGGCGTTCTCCAAGACGGCCAGGGATCTGGTTCCTCATCCCGAAGAGGTCGCGGCGATGCGGTCTAAATGGGACAAGGTCATCGTTCATGATCCCTACTACAGTCCGAACCTCACACGCAATGAAGAGGATTACTCGTTTCGTACTCGCATTTAGAGGCCAAAACGTTTAATCTGAGAAGAGAGGGCGCGATGGCCGAACCCAAAAAAGAGAGAATCTGGCACGTAGATTTTGAAGGCAGGACGCATGTAGACGCCAGAGCCTTACTGCGCGATCCCGAGGTGCGGCGCACAATCGAGAAGCTATCAAATCTCAAAGACCCTCCCCGAAACGGCCGCGCAATCACGTTCCTGACGCCCAGAAAAGCAGGTTAAATCCGCTCGAAGTAGATGCCTTACAACCTGCTTCTGCTTCCCCTGCTGGGCGGGTTCCTCTTCATTCACCTAGCTCATTACTTTCGCTTCGCGGCGCAGCGCCTGGATGGTTACCGTCTTCTGCTTCAGTCGGCAATCGCCGGAACGTGCCTGGTGGGCATTGCGCGGCTCGTCGTTGAATTTCTAGGCCTCTTCGATTTTGGCGTGGCAGGGCTGACGCTGTGGTATAGGTTTTTTCCATTCCCCTACTCTGCCGAAAGTTCCCTGTCCCTGGCTCTGGGTCTGCTCTTTGCCGGCGCTGTCAACCTTTTTATAGATAAAGAGGAGGCCAAGGACAGGGAGATCCATAAGCACGGAAACGCTCTGACGAGACTTCTTCATCGGGCAACACGGGAGAATTTACTCGTATCTGTAACTCTGGACAACCGCAAGTGGTACGTGGGTTGGGTAACTGCATCCCCCAACCTGGACCCGCAGGAGCAGTACTTCCGCCTGTTGCCCTTCACCAGCGGTTATCGCGACAAAGATAGCTTGGAAACGTACCGGACGGTCTACTATCAAAACGTTCTGGAGGACGAGTCTCTCGATCCCGACCGGTTCTTCATCACGTTGCCTTTGAAGGACATCAAGATAGCGAACCTGTTCGACGCCGACGTCTACAATCAGTACTTCGCCGAAAGCGACAAACCACCCGCTATGGCGTAGGTGGCTTCGCGCACTACCAACCTACGGATGGCCGCTTCTATGTCGAATTGATCGCGGCCGCGTAAATGATATGAACTCCTGCATAAAATTGTAAGCGGCATCCGCACCCAGTCCGATGAACGCGCGCACCAAGCCATCTGTGACCGAGCCGGTGCTAGCCGGCTGCCACACGTTTGTAAACTGGCCGCCCGCAAACTGGCTAACCACACGTCCGTATGCGAATGACGAGTGTCCCGTGTCCGTTTTGCAAATGAACACCTGCTTGACCGCGTTCCATGCGCGTTGTTTCTTTCTCTTGTCGTCCGACGGAAAATAGCGAGGATCTTCGTGGAGCGCGGATTCGAGGACAAAAGCAAATGTCTGACGCGACAGATTGCCCGCAACGCCTGAGCCATACCGCGTGGCGAAGCCTTCTACTCCCTGCCCCCACTCGTGAGGCGCGTCCCTGGCTTGGCCAATCGCCGCGCCGACGAGAGAGCCGCCCAGGCCTCGTAATCCGAAACTCTGGACAATGCGGTAATCGAACTTGTCGGCAACCGTAAAAGGCGGAGCGGAAACGGTGTTCGGCAAAGTGCTATCCGGAGGGTTTTGATCGTGCCGCGCGAGTTGCCCTGGCTGTGGCGGCGTGCTTTGTTGGTTCTCAGCCCCGATCAGTGCCGGCAGGCACAGCAGCATAAAGAAAGTGACCGCTATCTGCAAGCTGGTTTCATGTTAGCGGCTAGTGTTCGCACAAGGCAAATAACGAGATCTACGCGCGAGCCGCGAACCGGCAGATAACGCTATCAGCTTCGTGCCCAGAACTCCTCGTTGATTGCCCTATAATTCCGGATCTTGAAACAGGCGAATTCCGGCGATGCCTTCCGCTCCAGCGTGCATGCATTCGGCCGCGTTCTCCCAAGTGACTCCGCCCAGCGCGTAAACAGGCTTGCCAAGCTGACAGGCGACTCGGAGCGCGTCGAGACCGATTGGCGGCCCCTTGCCAGGAGTCGCGAAGACTGGGCCAAACGTTACAAAGTCGGCGTTGGTCGCTCGGATTTCGGTGAGCGCGTGGCATGAGCGTGCAACTACCAACCCGGGAAGGGTTTGCTGGGGTGCATGGGCTGGAAGATGCACTCCGTCCGCGCCTGCCGCCTGCGCCACGTCGGCACGGGAGTTAACAAGAACTTTCGTCGGCTCCGGACTCCGGATCTCATTGGCACGGACTTCGAGAACGGCCAGCGTAAACTCAAACAGCTCGCGAGCGCTAATATCGTTCTCACGGATCTGAATAAAGTCGACGCCGAGATGCATCTGGTCGCGAATCACTTCAAGCAGAGGACGAAAGCCGCCGACTGATTTGCGATCCGTGATGTAGTAGCGCCTCATCGCTCTCTATTTTCCGACGAAGTAGATGGAAGAAGCCGGAAATTCGATCGCGAGCCGGTCGTTGCCCTTTAATATCTTGTACTCGGATTCGGCGACAATGGCCACCACGCCGCGCTCAAACTGCAGACGCACGCCCCGCGGAGATGCGGCTTGGGCAATGACGCGAAAAACCAGGTTGTTGGGCGTTCGCCGCCCAGCATCGGGCCGTACGTGTACCTCAGACGAGGGCACGCAGATGTATCCGGAATCACCGATTAGATGGCCGGGAAAGTAGGGCCCTTCCAATTCGAACTCGAACACGCGGAGACGGCTCAAATTGCGGCTCGGATCCAGCGCTATGATCTCGGCGGGCAAGATGTTGTAGATCCCGAGCGACCGGGCGATTTCAGTGTTAGCCGGCCGCTTGAAAACCGAATCCCGAGAACCGGATTGAGTGAAGCGGCCGTTCTCGATCAGACACACCGAATCCGCAAGTTCGAAGCACTCATCCAAGTCGTGAGTGACGAGCAAAACAGGCACGCGCACTTGCTCATGCGTTCGTCGCAGCATCTCGTAGAAGCTTTCGCGCAGGCGCGCGTCCAAGCCTCGCGCCGGTTCGTCGAGTAGCAGCAGGCTCGGCTCATTCACGAGCGTGCGGGCGAGAGCGGCGCGCTGCTTCTGTCCGCCGGATAGTTGCACCGGCTTGCGGCCGGCGAGCTCGGTCAGTTCAAATGCCTCGAGTAGCTCGTTAATCCGTCGATGACGGTTCAGCCTGCCGTCTACCGATGATCTCGAAGCGGCAGCAAACCAAAGATTTTCGCGGACCGTCATATGTGGAAACAGCGCATGATCCTGAAAGATGTAGCCGCAGCGCCGGTCTCGTGGCGGAAGATGCACGTGAGTGGCGGCGTCGAAGAACAGACGATCATTCACCAGGATGCGGCCCTCGTCGGGACGGGCAAAACCGCCAAGGCAATTGAGGATCAGGCTCTTCCCTGCTCCGCTAGGCCCGAACAGAACCGTGATGCCTGCTTCGGCACGCAGATGTACATTCAGCTCGAAGGAATCCGTGTCTGCTATTGCCGGTAGCCGCTTGATCAGGCGAGCGTCAGTGCTCATCTACGTCACCAGCTACGCACCGCGTTTCCATCACGTATGTCGAGCGACGCATAAGGTCCGGCTTATACGTTCGTCGCCGGGCGGTTCCTCCGCGACAGGTATGCGGCGGGCCAGAGCAAGGCAAGAGCCAGGACCGAAACCACCAGAACGAGCATTCGGGCAAGAGCTCCATCGCCGGATTCGACTGCATCGTAAATGGCAACCGAAAGAGTCTGGGTCTGGTCGGGTATATTGCCCGCAACCATGATGGTTACACCGAAGTCCCCGAGCGAACGAGCAAAACTCAGTGCCGCGAGCGAACTCAGCCCGCGCCAGGCGAGAGGCAGAGTGACGCGCCAGAACGTGCGCCATTCGGATGCGCCCAGGCTCTGGGCAGCCCATTCAAAGCGGTAATCCACCGTTTCGAGCACGGCTGTTGCCGCCTTGATGTAGATGGGAGCCGAGTGCAGAAATGCCGCAACCACCGCAGCTTGCCAGGTGAAGACCAGCGGCTGGCCGAAGATTGCCTCATATATATGTCCGAACGGAGAGGCCCGGCCAGCGATCACCAACAGATAATAGCCGAGCACGGTCGGGGGCAAGACCAGCGGCAACGTGATCAGCGAGTCGATTAGATGTTTACCGCGAAACGTTTTGTGAGAGAGAAGATATGCGAGCAACGTGCCCAGCGCGAGTACGCACACGGTAGCAATTGCTGCGACCCGTAAACTGAGCCACAGCGGGAACCAATCGACAACCAGCAGCGCGAACATAGCCTCAGCGGGAAAGACGATTATAGCCAGCAGACCATAATTTCTTCGGCGAAATGGTAAGATGATCGGCAGTCCGGCAAAATAATATGCAGCGTATTTGTTGCTTAATGATTTTTTTCGGAGCGGCTCTTTTCGCTGTTTTGTTGAGCGCTCAATCTCGAGACCCGTGGGACTACGGGCATGGCAGAAATTGGGACAGTTCCTGGAATCGACGTCCAAACCCATCCAGCGGCGCGTGCTTTTATACGACTGCAGATTACAGTGGCAATCACTTCTGCGTCAGACGAGGCGACCGCCTCGAGCGGCTTCCCGGTAACTTTGGCGATAACCTTTCTTCCATACGGCTATTTGGGAATTCTCGCGTGGTCATCTTTAACGACCGTAACTTCAGCGGTGGCAGCCAGCAGATTCGTACGAACGTCCGGGACCTTCGCAATCTTCGGTTCCGCGACGGACACACCTGGAACAACCGGGTCTCGTCGATTATCGTGCACTAGTGAACCGTCCCGTCCAGATCGCCGCCTCTCATCATTTTCGTCCGGGCGGTCACGTCGGCCGAGTTCCATGATGAGCCCTTGCTCCAGCATGCGTTTCATAGAACCATAAAGAGTTCTGGGACTGAGTCGCAGCTCGCCGTCTGTTCTCGCCGCCACATCTTGCATAATGCATAGCCAAGCTGATCACGATCGGCAAGCGCGACCAGGATGTGAAAGACCTGGGGACTAAGGGGCAAGAACGCGGAGACATCCAGTTCGTTGGACTTCAGAAACGCAACCAGACTTAGGCGATTAGTGGTGCGCTAGGGCTCGTTCCAATGTGAAAGGCTTGACATTAGATGGCGCGTCATCAATTTGCAGTTTCGCCTTGTCCCTGCCAACGACCCTCATCCGATAGCTCAGTAGGTCGTTATCACTTTTTGCCCTGAATGTTAGCGCCTCTTCTTTGGGATCTACATCGCTAATCGGCACTGGACCTTCCGCCTCGGTTGTGACCTCGTTCACTTCTCCGCTTTCGCCTACTTGTATGTCCCCGACGGCTATTGTTTCCTTTAGTGAGCCTCGACCATCAGGGCTCAACGTTAGAATTACGAACACTCGTCCTTTCCACTGTCCTTTCCACACACCGTTGTAAACGGCACTCGGACTCTCCCTGCCGACGCCGGATCTCGATGCAGCGCCCATTGTGAACAGGCATGCCGTTGAAAAGATCATTGCGAGAACCTTGCAATATGCCGATTGCATATTCATAAAGGACAGTATAACGCATCGCGATATAACGCACAACGATATCGATCGATTTTTGTTTCTCTTCCTGCCTGCTGTTGCCGGCCTCCCGGTATCGAAGTACCGCGAGAGGAGAAACTTGCCGGTCGGGCCCTTAGATCCAGAAGAGCGATCTCCACTGTGCTCCTAAACCGTACCGATCGGCACGCCCGATCCCTGACGAGGCAGGCCTCACTGAAGTTCGCCCGGCACGCCGAGAGCGTGCGTCACCAAGAGTCCAGGGATCGGCCATGCCTGATCCGGTTTCGGAATGGCGCGAGACTTGCGTTAGCTGTGGCCGAGCCCTTCAGGCACAAGCTCGAACTGCTGACCCTCGATGAAGCCCGTTTTCCTGTCGTATGGACAGCTTGCTTGCCTGACTTCGAAGATCGCGTTAAATCGGAACACGCTTCCTTTCCCAAGCCCCTCGCTCTCAACCGAGAGCCGCCCGCCCATTAGCGACACGAGCTGGGAACTGATAGCAAGCCCCAACCCGGTGCCACCATACAGCCGGGTGTTGGAATTATCAGCTTGCGAAAACGCATCGAAGATCAAGTGCTGCTTCTCCTGCGAGATGCCGATACCGGTATCTCTGACTGCAAACCTAAGATTGACATGGGTGAGCGAAATTGCCTCGCCCTCGACCGTGAGTGATGCCGATCCTTGTTTGGTGAACTTAATGGCGTTCCCGAGCAGATTCAGCAGGATCTGCCGCAGCCTCCCGGGATCTCCGATAAGGCGGTCAGGGATGGAATTGAAAACTTTAGCGGCAAGTTCCAGCTCCTTTCCGGCAGCTTGAGGCGCCAGGCTGGCGAGCACTTCATTGATGACCTCACTCAAAGAAAATTCAACCCGTTCCAGATCCAGCCTTTTTGCTTCGATTTTCGAAAAATCGAGAATGTCATTGACGATCGCCAGAAGAGCCAGCGCGGAGGTCTTTACCACGCCAAGATAATCTTTCTGTTCTTCCGTGACTCCGGTTTCGAGCACGACATCCGTCATGCCGATAATGCCGGTCATCGGCGTTCGAATCTCATGGCTCATGTTTGCGAGAAACTGGCTCTTTGC
>DATBHS010000123.1:0-25695 GCA_036557345.1 Bryobacteraceae bacterium
TGAATCGTTTCCACCTACCACGGACGATGATGGAGTTGTGAAGACGGTCTTCTTTGACGTTGACACTCAGCTTGACTTCTTGTCTCCGGAAGGTGCGCTCTACGTTCCCGGCGCTGAGTGCATCGTTAACTCTCTGTGTCAGTTGACACGTTTCGCGGCCGCGAATCAAATTCCAATCATTTCCATGGTGGATGCCCACGCCGAAAACGATCCGGAATTCAAAACGTGGAAACCACATTGCGTGGTCGGCACAACGGGCCAACGAAAGGCAGCGGCCACGCTGCTCAAGAATCCGATCGTCTTGAGGACTGCTCCTCGATCGCCTTCATCACTTGAATCCAGCATGAAAGAGACCGCTCAGATTCTTGTCGAGAAGCAGCAGCTCGACTGCTTCGCGAATCCGAATCTTCGCCCTTTGCTAAAGAGAAGTGCGCGGCGTACAGTTGATTATTCACAGCCAAAGCTGGCGCCGACGCTCTTCGTCGAGGTAAACGCGAGCTGATTGATCAGAAATTGGGCCCGATCTGGGTCAAATTCCGCACGCTGTGCGTGAAATCTCCCAGACAGATTGACGATCTGCGCGTGAGGGCTGAGACCAGGTTGCAAGATTCCATAGCAGTCCGCAGTAGACGGCAAAACGCCGGCCCAGCTTTCATCTCCCAACTTTAGATGCGCTTGGCAGCCCGCTATATTCACTCGGATAGAAAGTAGTTCGGGAAGCGTGGCGATTTGAGCATCACAGTACGAAACGGCAAAGCATGTCTCGTTTGCTGCTCCCAGCGGCACACGCCTTGCACGAGTTTGAATGCGTGTACGCCTCCGGTAAGAAGCACAACGAAAGTTGATTCAAACCGTGAAAGATCTGGCAGAATTAATCCGGCATTATTACGGACATCGCGCGGTTCGAGAGCGTATCCTCGAATTTCTCGGACAATCGCCAATCGACCACCCGAGTGCAGTTTACGTCTGCGGAACCGACGGCGGATCAGATCCATGCAGACTAGAGTTGCTTCCCGTGTTCAGGCTGAATGAGTTCTTGGGCCGTGACTGTGAAATCGGCCGCTCGCTTTGGGACCGTCAGTTTCTCATTGCCGACCTGGACATCGATTATGAGAATTTCGACTCCGCCGTGGAACCCTACCTGAATGCTAATCGTATTTTTCAGATCCTTCAGCCAGTAGTCAAGGCGGCAATAAGCATCCTCGGCGTAACTGGCATCCAACCTCTTCACCTGCTCGGCGGCCGTGGTCACCATCTGGTGTGGGCGATCCGGCGGGATTCAAGGGCATTTGGTCAGCTCGCCGACCTGGGCCATGTCCCGCTGAGTCTGATGGCGCTCTACGAGCGGAAGGCCATCGAGTTCGGCGAGACCATCGATTTACGACTTGCTCGTGCCTTCGCCGGATTGGGCATGCTGCTCGAGTTCGTTGCGCATAGCATCCTTTCGATGGCGCCACCGCACTGCTCCGTACCCATCCAGCTAACAGCAGTGGAAGTCGGCCCTATCAATGGCCGGAGGGAAATCGTGTCACTGGATATTTCCGAGTACGGCGATCCGTTCCATTTGAGGCACATCCGCGTTCCCTTCAGCCTGTATCTCAAACTGCGGAGCTTGACCTGGTGCCTTGGCCAGGACGGCGTACGCCAACTGCTGCCCTTGTTCGAAATTCCGCTAGGCGACATGTCCCTCGAAGATGCTCTGCGCGTGCGATGCGATCCGCAGGCTGTAGTGGATCTGGCTACCAAGAGTTCAGTTCGCATTCCAGATGAATCCGAAGAAAGCCTGAATCTGTTACTCGAATATAAGAAGTCCGACCTGGCCTCTCACCATCAAGATTTTCATTCTGATCAACTGCAATTGGGCTCGGGCACTAAATCCGGTGTGAATAGCTATCAACCAAAGATTTTGCCTCCTTGTGCCCGCTGGATTCTGGAGCACCCCAACGACTGGTTATTGAAGCCTGGAGGAGTTCAGCATGTGACGCGGACGCTGATGGCTTTGGGGTGGCCTTCGCGTCAAATCGCCGATCTCGTACGGACTCAGTACAACGGCGACTTTGGTTGGAACGATCGGTGGCTTCGATATGATGCCGCCTGGCGCGCGATGTTCTATGTTCGCCTGTTTTCCGGACTTATTGAGGCTGGAAAAGACCAGCTCATCGACTTTAATTGTGTCTCGCACAAAGAAAAAGGGTACTGCCCAATTGCGGAATGCGGTTGGAACCTGGTGCCGTACCAAGAGGCCCTGATCAGAAGGAGGCAACATGGCGAATTGGAGAATAGGCCTGTCGACAGGTTGCTGTTGGAAGGCAAAGATTTCTGATTGTCTGCCGGATATTCGCGATTGCGACTTCGATGTGATCGAAATCTGCTCCCACCCAGGTCATCTTGATTATCGCGATCTACCCGTCGTCCATCAGACAGCGGCCATGATTCGATCTCTTGGGTTCGAAGCGCACTCGTTTCATGCTCCTTTCGCTGACGGAATTGATATCACCTCCCTTGATGAGGAGGCTCGGGCAGCGGCAGGGCAGGAGTTGATGCGAGCTGCGGATGCGGCAGCAATTCTACAAGTCAAATACTTTGTTGTCCATCCAGGGCCCGAGCAAACCGCTTTTCCGGACGCCGAGCGGCCCACGCGACTTCGTAACGCGGCGAGTGTCCTGGATCAGGTATATCAACACTGCAGGAATTCAGGAGTACACCTCGTCTTGGAAAACATGCTTCCGCATCTCTTCGCGGGCCGCGCGGAAAATCTGCTCTGGATCCTGGAGGCGCTAAGCGGCAGGGACATTGGTATCTGCGTTGACACCGGTCACGGGCACTTGGGTTGTAATCTGCGAGACCTTGTGGCGCTCTCAGCTCCTTGTCTTCGCCTGGTTCATGCAAGCGACAATCACGGGAACGGGGACGACCATCTTCCTCCAGGTGGTGGTCAGATCGACTGGTCTGCGCTTCTTCGTCAACTTCGGGACATCCGCTATCACGGCGCATTCATTTTGGAGATTGCAGCATTGGATGATCGAAAAGCGGCTTTGGAGCGGGCTTGTCGGGGTCGTGAGCATCTCCAGCAGCTCGCCGAAATGTTGGAGCCACCAGAGCACCTAGATCGCGTATCGCGGACGTAAGCTTTCAGCCATTAACCGCGTCTGGCGGCCTTTACAAAATCTTTACCGATGATCATATCGCTGCGGCGAATGCGTTCGTGTTCCGTTTGTCCTACCGCAGTGGGCAAAACCCGTGCCTGCAGCATAGGCTGGGCGCTTCCTCAATGCAGTTCACCATTTCGCGAAAGATCAGAGCGCTCGGACGGCCTGCTCGACTTGGTTCGCGATGGCGGAATAGTTCTCTCCTTCGAGATGCAACGGCTGTCCGAACACGACTTCAACGTGACCCGGTCTGGGGAAGTACTGACCGCGGTGAAGGATTTTCTCGACGCCGCGCAACCGGACAGGCACGATTGGTACACGCAGCCGAGATGCAATCAGGCCAATGCCAGGCTGAAAGGGCTCGATCTCCCCAGTGTCGCTTCGGCTTCCCTCCGGAAAGAAGACAACGGACCAGCCGCTGCTGACCAAGTCTCCGATGTAACGTAGCGAGCCGCTTGCGCCCGTTTCGGTTTGCGGCAAGGGGAAAGCGTTGAAGAAGAGGGCCAGAAGCCAATAGAGGAAGCTGTTCCCAAGCCACTGGAGTTTCGTATGGCGTTCGGGGTGAAAATGGGCGTCGAAGAATTCCTTCCACATAGCCACCGCCGCGTGATAACGGTAGTGCGCAGGTAACGCGGCAAGGATACAGGGCGTATCCATATTGCTTTGATGATTCGAGGTAAAAATCACTGTGCCGCTGAGAGTCGCCACGTGCGGTCGGCCCCCGACTCGCGCGGACGCAAATAGGCGAGTCAGCGGGAGCCACAAAATGCATATCGCACAATTCCGGACGATGCGCGTTGGCCAGGATCTGGCCCAGCCAGGAAGCTCGGTTGGGAGCGGTGCGGGGACGAGCTCTGCCAATTCCCCTAGCGTACGGGAACCCACCAGCCCGGATTCGTCGATGCTGGTATCGAGGTGCTGCTCGAGATCCATCATGAGCTCGACTCGATCGAGCGAAGTGAGTCCTAACTCGTCCAACGTCGTCTTCCGAGTAATGATCCGGGCTGGAGCGTAACGGCGCATAAGGTCCAGCAAGGGATCCCCGGAGGGCATAGGCGCCTTGGGAGCGCCGCTATCCACCCAGCGCCGAATCTCGGCGCGCTTGATTTTCTCCGTGCCGGTCGTCCTGGGCAGACGCCCGCCGGGCCAGACGGAAAGCCCGCGGATCTTTTGGTGGTCCTCCAGCCGCTGGTTGGCTGTGCGAATCACCTCCTCTGGCGATGCCCCTGGTGCGAGAACCAGCACGGCGTGCGGGCGATCGTGGCCGACGACCGCGGATTCAAGCACACCTGGAATTTGATCGAGAACCCGCTCGACGTCTTCCGGAAACACTTTGAGGCCCTCTGGCGTGACAATGATCTCTTTCTTACGGCCCCGGAGTACAAGATGGCCCGTGTCATCAATGGTTCCCACATCGCCCGTGTGGAACCAGCCGTGGCGGAAGGCAGAATCGGCGTCAGCAAATCCGCTGTAGTAGCCCGGAGAGACGCTCTCGCCCCGAACGAGTATTTCGCCGTCATCCGCGATCTTGATTTCCGTTCCCTCGACAGGTTGCCCAACCGTTCCCTTCCGGACTGCGAAGGGGTTGTTAAACGACACAATGGGTGCGGTTTCGGTCAGCCCGTATCCTTGAATAACCAGGAATCCTAAACCGGACCAAAAGTCCTCCAGTTCGGGTTCAAGCGGAGCGCCGCCGGACACAAATGCCCAAAACTTCCAGCCGAAATAGCGATGCACTCTCCGGTAATGCCACCAGCAGCGACTCCAGTGTGTATCGGCTGGAACGAGGTGCGCAGCCTCGGGAAGCTGTTCGAGCACGTGCTCGCGAAGCACCTCTAATAACTTGGGAACCACCACGGCGACTGAAACGCGGCGGCGTCGAATCTGCCGCGCGATTTCGTGCGGACTGTACCCGCGCATGAACACGGCGACACCGGGAATTAATGGCAGAATGAACATCGTCAGCGCCTGGCCAAACATGTGGGTGAGCGGCACCAGGGTGAGAAACCGTAACGGGAATGCCACCCGGAACCACTTCACGTATTTCGAAATGATTTTCTCCGGAGAGGTCAGGTTCGACAGGAGATTGCGATGGCTGATGAGGACGCCTTTGGGTTCTCCCGTTGCCCCGGAAGTGAAGACGATCTCTGCAATGTCGTCCGGCTCGAGCGGAACAGCCGGCGCCTCCGCCGGACTGCTCGTCCAGTCTAATTCGGAGAACCTCCACACGGCCGCCTGCATTTCTCCAGCGGGAAGATGAACTTCATCTCCCAGCAGAATGGCGCGAGCATGCACCCTTTCCTGCAAGCGTTCGAGAAAATCGGCTGAGGCTCGGTAATCGATCGGAACAACAACGACTCCGGCTAGGATGCAACCCCAGAAGGCAAAAATCCATTCCGGCCTGTTCTCGGACCAAAAGATGATCTTGTCACCCTTCTTAATGCCTTCAGCTTTGAGCTTAGCTGGGAAATTCCGCGCTGCCGCGCCCATCTGCGCGTACGTATACAACCAACTCCGGTAGCCATTGTCATA
The DNA here is from genome assembly GCA_036557345.1 of Bryobacteraceae bacterium. GTDB lineage: Bacteria > Acidobacteriota > Terriglobia > Bryobacterales > Bryobacteraceae > Bog-105. The sequence goes on from DATBHS010000123.1 coordinate 5,682, forward strand.
TTCCAGGTAGGGAGAAGACGATTGGGTAATCTGTGCGAAATAATCCGCAAGCGTCGTGCGCAGCTCTGAGGACCGCATGGGAACTTCAAGTAACATCGCCCGCCATCCCGCCTGCACGACAGGCACCAAGATGTCGATGTGTGAGCGGCCATCAGTCAAGTCGAACGCAATCAAGCGCTGGTCAGGCCTGTGTCTACGCTGCAGAGCTAGCAACTTTGGCGCTAACCTTTTCCATGTAGATGCATCTAAAAAAGTAGCAAGCCGTTTGGCCTAAGCGGAGTCGGCCTAAAGTCCTCCTGTCTAGTCGTCCTGTTGGCGTCAGAGCGCGAATGCTCTGTCTGGGTAAGTCCAAGAAAAGACAATTCCAAGATCCTGAGGGTTGGCACACAAATCAAGGCGTGTCTCGAGCCCAGCCAATCGGCAAACGAAGATGCAACGAATACGCGAACACACTCTAGCCGAATCGTCCGATTCGCTCGCCCGCGTTGTGAATGAAGCTATCGAGTCGACGGAATCTCTGCATGTCGGGCTCGAAGATAACAACGAGCTCATCGAGTCATCTGAGGACACTTCGTACACGGACGACCCGGTACGAGTCTACCTGAAGGAGATGGGGGCCGTTTCGCTGCTCACCCGGCAGGGAGAGATCGATCTGGCACGGCGGATGGAGCACGGCAAGCTCCAGGTGCGAAAGGCGCTATCACGGTCGCCGTTTGTGCAGCAGTCGGTGATAGCGCTGTATCACGACACGCATCAAGCGAAGGTCAAGCTCGACGATCTGGTTGAAGTTGGTGCATCGGATGAAGGCACGAAAGCGCAGAAGCGGGTCGAAGCCATGAAGCGGTTCAGGCAGGTGTGGAAGGCGAATCAGGGGTTAGTCGCAACGGAAGACAATCTGGCTTTAACCCCAAGCCGCCACGTCCACGTGCGGGCCCAGTTGTGTAGAAGGCTGGTGCGCTCGAGAGCGAAGCTTTCGCAGACGATCCGTGAGATGCCATTCTCGCCGGAAACTTGGCTGTCATTCCAGAGCGCTCTGAAGTGTGCCGTCGAAGAAATCAGTGCGCTTGAGGCGGAGCGAAAGAAGTACGCGTCCAAGGGAACGGCTTCTGTTGTGCGCGAATGGACTCGCAAAATTCGCGAACGCGAGAAGGCGGTCGGATCGACAATATCCGACATGCGCCGCTGTCTCAAAGCAGTCGAGCAAGGCGAGAGGGAAGCTGAATGCGCCGAGAAGGCGCTGGTTGAAGCCAACCTGCGGCTGGTTGTCTCAGTAGCCAAGAAATACGTGAACCGGGGGTTGCATCTTCTGGATCTCATTCAGGAAGGCAACCTGGGCTTGATCCGAGCTGCCGAAAAATTCAATTATCACCTTGGCTATAAATTCTCAACCTATGCCACTTGGTGGATTCGGCAAGCGATCACCCGCGCGCTTGCGGACAAGTCACGTACCATCCGAATTCCCGTTCACATGAACGAGAGCCTGACGAAGTTTTTGCGGGCCTCGCGCGAACTGGAAAAAGAACTGGGTCGCGTGCCGACCAATGCGGAGATTAGCCGCCGGATGGAAATCACTGAGCAGAAGGTGCAGGAGTTGAGGACGATATCACGGGATCCGGTATCACTCGATCTCCCGGTTGGTAATGACGGCGAATCCGTCCTGAGCGACTTGATCGCGGACCGCCGCGTCCGGCCCGTATCGGACGCGATCTTCGAGAACGACGTTCGTGCCGAGGCTGCCAGTTTGTTAAAAAAGCTGGAACCAAACGAGGAAACGATCATCCGCATGCGGTTCGGCATTGGCTACGATCGCGAGTATTCGCTCGAGGAAATCGCCCGGGGATTCAATCTCAGTCGGGAGCGAGTCCGGCAGATCGAGACCCAGGCATTCCAGCGGTTGCGTGACCCGGAGAGCGCACACCGGATAGCGCCACTGCTGACCGTTCAATAGATATCTTCCAATATCAAGCCGGTTGTCTGTGACAGGGGCGCTACCATCTGGCTGGCGGTCCTTCATCAAGCTTACGCATATGCCGAGTTGCGGCGCATTCCAGCCCTTAGAGATATGCTCCAGCTTTGTTAACCGATCGGATACGAACCCTCCTTGCGAAAAGTATCCTAATCAATGGCACAAATTAGTGCTAGAACACCAATCGAGTATGCTGGCCGAAATTCGCCTCGCAATTGAGGAGCACTGTTGAATCGAATGGCTAGCTATAGCTAGGTGTGCGCAAAATTCCTGTCCGATCGCTGAGTGCTCCTCGCGATAGCTTCGGCCTTCCAGCAGCGCCGTACGAAAGTCATTGGGTGAGCAGCTACCAGCGAGAAAGCCACGAGGGCTTCTTGTTCGTGATCTCGAGTATTGTCCGGATTGCGTTAGCAATTTGCGCGCATTCGCGCAGAGCTGCGCGAGAAAACACAGGCATGCGGACTTGACAGCTTATCTCAATGGAAGAACCTGGCTAACCCGACCATCGTTGGTTTCATTTTTGCGTTTTGACTATCTGAGACTCGAGGCCCTGGAACCTCTTGGCTTCGTCACCCGGCTATGGGCCGTCATTTGCACTCCTTACTGACTGAAGGAGGAAACAAATGATCCGCCTACTTGCTCACAACTGGCGGCTCGTGTTTTTGCGTGGAGTCGTTGCCATACTTTTGGGGTCGGTTGCGCTTACTTGGCCAACGATCACTGTCGGAGAATTAGTTCTCCTCTTTGGCTCTTATCTGCTGCTGGATGGAGTTTTCACGATCGGGGTAGCGCTGAATGCGCCCCCCGATGTTCATCGTGTGATGACTCTCCTTATGGAAGGCTTAATTCTGGCGTTTCGATTGAGACGGCTGACAACGCATGTGCCATTGGCCAGCTGAACTTAGTTTACGCGGACCGGCCAAAGTGAGGAATATGCTATGCGGGCTACAAACGCAATAGATGAGAACCAAGGGGCCAAAACGAAGGGGACTACGAAAAGCGCGCCAGTGGCAAAGAAACGTCACAAGGGACCTCGAGTCTTCGATTTGCTGCTACGCATCGGCAATGGAGCGCTGACCGTGAAGCGTATTCGGAAACAGGGATGGTATGTCGCTGAAGATCTCCTGGAAGATTTCGCTCACGCGATTAAGAAACGCCCGATTCGAAGCGTAGGTCTAGGCACGGCTGTTGGTTTCGGCGTAGGAAGTCTTGTGGGTTGGATTTGCTCGCGGGGTCGAAACTCCAGGAGATCGTAAATCGGTTGCCGCTAGTCAAAATTCGCGCAGTACACCAGCCTGCTTCGCAGTTGGCTACTCGCATGCACTCAGTCACGTTCGAGGGCGAGGGCTCCATGGACAATTCACCAAGCTACACTCTGGATTTTTCCGAAATCAGCATGAAAAATCTTCCACGGGTTGGCGGTAAGAACGCCTCGTTGGGAGAAATGTTCAACGTGCTAAGGCCAAAAGGTGTGGGTGTATTGGACGGGTTCGCGACGACTGCGGATGCCTACTGGCGCTTAGTAGCGGAACAGGGCCTTCGCGAAAAACTTCAAACTGCTCTCACCGGCTTTGATCCGGAGAACCTTCAGCAATTAGCGGAGCGCGGTCATCAAGCGCGTGCTGCGATTCTGGGAACCCCCATCCCGGCCGACGTGGCAACAGATATCCTCGCAAGCTACAAGGGGCTGGTTGCCAGGCTCGGTCGTGAGCCGGAATTGGCGATACGCTCTTCGGCGACTGCGGAAGACCTGCCGGAGGCGTCCTTTGCGGGTGCTGCGGAAACTTTTCTCAATGTGCGCGGCGAGGAGGCTTTGTTGCGGGCGATCCAACAGTGCGTTGCCTCCTTGTTTACAGACCGGGCGATCAGTTATCGTGCCCGCCTCGGCTATTCGCAGCTGAAAGTCGCGCTCTCAGTCGGCGTCATGCCGATGGTCAGATCGGACTTGGCCAGCTCCGGCGTCATCTTCACGCTCGATACCGAATCCGGATTCCGCGATGTTGTAACAGTGACAGGCGCCTACGGGTTAGGCGAGTTTATCGTTCAGGGTGTGGTCACGCCCGATGAATGGCTGGTCTTCAAACCAACCTTGTTCAAGAACCGCCGTCCCATTGTCGGAAGAAGGCTCGGATCCAAAGAGGTCCGGCTGGTGTACGCTCAGGGGACGCGCACGACGCGCAGCGAGGCTACGCCGTTAGCGGACCGGTCGCGCTATTCACTCAGTGACGACGAGGTCTTGACGCTCGCCCGCTGGGCGTGCGTGATCGAAGATCATTATTCCAGCCTCGCCGGTCACCGGCAGCCGATGGATATCGAATGGGCAAAGGATGGCGTCGCCGGGCAGCTCTTCATCCTGCAAGCGAGACCGGAGACGGTACATTCCGCGAAACCGCGCACAGCCGTGGCCCAGATCTACCGGCTGAAACAACAACCGGGTCCAGCGCTGGTCTCGGGTCAGGCGGTAGGAGAGAAGATTGGCGTCGGCAAGGCGCGCGTGGTTCGTCAACTCTCTGAGCTTGACCGCGTGCAGGCAGGCGAGGTGCTCGTGGCGCAGAATACCGATCCAGATTGGGAGCCGGTGATGCGGCGCGTGGCAGCCATCGTGACCAATGCGGGCGGACGCACGGCGCACGCGGCGATCGTGTCGCGCGAGTTCGGAATTCCCTGCATCGTGGGCACAGGCAACGGCACAGAGCGCCTGCACGATGGGCAAGAAGTTACCGTGTGCTGTGCTGAGGGTTCAGAAGGCCACGTCTACGCAGGCCGTATTGACTTTGATGTCCAGCAGATCGACGCCTCGGCGATGCCAGAAACACAAACCAAAATCATGTTGATTCTGGGCGATCCGTCGCAAGCATTTCACGTGGCGGCGATTCCGAATCGCGGTGTCGGACTCGCCAGGATGGAATTTATCGTCACGAACCACATCGGAATCCACCCCATGGCGCTCGTACGCTATCCGAATCTGAAGGATCAGCAAGCGATCAAGGAAATCAAGAATCGACTCGGCGAAGAAGAGCCGCGCCAGTTCTTCATCCGGCGCTTGGCGGAGGGAATCGGGCGCATCGCGGCCGCATTCTATCCAAAACCAGTGATCCTCAGAATGAGTGACTTCAAGACCAATGAGTATGCGCGCCTCGTCGGAGGGCAGGAATTCGAGCCGAAAGAAGAGAATCCGATGTTAGGCTTCCGTGGTGCCTCGCGCTACTATCATCCCGCCTATCAGGAGGGCTTTGCCCTTGAATGCGCGGCGATCGCCAGTGCGCGCCAGCAAATGGGACTCACTAACATGAACGTGATGATTCCTTTCTGCCGCACCGTCGAGGAAGCGCGGCGTGTGGTCGAAGTCATGAAAGTGAATGGTCTCGAGCAAGACAAAGACGGACTGGAAATCTACGGCATGTGTGAATTGCCTGCCAACGTTATTCTCGCCAAGGAATTCCTTCAGATTTTCGACGGCTACTCGATCGGCTCGAACGACCTGACCCAACTTATCCTGGGACTCGACCGCGACTCAGGAATTGTTGCTCCGCTTTTCGACGAGAACAACGCTGCCGTCCGGTTGCTCATCAAGCATGCCATCGAGGCTGCTCACACAGCCGGCAAACCCATTGGAATTTGCGGGCAAGCGCCTTCGGATTTTCCGGAATTCGCCGAATGGCTGGTCGAGCTCGGAATCGACTCCATCTCGTTGAATCCGGACACCGCGATCGCAACCGGGCTTCGCGTTGCCGGAATCGAGAGCCGCACCTCGGCTCTCACGATGCAGTCGGTGTGAGATCGAACGCGGCTGTCGTCGGTGAGGTGGTTTAGGCTTATCTCGCCGAATGATGCTTGATTGGAATCCTGGATGCGAGTAGTTCCAGTGATATGAGAGAGCCTGAATTTCTTTCCACACAAACGGCAGACGAGCCGCGGCTCGACCTCGGGCGTTTGAAAGACCGTGCCGAAGCTGGGAGGTTGTTGGCATCGCGCCTTGCTTCTTACCGCGACCGGTCCGATTGCGTGGTGGTCGGTTTAGCTCGCGGCGGAGTTCCTGTCGCGCACGAGATCGCCGCGGCCCTGCGCCTGCCGCTCGATGTCTGTATCGTTCGAAAGCTCGGATGCCCATTCCAACCCGAGCTGGCTATGGGAGCCCTTGGGCCGGACGGCCTCGTGGTTTGGAATGAGGATCTGGTTCACGAGCTTGGGATCCGCCAGGATCAGTTGGAAGATGTCATTCGAAAAGAAAGCGGTGAGATTCTCCGGCGCGAAAAGGCGTACCGGCAGGGCCGGCCGGGCATTCGACTCGCCGGCAAGACCGTCATCCTGGTGGATGACGGGGTCGCGACAGGCGCAACGACACTGGTTGCAGTCCAGACCCTGCGACGCCAGCCCATCGAGCGCTTAATTGTCGCCGTGGGGGTAGCTTCTCGTGAAGCGGTCGGGCTGTTGCGTTCGAGAGCGGATGACGTTGTATGTCTTTTGACCCCGGATCCCTTAATGGCGATCGGCTCGTGGTACCGGGATTTTCGCCAGGTGACGGATGCGGAAGTGCAACAGCTTCTTACTCCTCGCATAAGGCCGGATGAGCCGGTTCGAGGAGCGGCGGCGCAGCATTCCCGCATATGAATTGCCAAGGTACAGACGTGGTAATCACCACGAGGAGGAATTATGCGAGTTCGTGATGTGATGACAGCGGGCGTCCAGGCCTGCCACCCTGAAGATACGCTAGCCGATGCTACTGCGCGGATCTGGAAGTCAGGCTCTGACTGGCTTCCGGTGACCGACTGGGAGGACCGCCTGCTCGGTCAAATCTCCGAGAGTGATGTGCAAGCTGCGCTCGATCGTAATGGACGCGCCGCCACGGAGGTTCCGGTGAGCGAAGCCATGTCGCATAATGTGAGGACTTGTTCGCCCGAGGACGAGATCCAGGAAACGCTTCACCTTATGCGCGAATCGGGCTCGATGCACCTACCCGTGATCGACCCGAATCGGAAACTGCTGGGCGTTTTCAGTCTCAAAGCGTTGCTCGAGCAGCGAAAAGAATCAGGCGAGAATATGGGCATCTCCGATAGCGAACTGCTGGAGTTTTCTTATGGTGATCTCTGACGATTCCATTGTGATCCGAGTTGGAGCAGCGCTTCCGACGCTCGGAGGCCGGACAATCTCGCATTCGGCGCGCTTCTACGTTCGCCAGCAACTTATTGTCGATCTGAGAAATCGCAGAGCCTACCGCGGACGGTTTTAGAGCGACGCGCCCTCTTCGAGAACGAACGTAACGAGCATATTAACCTGATAAGCTGCGATCTTCCCCTCCTCAACACGTACTTCCTGCTCTTTGATCCAGGCGCTCTGGATGTGCCGAAGGGTTTTGGTAGCCCGAGCAATTCCTAGCTGGATCGCTTCCTCAAAGCTCTTGGGAGAAGTCGAGCTAATCTCAACGATACGTGCAACCGACATACATACCTCCAGAGCTTCCCAGGCACGTCTCAGGCCGACTTTGTTCAGCCATAACCACCCCATAAGAACAGAAGGCCCGGTCACTTCACAGAATGGTCCCGGAGCTGTGGAGCCCACAACCGCGGCCCAATTGGTCTCGCGGGGCGAGCGGGATGATCTTGCCGAACCGTGCGCGTTTTCGCTGACCAATGTGCGAAAACACGCACTCCCGCAGTGTGTTCAGGGAAAACGCTCGCGATCCAACGCTCTCTTGTTGCTGGCCGCATGGCCAGCCAATTGCTTCCGCTGTAGTGAAGGGTCCAATGAAAATTTGCGACATCATGGTTCCGAACCCAACACCCTGTCATCCGGGGACGAACCTCGCCGAGGCAGCGGCCTTGATGTGGGAACACAACTGCGGCGCACTCCCGGTTGTGGATCGGGAACTTCGGGTCCAAGGCATGATCACGGATAGGGACATCTGTATCGCACTAGGAACGCGCAATCTGCGTGCGGCAGACATTTCCGTCAGCCAGGTGATGAGCGGAAGAGTTTTCGTCTGCAGCCCGGATAGCGACATCCACGAGGCTCTGCGATGCATGCGAGAGCATCATGTTCGCCGCTTGCCGGTCGTAGCCCACGATGGGCGCTTGGAAGGGATCCTTTGCATTGACGATATTGTGCTGAATGCTCAGTGGGCCGAGACCCGCACAGTCGATTTGAGCTTCCGGGACGTGATTCGCGTTCTGCGAGGAGTGACATATCCGGCCCGGCCGTGCGCGGCTGCGATCGCAGCGTAACTCGATCCAGATGTCGAAAGGCCCGCCCTTATTGCTTGCCATTTTTGCTGCTCCCCTTTTCGGGTTCGTTCTGGTCGGAACCATCAGCGCCGAGCCGTCGTCTTCTGCGGATTGTGCCACGGCAGTCAGCAGGCTAGTCGCCGCCGGTAACCTAGACGATCTCCGCTGGCCGGATTTCTCGGACTACAAGATCCCTGTTGCTAGATTCGATGAAGCCAGCGCATACGCTCCGGCCAGGCCCGCAAAATTCGCGCGGTCTCGTCAAGTACTGGGCCCACATCGAGGTTTTCCGTCAACTCTTACTGGTTAGTGGCCACAGCATATCGATACTTCCCCGTTAGTGCTCATTGAGGTGGAGAATTCCAGGCCACCGGGAAGGAAGGCGTTCGTTGCGCGATTTCGCGCTGTCAACTGAGCCAGTTCACCCACACAACTCCTCAGACATAGCTGCCCGGTACTTGGGTTGGCAGAAATCGCCGATCACGGGCCGGACCAGATGCTCGAAATCGGCGACCCGCATGTGAATCACGTCCCGGTGTGTGCCGGCATTGAAAGCAATGAAATCCTGGTTGGCCACACCGCGGTCCAAATAAACAGGAAGGCCGAATAAGTTCCCCAAGGGTGGCATCGCGCCAAGCTCCGCGCCCGGAAAGAGCATAGATAAGTCGCTCTCTTCAGCTAGATCAAGGCTGGGAAGTCCGATGGCGATTTGTAGCTGTTCCATATCCACGTACGAGTCACCAGGTACCACCACCATTACGTAGCCTTGATGGCTCTGGCACACAACAGTCTTGGCCATCCGGTGTGGAGGCATGTGCTCCGCTGCAGCCACTTCCTCAGCCGTGTAGGCGGGTGAGTGCGTCGTATGTGCGTATCGAATCTCGCACGCGTCAAGATAATTCAAACACTTTTGGAGCGTATTCATTTTGATCTCTCCCTGCAACCTTCATGGGAGCAATTGCTACTCCATTTTGCGCGGCGCGCAGAATTGTCCGCAATGCCCCTGAGGCACTCTTCACATCCAGCCAATTCACGCAACGGCCTGTGTAGAAGCTTGTGCGTCAGTCTCGCAGCCTGTTAACTTACCTCCTTGTTTGGCACGGGGTATGCCGCACAAGAGGCGGAGATCACGTTCTCATGGAAGATCTTTTTCGTTTCGCCGATGAACTCGGCCCGGCCAAAGTTTTGCAGATTTTCTTCTCTCAAACCGGGCTGAAAGCCGTGGTTGCTATCGACAACACGGCGTGCGGGCAAGCGATCGGAGGTGTCCGCATGGCGTCCGACGTGACTGCGGAGGAAGCATGCCGGCTGGCGCGGGCCATGACCCTGAAGAATGCGGCCGCGGGTCTGCCCCATGGCGGCGGCAAGGCGGTCATTTATGGCGACCCGAAAATGGCTCTGTGCAAAAAGGAGCAAGTGATTCGTGCTTTTGCGGCAGCAATTGCCGGGCTCACCGAATATGTTCCCGGTCCGGACATGGGCACGGACGAGTTGGCCATGGGTTGGGTACATGATGAGATCGGCCGGGCGGTGGGATTACCGAGAGAGTTGGGAGGAATTCCACTCGATGAAATTGGCGCCACAGGTTTCGGTCTTGCGGTTGCCGTTGAGGTTGCCTCGAAGGCCATCGGGCTTGCTTTGAAGGGCGCGCGCATAGCGGTGCAGGGCTTTGGAGCAGTAGGCAAACACGCCGCGCGGTTTCTCGAACGGAAAGGCTGTGTACTGGTCGGCTCGAGCGACAGCGGTGGTACCGTGTCCTCTCCTGCGGGTCTCGATGTGGCCGCGCTCATTGCTCTGAAGAACGCCGGAAAATCCGTGACAGATCTCCCGGAGGGACAGAAGGACAACCAGCAGGCGATCATTGACGTTCCCTGCGATATTTGGATTCCGGCAGCCAGGCCCGACGTGCTGAACAAGGAGAACGCGGCAAGGGTGAAGGCGCGTATCGTCGCCCAGGGGGCGAACATCCCCTGTACACCCGAAGCAGAAGCGCTGCTCGAATCTCGCGGTGTTCTGGTGCTACCCGACTTCGTCGTCAATGCAGGAGGCGTTATTTGTGCAGCCGCCGAATATCGCGGTGCTACCGAAAGTACCGCTTTCGCAGCCATAGAAGATAAAATTCGCAGAAATACAACCTGCATTATCGAGGAATCGCGCCGTACTGGCGTCGCCATGCGGGCATCGGCCACTGCCTTGGCCAGTAGCACAATCCGAAACGCGGAAAGGGTTCGCAGGTGGCATTAGAAGAAGTAGCACCGGCCATCGTGGCGCACCTTTCTCGAATGAGCTTTGACGATCCACGCTCGGCGGGGCGCCATCCGGCCATCGAGGCGCAGGATCTTACGCGCCGGTTTGGCACAGTTACATTGTCTGACGTCCGTCACCCACCCGGTGTCGATCTTCGGCACGTTTGACCCAAACGGATCAGGCAAGACGACGCTCATCAAGACGCTGACAACTCTGTTGCCGTCCACTCGCGGCACGATTGTCGTCGCCGGCTTCGGATCGCGCGGGAACCTCACAAGCGAATCGCTTCCTGTGGAGAAAGAAGTCCTGCCGAACCACGCGGCAACCGACCAGCCGAAGCCGTGCACATGGTGTTTCCGGCACCTCGGTGGTCAGCGGATCGGCCATGGCAGAAGTAATTGCGACAGGTCCCCGGACCGTCTTCGGCAGTATTGCGGCACGCTTGACCGTGCGCCCAGAAGAAAACGAACGTGAGCGCGGGCTGAGAAACTTTGGTCTACTCATCATGCGCGTGGTCTTCTTTCTTGTTCTCTTTCTGATCGTCTTGAGCATTGCGTTGCACCGTGACCCGCTCGAATCGCTGCTGTTCGCCGTAGCGTTGGCTGTTGGGCTCACACCGGAGTTTTGCCGATGATTACTTCGGTGACGCTCGCCCGGGGAGCTGTCGAGATGGCTCCAATGTTACATCTCACACCGGCGTTGGAATGGATAGCTCCATGCGAAACCTTCCCGGTCGATGAACAGTTCTCCTTCTGCAGTTTTTGACAGCGAGATCCGGCCGCCAGCGAGCTAGACTAGCGGATTGTCCGTAAAGACCACCGCCGTTTACCGGAATAGATGTTAGAACGGCAGCGTAAAAGAGAAGCAACTGCCGGCTCCGGGCTCGCTTGCGAGCCACAGCCGACCGCCGTGCAGCTCGACGAGGCGCTTGGTAATGGCAAGGCCTAAACCGGTGCCTTCCGGTACACCGCGCGTCGTCGAGCCCACCTGATAGAACTTGTCGAATATCGCCGCTTGCTCTTCCTTGGGAATTCCGACGCCTGTGTCGGTGACGCTAACTTCCACCCATGCACCGGTGGTAGAACACACGATGGAGACTTTCCCACCGTGCGGCGTGAACTTCACGGCGTTGCTGAGAAGGTTATATAGGATTTGCTTGAATCGCAGGCGATCCGCATGGATCGTAAACACCGTCGACGCTTGTTGCTCGAGAGAAATCGCCTTTGCTGCGGCCAACGGCGCAATGCTGCTGATTACCTCGCCCAGTGCATCGATACCGTTGAAATTCTCGGGGTGCAGTTCAAGTTTTCCTGCCTCTATCTTGCTGATGTCCAGAATGCCATTGATTAAATCAAGCAGGTGGAGCGAGTCCCTGTGGATGTGATCCACAAACCGCTTTTGCTTCGCATTTAGCTCGCCTGCCACTTCTTCCGCGAGCAATTGCGCAAATCCGGTGATCGTGTGGAGCGGGGTCCTCAGCTCATGGCTCATGCTCGCCAGGAACTCGCTCTTTAGCCGGTTGGCTCGTTCGACCTCCACATTCCGCGCCTCCAGCTTCCGATTGGCCCCAGCCAATTGGGCTGTGTATCTGTCCTGCATTTCCCGAATTTGCTCTTCCGCTTTTTTCCTTTCGCTAACATCCCGGATGATCACCGACACCCGGGACCCCTCCGCGCTTTTCACGGGGCTTAGACTGATTTCAACCGGGAACCGCGTACCGTCTTTCCGCCGCCCATATAGATCGAGGCCGCTGCCCATGGGACGAGTGACCGGATTGGCTGCATACTTCGCTCTATGCCTGGCATGGCGCTCTCGAAGCTCGTCTGGAACTAAGCGTTCGACCGATTGGCCGAGTAGCTCCTCCTGCGAATACCCGAACAGTTGCTCTGTGATGCCATTCAGAAGAACGATCGTGCCGTCAGCATCGACTTCGATAATGGCGTCGGGTGCACTTTCTAATAGTTGGCGGAACCGGTCCATCGCCCGCCGTTCCGTCTGCTCGGCGAGTATTCTGCGGATGGCCCGGATCAGTATCTCTGGCTCATCGTCAAAGCAGAAGTCGCGGAGGCTGTGTCCTACCAACTCCAGCAGCTCTTCTGTTGCCGAAGACCCGCGGTTTTCGCAGGGCGCAATCACAACCAGCGGTGGAAGCGGATGGGTCCAGTGCAGTAAACGCTGCAGCTCCGGCAACTTCTGTCTTTCCCGAGAGATCCTCCAGAGTACAAGATCATACGCTCGCCTGTGCAGCTCGTCTTCTACAAAATCAGGATCGTAGATGACGGACCACTCGGCTGGAACGCCTAGCTGCTCACACTCATTTTGATGATCAAGCCTGTTTCCCGGAGACAGCACAACCAGAATTTGAAGGGGCGCTCGCGCTGACACAGGAGACGACATAGCGGCTTGCAGCGTGCTAAGGCTGCCAATGAGCTCCTCCAACGCGATGCGTCTATCTTACCCAAAACGCCTCGAAGGCCGATAATCGATAAAACATTATGCCTTATGATTGATGGTCATTGAATGAGATCCCAGGCATTTGCTCCTCGCTGACGAGGTGCGGCTTACGCTTGTGGCTTTTGACCCAATGGAAAGGCTACCGGCGGTGAATAATCGCGAAATCATCGCATTGGTACTTTAGCTGCACAGAATTCCTCGGGGCTTGCGGTATTTCATGAAAACCATTCTGGTCGCCGAAGACCGGGAGTCGAGTCGAGAACTCATTCGCACGATGCTGGAGCATTGCGGATATTCTGTTGTGGAGGCGGGGAACGGAGCAGAAGCAGTCCTTCTGGCGCGCGAAAAGAGGCCCGACTTGGTCTTCCTTGACCTGCAGATGCCGGTTAAGGACGGCTTCGAGGTAACGAAGGAATTGCGCTCAGATCCACAGTTTCAATTTCTTCCGATCATTGCGCTCACTGCCAGCGCCATGCAGGGAGACAAAGAGCGCGCACTCAAGAACGGCTTCACCGGCTATTTGACAAAACCGCTTAGTCTCGTCGAGCTTCGCCAGGAACTCGCACGCTTGCTGCCGTCATGACGGACCCCAGTAGTTCCGCAGCTAGAAGCTCGCCGGCACTTTATCGTAACTTGGTGTTCTTCTCGGGTACGGAGGCTACGCCTTCCACAATCGCCGGGTATGTAATTTGAAACCGATTGACCTGTTCGGGCACCGAAAAAATCACGGTTATCGATACCGGGCCCGCAGTTAACGAATATTGCTGAAATTTATCAGGGTAACTGGCCGCGAGGATGCCTCGATTTACGCACATCGCCGCAGCGACCGCAGCAGTTCTTACCTTCTTGCCAGGCTCTTCATAAATTGCGACAAATCCGCTGTCGGGGAGAATCACTTCCCCAGAGCGGGTTGCTTTGCCTCGCAGAGTGACTCTTATCAGTTTCCATCCAGCTTCTGGCGAGAGGGCTCCCATACCTTCTGGAGAAACACATAACGTCGGATCGCGCGTGAGCTCCGTGCTGACAACTCTCAAATTCAATTCACCCGGGTTTAGTAGCTCGTCGGAATTTGCTGGTTCCGGCCATAGGCATACGCCCGCAGAAAGAACCAGCACTAAGGCTGCATTATGAAGCCGCATACGATTGGAGAGTGCACGTGAACAGCCAACTGAGCTTTTCTTGTAGGTGCGCGGCGGTCATTCGTAACGGAGCGCTTCGATGGGGTCGAGAAACGCCGCTTTGCGCGCCGGATAATAGCCAAAAAAGATCCCTACCAAACCGGAGAAGGCGAAAGCCAAAGCGATAGAGCCAAGACTTAGAACTGTGGACCAGTGCGCCACGTGCGAGATGAGCACCGAAACCACCAGACCCAGGCCAATGCCCAGTACGCCGCCCATGAGCGAGATGGCCACCGCTTCTACCAGGAACTGAAGCAAGATATCGCCGGTCCTCGCGCCAACGGCTTGCCGCAACCCAATTTCCCGCGTGCGCTCGGTGACCGACACGAGCATGATGTTCATAATTCCAATACCGCCCACGACCAGCGAGACCGAAGCAATGATTGCCAGCAGCACGGCCATGACTCGCGCCGACGTTTCTTGTGCCGCGAAGATCTCTTCGAGATTGCGGATCGTGAAGTCGTCGTCTTCGGCGGCCTGCAGATGATGACGCTGGCGAAGCAGGCTGTGAATCTGATCCTGCGCCGCATCGATGGCATCAGTTCCTGTGGCCTGCACCATAATCGATCCCACGGCCCCAGCGTTAGCTTGGCTGACTCCCAGCACCTTCTTCTTGGCGGTGCTCAGCGGAATGAGAATGACATCGTCCTGATCCTGGCCGGTGGGAGACTGACCCTTAGGCGATAAGACGCCGATCACGGTGAAGGGAACGTTGCGAATGCGAATCGTTTGGCCAAGAGGATCGCCGCCTGCGAAGAGATTGTCAACCACTGACTTACCGAGGAGTGCTACTTTGGTTGCCGATTCGACATCCTGAAGAGTAAACGAGGCACCATGGTCGAGCGTAAGGTCTCGCGCTGTCAGGAAATCCGGAGTTACGCCTTGAACGGAGGTCGCCCAATTATTGTTGCCTGCTACGACTTGCTCGCCTCCACGAACCACGGAAGCGGCCAGGCTGACCGCCGGGCATTGTGTGGCGATAGCTCGCGCATCGTCTTCCGTGAGCGTCAGAGCATTACCGCTGCCCAAGCGAATGCCGGAAGTGGTTATGCTTCCTGGGATGATGATAATGAGATTGCTCCCCAAGCTGGCGATCTGCTGCTCGATTCTCGCCGTGGCACCCGAGCCGACTGCTACCGTCGCGATCACCGCCGCAACACCGATGATGACCCCTAGCATCGTCAGCGCCGCCCGCACCTTGTTCGTAAGAAGCGCTTGATAGGCAATCTTCAAACTGGGAACCAGAGAGCTCATCTACGAACCCCCTCTGTCTCATGCTCGCCGGCACTTTCCACGAGCGGCATGGTGAGCAGTTCGTGCGACGCCTCCGACGGTTCTTCATTTACCCGGTCGCTGGTGACTCTCCCGTCGCGAAACACAATGATCCGCTCTGCATGACGAGCAATATCCGGCTCATGCGTGACGATCAGAACGGTAATACCCGAACGTCGATTCAGGCGTTGGAAGATAGACATGATCTCGATGCTCGTTCGTGAATCGAGAGCGCCGGTCGGCTCGTCGGCGAGAATGATCTCGGGATCGTTGATCAGCGAGCGCGCAATGGCGACTCGCTGCTGCTGCCCTCCCGAGAGCTGGTTGGGATGATGGGCAGCATACTCGGCCAGTCCGACCGTCTCGAGAGCAGCGAGAGCTCTTTGGCGTCGATTCAGCATTGCCGGCCTCCGGTAGAGCAACGGAAGCTCAACGTTCTCCACTGCAGTAGTGCGCGGAAGCAAATTGAAATTCTGAAAAACAAAGCCAATCTTGTTGTTCCGGATTTCGGCCAAGTGATTGCGGTCGAGCGAGGCCATTTCCACCCCGTCGAGGCGATAACTGCCGGAGGTCGGCTCGTCCAGGCATCCAAGAATATTCAGGAACGTAGATTTTCCGGATCCCGAGGGCCCCATCATCGCTACGAAGCTGCCACGATCGATCGAGAGTGTGACGCCCCTCAGCGCTTGTAGAGTCACATCCCCGGTTCTATAGGTTTTTGTCACCCGCTCGACTTCAATCAGCTTTGGCATCCTCGGCTCTGCTAAAAGCGTCGCGTTATCGAACGCGCCGTACCTTGAGCGGGCTGGCCTTTGGATTTCGCACCAACAATGACCTGATTCCCCTCTCGCATATCCGCTTGCTCCAACTCTGTATACGTACCGTCGCTGATTCCTGTTTTCACGCGGACTGGATGCGCTTTTGAGTCTTTGCCGGGGACGTAAACGACGCGCCAGTTGTTGCCCGCTGGCTTTAGTGCTTGCGAGTCTCCTGCGATCAGAGACTCGGCCGGTTTGAACCGCAGAGCTGCGTTAGGCACCTTCAGAGCGTCGTCCCGGCGTGCGGTAAGAATGCTCACATTGGCAGTCATACCGGGGAAGAGCTTGAGATCCGGATTGTCGGCCTCGATGACAGCATCGTAGGTAATGACGTTTTGAACGTTAATCGCCGCCTTCCGAATCTGCAAGAGCGGTCCCTTGAAGACAACGCCGGGATAGGCGTCTACGCTGAAGGTCGCCTGCTCGCCGACTCGCAACCGGCCCACATCGGCCTCGTCCACATTGGTGTCAATCTGCATTTTTGTGAGATCCTGAGCGATCTGGAAGATCGTGGGTGCTTGAAAGGAGGCTGCTACCGTCTGGCCCACATCCATTTGACGAGCCACCACCACACCGTCAACCGGAGAGGTGATCCTGGTGTTCGCTAAATCGATGCGGGCTTGGTTGAGCGTCGCTAGGTTCAGTTCCACCTGAGCCTGGTACATCGCAACTTGTGTCTGCGCAGCCTTCAACGCAGCGTGTGCGGACTGTACGTTGTGAACCGCAGCGTCGTGCTGGGCGTCTGCAGCATTCAAATCAGCTACGGCCTCATCATAGGTGGCTTGCGCAGTATCCAAGTCCTCCTTTGATAGGATCCGGTCCTGATACATCTGGACGCGCCGCGCCAGCTTCGTTTTCGCGTCCGCCACTGCTGCTTTGGCCTTCGCAATCGCAGCGAGCTGGTTGGCCTCGGCCGCTTTCGCGCCAGAAAGGTCCGCTTCGGCTTTTACAGCATTTGCTCGCGCGTTTTCGAGAGACGCTTTCGAGTTTCGCCAGGCCGCCTCCGCCTGCTCCACTTTCGCTTCAAACATTTGCGGATCGATCAAGGCCACTAACTGACCGGCTTTCACAACCGTATTGAAGTCCGCATACAAAGCTTTGATGTTCCCGGATACTTGGCTGCCAACTTGAACACTTACGACTGCATTACACGTTCCCGTGGCCGAAACCGTGGATTCAATCGCGCCCTTCTCTACACGAGAGAGCTGAAATTGGGGCGCGGACTTCACTCGTTCGTATCGCCACGTACTCAAGGCGGCAAAAACAGCCGCAAGGCAAACTGCGGCTAACGACACAATCAGTTTGCGATTGGAGTGCTTTGAGGGCTTGGCTTGCGAGCCCGGTTCCTGCGTTTCTGCAGGCGCGACAGACAGGCTCGGCGCGGTTTCCGTCACGAGGATGATTGTTTCTCCTACCAATGAGAACCGGAAGCACGCGCCGGACCGTTCCAAATGCGCCTTACTTTGGCGTACTGAGCTGGCTGCGGTACCGTGTTTGGCTGTTTACCAGAGAGGGGCCGGAGCGCATAGAAACAGCTCCGGAGTGAGCTGGACATGAGGAGAGGTGTTTGCCTGGTGGCCGTTATCTTCCTTCTAGCTCTGAGTGATTGGAATCTGCTGGCGTTTTTGCTTTGTTTCAGGAATCGGCACTGAAATTTTCGACAGCCCCCTTACAATTCTGCCTTGACTTGACCATGGGGCCAAAGAAACTCCTTGGCCACCGCCTGTCTTCGATATCTTCGGATGGCTTTTTGGCGAGCTTAGTTCCTGCCATAGGCATAATCCTTTCTGTCACGTCGAATCCCGAATGCAATCGGGTCCGCTGGCTTAACAGGTAGGCACCTGTTGGACCACCGGTAAACCAGCCAACAGTGAAGATCTGGTTGTGGCCGGACTTGGGTGAAGAAACGCAGGAATTGCTGATTTCTGCGTGAAATGACACAAAGCAAACTGTGAGCTTCGATAGCGTTCCAACTTCACTCGTGCTGTACCGCTTTGGTATCTCCGGTGCAACACGCAAAACTGACGGAATCTGCCTCGGCGATCATACAATCGTCTTCGGCTATTCCGCAAACAGTCAGTGAGGTTCAGCATGCCTGCTAAGCAAGTCCTGTTTCGATCAGATGCCCGTGAAGTCATTCTGCGCGGTGCGAGTGCCCTGGCCGACGCCGTGCGTGTCACGCTCGGTCCAAAGTCTAAATGCGTTCTGATTGACAAGAGCTTCGGCCGTCCGCTGGTTTGTAACGACGGCGTGACCATCGCGAAAGAAATAGAGTTGAAGAATCCGATCGAGAACCTGGGCGCGAAGATAATCCGCGAAGCGGCCGAGCGAACCAGCGACGCTGTTGGCGACGGCACGACTACGTCCACGCTGCTCGCGCATGCGATCTACGCGAACGGGGTTCGGAACGTAGCCGCCGGAGCGAGCGCCATTGACCTCAAGCGTGGGCTGGAACGTGGACTCAAGTGTGCCGTCGAGGCGCTTAAGAAGTTATCCCGCCCGGTTCAGACAAAGCAGGAAAAAGTACACGTAGGGACGATCTCGGCGCACAATGATGCAAATATCGGTGAACGCGTGGCCGACGCGTTGGAGAAAATCGGCCCCGAAGGTGTGGTCACGGTCGAAGAAGCGAAAGGAACCGAGACGACTGTGGAGATTGTCGAAGGGATGCAGTTCGACCGCGGGTATCTCTCGCCTTACTTCGTGACCGATCCGGACCGCATGGAAGTCGTTCTTGACGATCCCTATATCCTCATCTACGAAAAGAAGATCAGCAACATGAAGGATCTGCTGCCGTTACTCCAGCAGATTGCGCACGCCGGCAGGCCCTTGCTGATCATTGCTGAAGAAGTCGAAGGCGAAGCGCTGGCTACTCTCGTGGTGAACAAGCTTCGCGGTACCCTCAGTGCGGCGGCCGTGAAGGCGCCTGGTTTCGGCGACCGCCGCAAGGCCATGCTCGAAGACATCGCCATTCTTACGGGCGGCAAGGCCATTATGGAGGAGACCGGCATCAAGTTGGAGGGTGTACAGCTCGCGGATCTGGGTGGCGCCAAGCGGGTCACGATCGACAAGGACAATACCACGATCGTCGATGGGGCGGGCACAAAGAAAGCGATTGAAGGCCGCATCAAGCAGCTCCGCAACCAGACCGAAGAGTCTACTTCGGACTACGACCGCGAGAAACTCCGCGAGCGGCTGGCCAAATTGAGCGGTGGGGTGGCGGTGATCCGTGTAGGCGCGCCCTCGGAAGCCGAAATGAAGAACCTCAAAGAGGCGTACGACGATGCGATCAGCGCAGCCAAGGCCGCGATCGCGGAAGGCATTGTTCCGGGAGGCGGGCTGGCGCTGCTGCGGGTGATGGACGCTATCGAAGCACAAGAAGAATCCTTGAAAGGCGACGAGCAGACTGGTTTCCGCATGCTTCTTCACGCACTTGAAGTACCCACACGCCAGATTGCCGAGAACTCAGGCGTGGATGCAGGTGTGGTGGTAGATCGCATGCGCCGCGGCGAGCGTAACACCGGCTTCGATGCCGCCACAGGGCAGTACGTCGACCTGATGGAAACCGGGATCATTGATGCGACCAAGGTGACCCGCGTTGCGCTCGAGAACGCGGTCTCTGTCGCTAGCACACTGCTCCTGACGGAAGCGACGCTTACCGAAGAACGCGAGAAAAAGCCGGAGCGGAGGCCAGAATCAGAATTCGCAGAATAGCCGGGTTACGATCGCGAGGCAGTAAAAAGAATCAAAATCCCATCAATCGGGATGTAGCTCGCTAACGCGTAATGCTACCCGCAATGCATTGAGCACTGCCGCAAGGTCCAGAGCCTCCTGCGTGATAGCTCCGGCAACCGGCGG
>DATBHS010000124.1:0-42096 GCA_036557345.1 Bryobacteraceae bacterium
TCGGCGCTGTAGGCGATCGCGCGGTTGCCGGGCAGCGTCCACGGCGTCGTCGTCCAGATCACCGCCGCGGCGTCGGCGAGTTCGGGCCGGCTCGGGGTTTCGATCCGGAACCGTACCCAGACCGTGTTCGAGCGGTGGTCGTGGTATTCGACCTCCGCCTCGGCGAGCGCTGTCTGCTCGACGACCGACCACAGCACCGGCTTCGCGCCTTTGTACAGCCCGCCATTGACGAGAAACTTGCCGATCTCGCGCACGATCTGCGCCTCGGCGTCGAAGCTCATCGTCAGATACGGGTTGTCCCAGTCGCCGATTACGCCAAGCCGCCGGAACTGGTCCTTCTGTATCTCGACCCAGCGCGCCGCGAAATCGCGGCATTCCCGGCGGAACTGCGCCAACGGCACGCTGTCTTTCGACTGCTTTTTCGCCCGGTATTTCTCCTCGACGATCCATTCGATCGGCAGGCCGTGGCAATCCCAGCCCGGCACGTAAGGCGCATCAAAGCCCGCCATCGTCTTCGATTTGACGATGAAGTCCTTCAGGATCTTATTGAATGCAGTGCCCAGGTGAATATTTCCGTTGGCGTATGGAGGACCGTCGTGCAAGACCCATAGCGGCCGCCCGGCGCGCGACTCACGAATGCGCTGGTACAGCTTCGTTGCCTCCCAATGGTCAAGGGTTTTTGGCTCGGCCACAGGAAGGTTCGCCTTCATCGGAAAATGCGTTTGGGGCAGGTTGACCGTTCGTTTCAGGTCAACGGAAGAGACATTCATGGACTCACTTCATCGTAGCGGAGCGACCCGTCTCATCTTTAATTGAGGAAATAACCGACTGTACCTCTAGCAGACAATCTAGTAGACACCGAGAGTGCCGTTTACTAGAATGTCTTCTAAGCGCGATGACGGACCAGAACTCCAAAGAAAAGATTGAGCTGCTGCAAGGCACGCTCGACATGCTGATTCTGCGGACTCTCCAATGGGGACCGCAGCACGGGCACGGTATCGGTCAGGCGATCCGGCAGAGTTCGGCGGATTTACTAAAGGTCGAGCGCGGATCTCTTTATCCGGCATTGCATCGCCTGGAAGCTCGCGGTCTTATCTCGTCCGAATGGAAGAGTTCGAACCTCAACCGACGGGCAAAATATTACCGGCTGACCGCTGCGGGAAAAGAGCAACTGATAACCGAGCAATCGAAATGGAAGCTCCTGGTCCGTGCCATCGCTCGCGTCATGCGCCCGGCACGGCAGAGCTAGGCACAACGCGATGAGATGGCGCTTTTGGCAGTCCAAGCAACGCGACTCCGATCTCGAAGACGAGATCGCTTTTGATCTGGCGGCCGATGCCGAGGAGCGCATTCGTTCGGGTATCCCGCGCGAGGAAGCTGAATCCGCAAGCCGTCGAGATTTCGGGAACGTACTTCGGCTCGAGGAGGACGTTCGCGAAGTCTGGGGCTGGACAGCGCTCGACCGGCTCGGCCAGGACCTTCGCTACGGCTGGCGCACGCTGCGCAACAATCCATTGTTCGCCGCGATGGCGGTGCTGTCACTCGCGTTGGGCATTGGCGCAAATACCGCGATTTACAGTTTCATGGATGCTGTCATGCTTCGTGATCTGCCGGTTCGGCATCCGGGCGAACTGGTCATTTTGAACTGGCACGCAAAGAAGTTTCCTCCTGTCGCCTATAGTTCAAACGGCAGCACATATGACGAGCCGGGCGGCGGAATAACAAGTCCGGATTTCCCGTGGCCCGCGTATGAGCTTTTTCGCAATCACAACACCCTCTTCTCGGCGCTTTCCGCGTTCAAGGATGCAGGACAACTGAACCTGGTCGCGCGCGGGCAAGCGGAGGTTCGCTCCATAGAGCTAGTCTCCGGCAACTTCTTTAACTGTCTGGGAATCGTTCCGGTTGCAGGCCGGCTTATTGCTGATAGCGACAACCTGGCGGGCGCGTCGCAGGTCGCCGTCCTTAGCTATAACTACTGGCGCGAGCGCTTTGCCGGAGATCTTGCGGCCCTTGGTCAAAGCTTGCGAATCAACAATCTCGCATTCACGATCATCGGCATTGCACCACCTGGATTTTTTGGCGTCAGACCCGGTTCCGCTCCGGTAATCTACGTTCCGATCGCGAACCGTCCATCGCTCGCCCGAAACTATGGCACCGAGGACGACACGATGTTCGTCGATCCGCACTTTTATTGGGTCGACATCATGGGCCGTCTGCGCCCCGGCGTTACGCTGGCGCGCGCGGAGGCCGAACTTGCGCCACAGTTCCACCAGTTCGCGCTTGCTTCGGTGACAAAAAATGAGGAGCGCGCTGTACTTCCGGCGCTGTGGCTCGAAGAAGGCGGCTCCGGTGGCGATTCGCTACGCCGCCAATATTCGAAACCGCTCTTTGTCCTGATGACCATGGTGGCGTTCATTCTTGCGATCGCCTGCGCCAATATCGCGAATCTGCTTCTCGCCCGCGCCACGGCGAGGCGGCGCGAAATGGCTGTGCGGCTCAGTCTCGGCGCAAGCCGCCTTCGGGTGCTGCGGCAGTTGCTGACTGAGAGCCTGATGCTCGCGTTGCCGGGCGGCATCATCGGCCTAGCAGTTGCTGTCGCGGGAATTCGGTTTCTGATCTGGCTTCTCACCGGCAACAACCCGGCGGATTTGCATCTGCATGTTGTACTCGATTGGCGCATCCTGGTCTTTACGATTGCCGTTGCACTCGTAACCGGAATCCTCTTTGGACTGGCGCCCGCCATTCAGGCCATGCGTGTGGATATCACGCCAGCCCTGAAGGAAACGCGAGCCAGCACACCACACAAGCGGGGGCGCCGCATCGGCCTGAGTCAATTCCTTGTTGTGGCTCAGATCGCTCTGTCGCTGCTGCTCGTGCTGGGGTCTGCCATCTTTGTCCGAACCCTGGCGAATCTCCATTCGGTTGAGATCGGCTTCAACCAGGAAAACCTTTTGACATTCAGCCTGGATACCAGCCAGGCTGGCTACAAAGACATGGCATTAACAACCTTGTATGCCCGCATGTATGAGCGGTTTCGTGCCTTGCCGGGCGTTCGTGCCGCAGCCGTAACGGATATGCCGTTGCTCTTCGATTGGAACAGCGGAACCGGCGTCCGTCTGCCAGGCGCTCCCAAATGTGAGGGTGATGGTTGTCCGCACACGTCCCTTATTTCGGTTGGCCCCACGTTTTTCGAAACCATGCAGATTCCTATATCACTCGGCCGTCCCATTGATTCGCGCGATGCGGATGGGGCGCCTCTCGCTGCTGTGGTCAACGAAGTCTTTGCAAAAAGATATTTCCCGAACCGGAATCCCATCGGGCGGCGCTTCGGGCTCGGCAGCTCAAAAGGAGACCTGACGATTGTCGGTGTTGCCAAGAATGCCCGCTACAGCTCGTTGAAACGAGAAATTCCGCCGGTCGTGTACTTTGCTTACCTGCAAAACATCGTCAACGGCCCGCCAGGTGCTACGTTCTTTATACTGCGCACCGCAGGTAATCCGCTTGCGCTTTCCGAGACTGTTCGCAAGACCGTCCATGAAGCCGCACCGGCTGTCCCCGTCACGAACATGATGACCCAAGTACAGCGCATCGACAGCACCATCGTTCAGGAGCGCACTTTCGCCGATCTCTGCACCGCGTTCGCGGTCTTCGCGCTCATGATCGCCTGTATCGGGCTTTATGGGACGATGGCCTACACCGTGGCGCGCCGCACGAACGAAATCGGCATTCGCGTGGCGCTCGGCGCCGAACGGCGGCGCATCATCTGGATGGTGCTGCGCGAAGTGTTAGCACTCGCCGCTGCCGGCCTTGCCGTTGGTTTGATCTGCGCCTGGAGCGCCATGTCGGCTATCAAATCGTTTGTGTTCGGAATGAAGGTTGCGGACCCGCCAACGATATTATTGGCGGCTGGAATTTTGGTTGCGGCTCTACTCCTGGCCGGTTTCGCTCCAGCAGCACGGGCATCTCGCATTGATCCACTAACCGCTTTGCGGCATGAATAGCTCTCACCGAGCTGGAACTTGCTCTCTGCTAAAACGGTTCTGTAAATGCAGACATTTTCCCGGTCTCTGGCTTCGGCGATTCTCAGTTGCTCCATCGTATCCGCCGCGAGCTGGTTGACCTTCGGTGGCGACCCGCAGCGGAGCGGATGGGCGCAAGACGAGACAGCCATTACAAAGGACAGCGTCAAGACGCTGGAGTTGCGATGGAAACTCAAACTCGACAATGAGCCGCGAGAACTCAACTCGCTCACCGTACCGGTTGTGATCAACCCTGTTTATACGAATCACGGCGCCGAAACGTATGTTGTCGTCAGCGGCAGTTCGGATAACCTTTTCGTGGTGGACGCCGACACCGGGAAGCTTGTCTGGCAAAAGCATTTCACGAATGAGGCCCCGCCGCAGGCAGCGAGCTGGGAGAAGGATTACTTCTGTCCGGCCGCGCTGAATGACACGCCGGTCATTGGAAACACTCCGGCGGGACCAACTGTGTACGTGATCTCGATTGACGGCAAGCTGCATGCGCTGAACATGGTAAACGGAGAAGACCGGTTTCCGCCTAAGCAGTTTGTTCCGGCGTATTCGAAAAATTGGAGCCTCAACCTGGTGGGCGATGTGCTTTACACGAGCACGTCGCAAGGCTGCGCAAAGGCCAAATCCGGCGTGTGGGGTATGGATTTGAAAGCCCTGGATAAACCTCCTTCTTTTTTCCAGGCGGATGTGGTTGGCGGCGGAATCTGGGGGCGTGGCGGAGTGTCGGTCGGCGAGACCGGTACGGTATACGCAGAGACAGGCGACGGAGTATTCAATCCGGAAGCCGGGAAGTATGCCGATACATTCCTGGCGCTCTCGCCGCGGGACCTGAAGCTCCTCGACTACTACACGCCCGAGAATGCAAATTACCTGACGCGGAAGGATTTGGATATGGGGAACAGCACGCCCGTGGTGTTCACGTACAAAGGCCGGGAACTGCTGGTCGGATCGGGAAAGGAAGGCACGCTATTTCTGCTCGATGCGAAATCGCTGGGCGGAGAAACACATCGTAAGCCGCTCTTTCAAGCCCGTTACACCAATGAAGGAGCCGATATCGCAGGCCGCGGTTTCTGGGGCGCATTCGCAACCTGGGAAGTCTCAAAAGGCACGCGCTGGCTTTATGCCCCGGCGTGGGGCCCGGTGCGCTCAGGGGCTCCTGCATTTCCGGTTACCAACGGCCCGGCGCCGAACGGCAGCATCATGGCCTTCAGGGTGGAAGATAAGGACGGTCAGCCCATTCTTTCCCCAGCCTGGATCTCTCGCGACATGAATGTGCCCGAGCCACCGGTTATCGCTAATGGGGTGGTCTTCTCGATATCCAGCGGCGAATTCACTCGGCAAATAAAAGAGAACGGGCAGTTGTACACTTCCAAGGAACGCATCGAGCGTACGACCGGTAATGCAACGCTGTACGCCTTCGATGCCGAGACGGGAAAACAGTTGTTTTCGAGCGAGAAGATCATGCCGTCATTCACGCATTTTGGCGGACTGGCGGTCAGTGACGGCCGGGTATACGCGACAACGCACGACAGCATGCTTTATGCGTTCGGCGTGAAAGGCGATTGATAGCGTCTACGCCCCGCATACGCCGTGTGATCCGCTCGTTCCACGATCGCTGAAGCTGAGCCGTGCGGTGTGTCCTTCCTCCCGCCTTTTGATACAACTTTGTTCGAGGCTTCGTTACACCTTGTTTCGGAAAGTCCTGATCGCCAATCGTGGCGAGATTGCTGTGCGGATCCTTCGGTGCCTGCGCGAGATGGGCATCAGCAGCGTGGCCGTGTTTTCCGAAGCTGACCGCGCTGCGTTGCATGTGCAGATGGCGGACGAAGCCGTCTGTGTCGGCCCGCCGCCTTCCTCCGAGAGTTACCTCGCTGCTGAGCGAATCGTCGAAGCCGCGCAAAGGACCGATGCGGAGGCGATTCACCCCGGATATGGCTTTCTCAGTGAGAACGCCGCGTTCGCCCGCTTGTGCGAGAGCCACAAAGTGAAATTCATCGGCCCTCGCTGGCAGGTGATCGAGCAGATGGGCTCGAAAACAGCGGCCCGGCGCATTGCGATCGCTGCCGGTGCTCCGGTTGTTCCCGGGACCGAGCAAAGTATCCGCAACTATGAAGAGGCCCGTCAAAGCGCATCCGACATCGGGTATCCCGTGCTTTTGAAGGCAGCGGCCGGAGGCGGAGGGAAGGGCATGCGCCGCGTCGATAACGAGAACGAATTGTCGTCCGCGATGCGGGGAGCATCGAGCGAAGCCGAGCGCTCCTTCGGCTCGGACGAAATCTATCTCGAGAAGCTCATCGAACGGCCGCGTCACATCGAAGTGCAGGTACTCGGCGACGAATACGGACATGTCATTCATTTGGGCGAGCGCGAGTGCTCTGTGCAGCGGCGTCATCAAAAGGTAATTGAAGAATGTCCATCGCCGCTTGTCCTCTCCAACTCCGAACTTCGCGAGAGGATCGGCGCCGTTGCGCTGCGTATCGTACGCGCCGTCCAGTATGCGAATGCCGGAACCGTCGAATTTCTGGCCGATCAGTTCGGAAACTTCTACTTCCTCGAGATGAACACACGCTTACAGGTGGAGCACCCCGTCACGGAATGGGTCACAGGTATCGACCTGGTCCGCTGGCAAATTCGCATCGCCGCCGGCGAGAGGCTTGCCTTGAATCAGGAGGATGTTCGCTGGACCGGCTCGGCCATCGAGTGCCGCCTCTATGCTGAAGATCATGAAAACGCGTTCTTCCCGAGTCCCGGAACCATCGCGCAATATGTGGAGCCCTCAGGTCCCGGCGTACGGGTGGATGGAGGCGTTTATACCGGTTGGACCGTGCCCGTCGAGTATGACCCGCTGCTTGCCAAGTTATCGGTTTGGGCCGAGTCGCGGCCCGTCGCCATAGAACGCCTGCGGCGCGCCATCTCTGAATACCGCGTCCTGGGAATCAAGACGAATCTGCGTCTGTTCGAACAACTGGTCGCCGATCCTGATTTCCGGTCCGGCAACCTGCATACGGCATTTCTCGATTCGTTCATGAAACGGCGCCCGGCCAGCACGCCTGATGGCGAGACGATCGTGGCCGCGGTGCTCGCCGCGGCATATGCCGAATCGCAGAACCATCAATTCCTTCAGCAGGTCGATCATCCACTGGCATTATGGCGCGGCCTGGGCCGGCGGGAGTTGCTGCGTTGAAGCTTCGCCTCGACCTCGACGGGAAGGAATACACTCTGGACGTCCGCTTTGAACGGGATGCATCTGAATACAGGCTGGCGGGAGCGCAATCCGCCACGGGGTTGGGTTCGGTAGCGGAGGTTTCACCTGGCGTTTACTCGGTTCTCCTCGCCTGCCGCAGCTTCACCGTCCGCGTCGTTCCCATGGGTGAGGTAATGGAGGTGTGGACGGCAGCCGGGCCACACCTCATCGCGCTTGCTGATGCGCGAGACCGCTCCAGCCGGCGCAAGCATCCAGCCGGCAATGGTCCGGTGGAAGTGTGTGCCCAGATGCCCGGGAAAGTAATCAAGCTGCTGGCCGAAAAGGGAACGGCAGTGCAGACAGGTCAAGGCCTCATAGTAGTAGAGGCGATGAAAATGCAGAACGAGATGCAATCTCCCAAGGATGGCGTAGTCGCTCGAATTAATGTCGTGGAGGGCGCCACCGTAGCCGCGGGCCAGCCTCTTATCGTGGTGGAATAGCCGGCGCGTATGGCGAAGGTCGGTTGTAAAATCTGCGGCGGTACCGGCTGGACTGTATCCGAAGAAGAGGGTATCTCTTCCGCACAGCGCTGTACGTGCGTAGCCGAAGCGCAAGCGGAACAACTGGAGGCGCGGGCCGAAATTCCAAAAAACTACTCCGAAGCCTCATTCGAGAACTTCCTTCTGCCGCAAGACAATCCGTTATCGCGCGCAGAACTCGGCCGCGTGATGAGCATTGTCAAAGGGTACACGCGCGAATACCCTGCCGTTTCAAAACCCGGCCTGCTGCTGGTGGGTCCTCCCGGTGCGGGGAAAACTCATCTCGCCGTTGCCGCGCTTCGGTTATTGCTGTCTCGCGGCCATGAAGGAATCTTTTTCGATTACCAGAACCTGCTCGAGAAAATCCGCTCCGGGTACAGCGAAACATTGGGAACGAGCAACCGCGAAGCGTACCGCGTAGCTCTCGAAACGGAGATTCTTCTACTCGACGACCTGGGGGCGCATCGCGTCACAGATTGGGTGGAAGATACGGTCACTGCGATCATCACCTATCGCTACAATCAGCGAAAGCCCTTAATCGCGACGACCAATCTGCCCGATCCGGATATGGGTGGAAGCGTGATTGAAAAGTCCGTTCTCCCAGGCGGGCATCTGTACAAAACGACGCTCGAAGAACGGGTGGGCGCGCGCGCGCGCTCCCGCCTCTTCGAGATGTGCACGGTTGTGCGAATGTGGACTGCGGCGGATTATCGCATCCGAACGCCGGTGCGTTGACTGGGCTTACGCTCTCGCCCCTGCCCCAGCGCCAAAGCTCGCGACGGCGGTTTTCTCGTCTTCGAATGAGGGGAAGATGGTGTGCAGCTTCGTAATTTGCATCAGGTCTTTCATCTTGCCCTGCAGATGCAGCAGCTTGACGGATCCGCCCTGGTTCGTGGCCGTGGTGTAGGCCCCCACGAGTTCGCCCAGACCCGCGCTGTCCACGTAACCCACATCAGCCATGTTCAGGACAATGTCCTTCGTACCCTGCGAGAGCAGTGATCTCAATTCGTCGCGCAAAATGCCCGTGTTCTCGCCCAGGGTGATCTTGCCGTTCAGATCCACAATTGCCACATTTCCGACGCGTCGAACCTTTGCAGTGAGTGCCATTTAGAACTCCTTTGGTGTAACGGAACGTATACAGGGTTTCACTCCAGGGTACACGCTGTCAAGCTGGTTTGGTAATACTGGCCGCGGTCCACTTGAGGCAACAGCAGCGGCGCGGTGCTATCATCTTCGTGTGCTGCGAGACGGCTCGCAACATCCTTCGCCAGCCTCGGTTCGGGAAGCGGGTGCGGCTTATACCCGCAAGGAAGTCTGTCGATTACTGAAGATCGAAAACCGCAAGCTTCGAATCTGGGAACGGCAGCAGCTTATTCCTGAGCTTGATCAATACCGCTTCGCGGACTTGCTCGCGTTGAAGCGGATTGCACGGCTCCGCGCCGAGAACGCCCATCCACGCCGTATCCGGCTGGCCCTGGAAGCGCTGCGAGGCTATCTGAAGGAATCGCCGCTGCCGGGACAAGACGTCCAGGTCTACAAGGATGGACGGAGAGTTCATATCCAGATTGGAAAGCAGAAGCTCGAACCTGGCTCCGGCCAAATGCTGTTCGATTTTGCCCAGGAAGAAATCAACAAGCTTCTGCGGCTGCCGGCGGCTCAGAACCATTCAGCCGGCATTGCCGAGAAGCTTCGCAACAAGCTGGAGGCCGATCGCTGGTTTGAGCGCGGACTCGCGTTAGAACAGACCGGCGCGCCGCTCGAGCAAATCATAGAAGCTTATCAAAAGGCGGCCGAGTTGGATCCGCACTCTGCCGGAGCTCTGGTGAACTTGGGTACGGTGTTTTTCAACGGGCATGCCTGGTCCGATGCCGAGGCGCAATATAAGAAAGCGCTGGAGGTGGATCCGGACTACGCGCTGGCCCACTTCAACCTGGGCAACCTCTACGATGAACAGGGCGATGTGCCTGCGGCGCGCCATCACTATGGGGAAGCATTGCGCCTGCAGCCCGGGTACGCGGACGCGCACTATAACCTGGCGCTGCTTTATCAGGAATTGCGGGATGTGATGAGCGCTGTTCGCCATTGGCGGGCGTATCTGAAGCTGGACAGCAGCAGCCCTTGGGCTCAAATTGCCAGGCGGGAACTAAAGAAGCTGGAAGCAGGAACAGTTGTTACCGGGAGTCGTCCCCCCGCTTCGAAACTGCAACTGCTCAAGAGCGAGAAGGCTTGACGGCTGCGCTCAATCGCCCCTCCGTTGCGCGTCCTCCCGCTGCCGCCATCGTGCTAGCGGCGGGCGGCGCCAGCCGTATGGGCCAATCTAAGCAGTTACTCCGCTTTCGAGGAAAGCCGCTGGTCGAGCACGCCATTACACAGGCGATTGAGGCTGGCCTTAGCCCAGTGATCGTAGTGGCGGGGGCGCAGGCGGATGCACTGCGGCGTGCAGTTGCAGAACTGCCGGTCGAAATCGTTCAAAACGATGCCTGGCAAACCGGTATGGGCTCGTCCATCGCGGTGGGTGTCCGCCGCTTGATCGAGATGGAGGCCGATGCCGTCGCGCTCGCTATTCTGCTTTCGGATCAGCCGCTCGTCGAAGCTACGGATCTTTCGGCCATGCGAGGGCTTCTGGAGGTCAGCGAAGCGA
Organism: Bryobacteraceae bacterium; assembly: GCA_036557345.1. Classification (GTDB taxonomy): domain Bacteria; phylum Acidobacteriota; class Terriglobia; order Bryobacterales; family Bryobacteraceae; genus Bog-105. The sequence goes on from DATBHS010000124.1 coordinate 10,396, forward strand.
AAATAGTCGCTGCTGAGTACAGCGGCACGCTAGGAGTGCCGGCATTCTTTAACCGCGAACTATTTGCCAGGCTAACCTCACTTGCCCCCGAAACGGGCGCGCGAGAAATCCTGCGCAGCTCGGCCGCTGAGGTAGCCGCATATCCGCTTCCGGAGGCTGCCATCGATATCGACACGCCCGAGGATTTTGCGGCCCTGTTGCAAAGCGCGGTATCGCGAGCCTGAGTGCCGAAACTGAGCGCTTAGCTCACTGGGGTTTCGGCTGTTCCGGAGGAGGCCCCTGATCCCCGAAGGTGATGGTCGACTCCGCGCCGAAACGCTTATAGTCTGAGTAGCGAATGATGAATTTGATACGTTGCGGCCAATCGCGAAAGTACAGCGTGTCGTCTGCATAGGTTTCAACGGGAAAGAACCACTGGCCGTCTACCTCATGGCGAATGGTCGTGAAGTGCGGCGTGAGGTTTTGTTCGCGCAGCGTTTCAATTTGAGGAACCGCCTGCCCTTCGCTCTGTACAACCGATAAGTCCGATTGCCGGACCCACAATAAGCCTTCGAAAAACCGCTGTCCTGACAGAATCTGCCGCGGACGGATGTGTTCGACGAAGCACGGATAACCCTGTATGGTCTGCTCTCCTTTGTATTCGCCCTCGTAGAACGGTACCTGCGCCGTGGTAAGAAGCAGCGGTTCGATGTTGCGGATATCCGCAAAATCTTCCGGTGTCAGCTTGATGCGAGTCAACGTATTGCGCGCCGGCTCGATGACCTGCTCATAACGGCCGCGGTTCGGCGAAAAGGTGACATCGCTCACCTCGTGGTACTGACCGGTGACGGCTCCGTGATCATTGAACTCCTGAATCGTCACCGACTGCCGGTAGGTATAGTTTTCGCGCGCCAAGGCATTACGTGTTTCGCGTTCGGCGATCTTTCTGAGCAGTCCGGGCGGTGGATCTGCGGCCCGAACGTTTGCGCCGGCCAGCGTAAATCCCGATGCTACGATGAGGGCGATGTTTCGGACAATTCGTCCGTTTTTCATTGCTTTAGGGTGTACATGGGCTGCCTTGCTTCTGGCTGCGATCATCTACTCGCGCCAGCATGCGTACTCACATTGGGTGATGACAGCCGCGCTCCCGGCGTTTCTGGTGGAGGCATTTTTCTACCTGGGAACCATTATTGAGGGAACTCGAACTTGGTTCAAACAGATCAGGCTCGTGCGGCTAAAAGGCGCCCTCCTGTGGATCAGCACGCTCCTACCTTACTGCGTTTTTAGCATCGCTGCCGGCACTTTCGAGCGAAACGCCTTTTACCTCTTGGCGATGCTGACCGGGGTACTTGCATTCTGGTACGTGCTGCTTCCGAGAAGGCCGGTCTACGATGTCGGTTTTCTGGTGATTGCAGCGGCGCCTATCATTTTGCGCGTCTTCCAAAGGATCTATCACTCGCCGGATGATACGCGAGTAGACGTTCTCGGACATCTGATGTGGATTCGACTGGGCGTAGCGGCCCTGCTGATCCTGCGTGAATGGCATCCGGGCGCTTTCGGGTTCTGGCCGTGCCTCGACGAATGGCGCGCTGGCGTACTCTGGTACTTCATCTTCGTGATTCCGATCGTAATCCTTGCCATGGGGACGCACGACGTACGCTTTGAGCCGCTGGACGCCCCGTGGTGGAGGATAGCTGCGCTCGGCATAGGAAGCTTCTTTGGAAGCCTCTGGGTCGTGGCACTCGGGGAGGAACTGTTCTTTCGCGGGGTTATTGAACGTGCCCTGCTCAACAGATGGCCTCCGGCCGCCCTCGCTATCGGCGTTTCGGCGTTACTGTTTGGAAGCGTCCACCTTGGATTCCGTCAATTCCCAAATTGGCGTCGGGCTCTGACAGCAACTCTGCTGGGAATCGCGCTCGGTGTGGTCTATGCCCGAACGGAAAGCGTACGAGCGTCGATGGTAACGCACGCATTCGTGGTCGCGACCTGGCGTGTGTTCTTCCGGTAGTCCAATTCGCGCTTGTTCGCTATTTTAATAAGATTGGTTGCTGATTCCGAAGCTGCGAGACCGGGCCCTTTCGGGCGCCAGGGAGGTGTTGCTTCAGGGGTCTTTCTATGAGGTTAGTCTCGCTTTGGTGGGAGTTGCCTCCCTGGCTTACTTCCAATACTAGAATATGATTTTTCGGAACGCAAGCTTTTTCTCTACAGAAATCAAAAATTTTTTTCGTAGCCTGGAAGAGGATAGTACCGTGGTTCTAAGGCCGGAGCGAAAGAGATGAAGATAACGGTCCTGGGTTCAACAGGTTCGATAGGAACAAACACGCTCGATGTGGTCCGCCAGAATCTGGACCGGTTTAGTGTACATGCTCTAGTTGCCGGGAAGAACGTGGAGAGAGTGTTATCCCAAATTTTGGAATTTCGCCCGGCACTCGTAGTTCTGGCAGATGAAAATGCTTTGGATTCCTTACGTTTGCTGCTTGCCGGTTCGGGGCAACCCCGGAGCGGGTGGCCAGCGCTGGCTACAGGCCGTGAGGCCACCATCGCGGCCGCGACGGCACCCGAAGTAGGATTCGTTATGTCGGCCATCGTCGGCGTCGCTGGGCTTCCGGCTACATACGCCGCGATCCAGGCGAAGAAGCGCGTGGGACTGGCGAATAAGGAAGTCCTGGTTGCGAGCGGCCGCCTCGTGATGGAAGCAGTGCGGAAGAGCGGTGCCGAGCTGATTCCGGTAGATAGCGAACACAACGGAGCACACCAGTGTTTCCGGGCCGGCGCGCGGTCTGAAGTGATGCGCCTTCTCCTTACGGCCTCTGGTGGACCTTTCCGGAATACGCCGAGCGAGGCGCTTTGGGGGGTTACACCGGAGCAGGCATTGAACCATCCGACGTGGAAGATGGGGAGGCGCATCACGACCGATTCGGCGACGCTGATGAATAAGGGCTTCGAAGTGATTGAGGCCTGCTGGCTGTTCGATCTCTTGCCTGGCCAGGTAGACGTGGTGATTCATCCGCAATCTTCGATTCACGCTATGGTGGAGTACAGCGACGGCAGCGTCATCGCTCAGGTCTCCGCAACCGATATGCGGATGCCGATACAATACGCAATGACGTATCCGGAACGGCACCAGGCTCCCGTTCCCCGGCTGGATTGGACACAGGCGCGCACGTGGGAGTTCTTTGCTCCAGATATGGAAAGATTTCGCTTATTGAAGCTTGCTTATCAGGCTCAAAAGCAGGGCGGGTCCGCAACCTGCACGCTGAATGCAGCCGATGAGGTCGCCGTCGAAGGTTTTCTTGCGAGCCGTATCCCCTTTCCAGCTATCGCGCAAGTTGTTGAAGAGACATTGCAGAGGCAGCCCAGCTGCTCACCAGAAACGCTCGATGAAGTCCTCGCGATCGATTCGACATCTCGCGAGTTGGCTCGCCAAGTGCTAGCCGGGTATCAGGCGACCGTTACGTATAGCAATCCGCATGGCACAGGTCAAATCGGTAATTGAACCATAGCAGTTTGGAACGCGTCAAATATATTAGGTAGAACCCCATTTCGATCGGGGCACCGGGAAGGCAATTAGGTAATGGGGTTTCTGCAACCTGTTTTTTGGGTCGTGATTCTGCTCGGAATCATGATTCTTGTGCATGAGCTGGGACATTTCTGGGCAGCTCTTGCCGTTGGCGTCAAAGTAGAGACCTTCAGCCTCGGCTTCGGTCCCAGACTCTTCGGCATTCGACGGGGCGAAACCGATTTCCGCGTTTCGGCGGTTCCATTCGGCGGGTATGTGCGAATGCTCGGCGAGCAGGCCGGGGACGAGAGGACCGCCGACCCGCGATCGTTTCAGTCCAAGGCGAGATGGCAGCGCGCCATTGTCATCATCGCGGGACCGCTCATGAATATCCTGCTGGCCATCGGAATCGTCGCCGGCCTATACATGTATGCTTTCCCGAAGCCGGTGGACACCACGGATCCCATGATCACTGCGATTCAGACCGGCTCTCCCGCCGCCCAAGCAGGGCTCAAGCCCGGAGACCGGATCGTGCAGTTAAGCGGGAAGCAGGATCCCAACTGGGATTTCGTGCTTATGCAGGAGGCGCTCAACGCGAATCATCCGCTTCATGGCGCCGTCGAGCGGCACGGGAAAAGGGTGCCTTTTTCTGTCACGCCTGGCATGGATCCAAAGCAGGGCATTGGCGTCGCAGGCTGGGGTGGCGAACAGAACATACAAGTTGGAGAAGTGGCGCCTGGTTCTCCGGCAGCGCTGGCTGGATTGCAACCCGGTGATCTCTTTATGACAGTGGACGGACAGCAGGTTGCTTCGCCCGTCACCGTCAAGCAGGCGATTACTCATTCAGCTGGCAAGCCGGTCGATTTCCAAGTCATGCGCAAGGGCCATTTGCGGAATGTGACCATCACTCCAGCAGCGTCCAAGGACCCGAAAATGCCGTGGCACATCGGGGTGGGTTTCAAGCTGCCGGTCGAGATCGTAAAATTGGGGCCTGCCGCCGCGCTCGAACAATCGCTGCGCTTCAACAAGCAGAACGCCCTTATGGTCTTCCAGGTTCTTGGGGGAATCGTAGAGCGGCGCGTTTCGCCGAAGTCGCTTTCGGGGCCGATCGGTATTGCGCAAATGTCCAACGAAGCGGCGCAGGCGGGCGCTTGGAGTTACCTGTTCCTGATGGCCTTCGTCAGCCTGCAGCTTGCGATTTTCAACCTATTGCCTATACCGATCCTGGATGGCGGCACATTGCTGATGCTCATTATCGAGATGCTGCTACAGCGCGAAGTCAGCCTGCAAGTGAAGGAAACGATTTTCAAGCTCGGATTCGTGTTTCTAATGATGGTTGTCGTATTTGTGATCTACAACGACATCAGCAGGGTTCTCACCAATAGCTAAAGTTCTCGAATCTGAGCCGGAAGCGTTAGCCACCTTGACTGTGAGTAAACGGAGTGCTTCAGTCGCGGAAGCGCTTACCGTCGTCCAGTTTGTCGTAGGTAATGGCGTTTGCCGGCCGAGCCAGTCACGCGCGCCTTGCGGGGTCAAAGGACTCTCGATAAAGAGAAAACCTTGTAGGTATTCCGCGCCCATCGAAATCAGCGTTTCGGCCTGCGCTGTCGTCTCTATTCCTTCTGCAATGGCTTTGAGTCCCAGCGCCTCGGCTGTGGTCAGGATGGCTTTGACGATGGGCCGGGAATCCGCATGAATGCCTGCTACAAAGGATCGATCGATCTTGATGCTGTCAATCGGGAGATTCCTCAGATAGGACAGTGACGAAAACCCGGTGCCGAAATCGTCGAGCGAGATGCGGATACCCGACCTGCGCAACTGGGCTAATACCGAACTGGTGGCCGCATGATCGCCGGCGAACTGGGTCTCAGTCAATTCGAGCTGCAAGCGATGAGCAGGTAATCCCGTGTCAGCCAGCGCGCCATACACATCGCGAATGAAGGTATCTGAGAGGATCTGGGCCGCGGACATGTTGACGGAAACTGCCGGCGGTTGGACGCCAGGCCAGGTGACGGCTTCGCGGCATGCCTCCCTTAAGACCCAACGGCCTATGGCGAGAATATCGCCGGTACGCTCCGCAAGCGGAATGAACGTGCTCGGTCCTACGGTTCCGTAGTCGGGATGATGCCAGCGCAGCAAAGCCTCCATGGCGCCGCAATGCCCGCTCGGGGCGAAGATGATCGGTTCGAAGACCAGGGAGAACGCCTTGGCGGGAATCGCTTCGCGAAGCGCCTGCTCCAGCAGATGGTGTTCGACCAGCTTCCTGCTGAGAGCAGGGTCAAACAGCCGCACCTTTGAGCGCTTCTCCTCTTTCCCGGCGTACATGGCGACATCGGCCGCGCGGATAAGCTCGTCGTAGTTCCGGCCGTGCTCCGGAAAGAGCGCCACGCCGACCGTTGCGTCGATACTCACGGTCTCCAGATCAACTTCTATGGGGTCGCAGAGAACTGTGCGCAGAGCGGCGGCCAGGCGGATGGCTGCCTCGGTGTCCTGGGGATCCGGCAGGACGACCACGAACTCGTCGCCGCCCCAGCGGGACACATGGACATTGGGCGGTAACGCGCTGGCCAGGCGCCGCGCCGCGATCTGGAGAACACGGTCACCAGCATCGTGCCCCATCACGTCATTGACTTCTTTGAACTTGTCGAGATCGATGAAAAGCACCGCCAGAGCGTTTGAGGCGCTGAGGCCCGCACCCGAAAGCTTTTCTTTTAGGTGATCGACAAGCCTGGCGCGGTTCGAGAGCCCCGTAAGCAGATCGGTCGAGGCGAGGTGCGCGAGCTCTTTTGCGTAGCGTTCCTTCTCGCGGATCTCGCGTTCGAGGTCCGAAGTGCGTAACCTGATGCGGAATTCAAGCAGCTGGTTTGCATCGCGGAGGGCAGCCTCCGCCGTCTTCAACTCGGAATGGGCGCCTTCCGTTCGCTTATGTTCCTCAGTGACCTCCCGAGCTAAAGCCTCGTTGGCGCGGCTCAGGCGAATGGCTGTCATAGCTGCCCGGTGAGTCAAGCGTGAAGAAACCGCCATCACTACAAAAAAGACGCAGCCGAGAATGCCAAGAAGCCGGCTCTGAAAATCATGCGAGAGGAGGAAGATCAGGGTCGCAGGCCATATTAATGCCGAGCAAAAGATAAGCGCGAGACTCTGCGACGGTGCCAGAACAGTTGCCCCTCCGCCCGCCATGCCGCATAGGATGATCGTTGCCGTGGCTCGCGCGGCTGGATCCAGCTTGGAAAAAAAGAGCAGCGGAAAAGCGGCCCAGAGAATGGCCGCCGCCACCAGGCCCAGGCCGAAGCGGCGGATCTCGCGATTACCGGAAGCGGGCATTGCGGGCGATCGCCTGTGCCACCTGAGGGCGTCCAACCCTCGCGCGACCAGCACAACCATCATCAGGCTCCACCATGCCCACAGTGAGCGCGAAGCCACCCGGTCCGCGGAAATGAGAAGCAGGAAAGTGGAAGCGAATAATGACACACCAATGCTGCCGATCCCGTGGTTGTAGAGCAGCCTGGCGGCATCGCTCGCGGCGAGGTCCTTCCCGCTCGCCGGGTTCCGGACCGGTTCAGGATCTGGTTCGAATGCGGCAATCATGAACAGTTACCGCATTCGCAACGTCCGAGAATGCTGTCAACACAGCGAACTCGGGAAAAATCACTTTTCAGGGGTAGCTCGATTTTATATCGCCTATACGGGTAAAAATCAAGCGCTGATCACCGTTGCGAAGGGCGAGGCATGCCTCGCCCCTACCCAGAATCGGGCGTTTTGTAGGAAATCGGGTATGTCCGATCCGATTTCGAAATGAGCGGACGGTTCACTAATTCGGGCTCATTGAACCCGGATTGAGAGCAGTTCACTCAAGGTATGCCGCCTCGGTTTCTGCGAGAGTCGAAAGCAAAATCGTCCTGGTAATTCGGAATTGGTCGACGGCCGAAATCTTAGCAGCAAAGCAGTCGAACGGCCAAAGGGGACGCGCAGCCTGAGCAACTGTTTGGCCAATTTCCGGCTGCTGTTTTGGCTTGCTTGGAACAAGAAATTGATTTACATTTCCCCCAGAATCGCTTTCATGCGGAGGCGGACCGTGATTAGCAGGCACAGAACGCGCGCAGTAGGATATACCGCACTCGCGATCGCCGGGGCGTTCTCGATCAGCATGCTTAGCAAATCGAGGCCGGATCGTGTTCGGGCTGACAACAATACTCCGATAACTTCAGCTGTCCAAAGTGTGACCATTCCCGACCTCGACACTCCCTCTGCGCGTCTTTGGGACTTTGCAGCAGCGTCAGATAGGCTCTATTTCCTTGTCGCTGACAGAAAGGCAAGTACCTACGAGTTGTGTATCAGTGACGCCAAAGGCAACCTCGAACAACGAATCAGCCTTCCGACCAAGGAAGGATATGCGTCTGGCAAGGTAAGAGTCAGTCGTCGTGGAGTTGTTGCTGTACTTTTTCGGGGTCACGGCAACTCGGAAGTGACAGTGTTAGCCAAAGAAGGGAACCTTATTTCAGATACGAATCTGGATAAGTATATCCTCGAAATCGCCTTCACTGGGGATAAGCTGGTCGGTGCATCGTGGGAAGGGCTAGTTAGCCTTAATCAGTTTTTAGGTGAGTCCATGGGAGAGAGCCTCTCGATTACAAGAGAGCTTTCCTATCCTTTCGCTCTCCTACCGCTGCCTTCTGGTAGTTTGGGAGTATTCGACTACCTTGGAGGGACATTCCTTTCAATCAGTAACGGTGCAGTGGATAATGCGCGGGTTTTCCAGATCCCTGAGTTGCTCGAACGGCCTAAGGAGTTGGCAGCAGAGGGTGCAGCATTGGTGATTGACTCGACAGTGGACGACACAGGTAATTACTACCTTGCATTACCAAACTTCAAGCCGTCAATGTATGCGCGGGTATTGAAATTGGATAGCCGTGCGCAAAGAGTTGGTGTAATGCAGTTTCCGATGGCTCATCACCCCGATACAGGCCGGTATGTACATCCCAGGCTAATCAGGGTCGACAGCGGCAAAGTGTTCATAGCATGTCTGCGGTCGAACCAGCTCCTGGTCTGTTCATTTTGAGAAGGAAAATATATGATGCGTTCATTGGTGAAACAGAGTGGGATGTGTTGATGCGCCCCTCCGGCCATGGCGAGTGCAAGAAGCCGGACGGGTTCCGCTTCCAGATGTAGACGAACTCAACTCGGTGTTCTTGTTTGCTGCCCCGAATGCTGCCGCAATGTTTCATTGAACCCGGATCAACAGCAGTTCACTTAATGAGAGATACCTGTCGACCCAAGTCTGCGCTTTGGCATCTCCCCGCTGCGCGCGCTTCCTGGTTCGCTGGAACAGCCCGGATTGAATAGCATATACATGGTTCTGCGCCGACCACAAGTTCACCGGAAAGGGCATTTGATTGACAATGGTCAGCGCATTGTGAAGCTCGTTGAGCTTATCCAGGCTGCCCGGGTCCGCGGCAAACCGCCCGGCCAGGATTTCTATTTTGCGGCGGAGGAGAAACTCGAGGGTAGTCTTGTCGAGGCTCACGTTGCTGGCCTGGCCTTCGCGAAGCAAGCTGTGAATCCGCTCGCTGTCTAGATCCTCGTTCGAGCAGGCACGGCGCAGCAGGCTGTTGATAGCGTATTCGACGGCGGCCATGAATTCGCGCGGCATGGGCGTTCCCAGGCTGGTAATGAAGCGCATCAGTGCGGCGTGGTGTTCGTATAGCTGAAGGTATGCTGCCTCGGCTTCTGCGACCGTAGAAGACAAGATCGTTCTGACAATGCGGCGTTGCTCGTCACGAAACAAAGAACGAAGCGAATACGTTTTCTCGCCAAAGCGCTTATCTAGCAGGCGGACGACCTCCGGAATATCGACGCGCGCGAACGCTTCACTGATGGAATCGAGCATGTCCTGGTAACCGGCCGTGCCCGAGGCCTTCTGTACGCCTCCCGCGACGTTATGGTCGCCAAAGTGCACCACCCAAAAGGTCAGCACTTCGGATTCCTGGGTCACTTTCGAAGTGAAGCGGGCCTGACCGATAGCCATTCGCAGCCGGCCGGCATCGCCCGTGTGGTAATCGAGTCGCTTTACCGAGTAAGAAAAGATATCGGCGCGCTCTCCATACGGTGCAAACAGGGAACTGATCGAGTAGTGAGCGCCGACCTTTTCCAGATCGACCATGGATGGCTTGACGTAGCGCTTGTAGATTTTCGCTCCGTCGCCATACTCCGGCAGGTTGCTTTTGGCAGCGGAGAGCTTTTCGAGAAAGCGCTGCTCGATGGAATCCCCGAACAGCTCTTCGGCGAGTTGCACAACCCGGCCGGCATATTGAATCACTTGCACCGTTTCGATACCGGAAAGCTCGTCGAAAAACCAGCCGCAGCTCGTGTACATCAGCATGGCGTGGCGTTGCAGCTCCATTAACTTCCACACGGCGACCTGCTGGTCCAGCTTCAGGTTTTCGGCAAAGTGCTCCTCGCCAAAGCGGCTTCGGGCTTCGGGGGAGCGATTGAGAACGACATTGATGTAGGCGTCTCGTGCAGCCCACGGATCCTGCACGAGAGTACTGCCGAGAGATTCAAACGGCGGATTAATGGTATCGCGGAGCCAGTCGAGCGCCTCGCGCAAAGGCTTGCGCCATTCCTGGTTCCAGCCAAGGCGTCCGGCGTTGCAGCCGCAGTTACTGCGCCAGCGTTCGACCCCGTGTATGCAGCTCCAGGAAGTGTTCTCATAGATTTGGGCTTCCCATGTAGGAGGATTCCGCTCCAGGAACTCGCCGTAATTCGTGATCTTTGCTGATTTTTTCGTTTCGATGTAATCGAGCGCGTAGGCAAGCGCCATCTCTCCGTGTTTATGGTGATGGCCGTAGGTTTCGCCGTCTGTGGCAATGTGAGTGAGCTGAGGCCAGGTACGCGCGTCCGAGAGCGCGCCAGTCAGCCGTGTAGCGAATTTTTCGCCGTTGTCGAGCAACTTCTCAAATGCAACGGCCTGTGAGATGGGGCCATCGTAGAAGAAAAGGCTGATTGTTTTGCCGCTCGCCCCTTTGAACAAATAAGGGCGGCTCGGGTCGACTTTGGATCCGCTAACATCCTGCCACTCGCCTCCCTCGAGCGGCCGCACAGCCTTAGCCTGATGCGGCGCGAGTATCGCGAAGCTCAGACCGGCTTGCGCCATCAAGTCCAGCGTCTCGATATCCACGGCCGTTTCCGGCAGCCACATCCCCTCTGGGAGCCGGCCGAACCGGCTGGCAAAATCTTCGAATCCCCAGCGGATTTGTGTCTTCTTATCACGGCTGTTGGCAAGCGGCATGATGACGTGGTTGTAGGCCTGCGCAATCGCCGATCCGTGCCCAGAGAACAGTTTCTGGCTTTGCCGGTCTGCGTCGATCAGGCCGCGGTAGACATCCGGCAAATGCTCCGCGGCCCAGGAGAGCAGAGTCGGTCCAAAATTGAAGCTGATTTTCGAATAGTTGTTAACGATGCGCGTGATGCGATGCTGCTCATCGAGGATGCGCGCGGCGAGATTGGGCGAATAGCACTCCGCAGCGATACGCTCGTTCCAGTCGTGATACGGATACGCGGAGTCCTGAAGTTCTATCTGCTCCAGCCATGGATTTTCACGCGGCGGCTGATAGAAATGACAGTGTATACAGAGATATTTCATCCCGGACACGTGGTTAACGGATCCTCGTAAAGGGGAATAGACGCTGCCGAAACTGAGCCGCGCGCGGGGTGTCCCCCTGAGCTAAGCGGCCTGGCTCTAGCCATACTAACGAACTCACTGCGGCACGCCACTCGCTGTTCAGATTCTCGACGTTTCGGCATCAGGTTCCGGGCAGCAGAATGGTGAATATAGCGCCGTTGCCTCGCTCCCGGTTCGCCGCCGTTACGCGCCCCGCATGCTGTTTGACGATGGATGCGACGATGTGAAGTCCCAGTCCTGACCGGCCGGTTCGATTGCTCTTGGTAGACACGTTCGGGCGAAACATGCGCGGCAAAATATCGGCGGGAATCCCGGGGCCGTTATCCGAGATCGTGATTGACAGACCCGGCTCGATCTGCTGAGCGACAATGTCAATCCGGCCTGGTTTCTGCATGATCTGCGCCGCATTGAGGAACAGGTTGACAAAAACGCGCTCCCAGTCCTTGTCGGAGCCGGGCAAGCGAATGTCAGGCGGAATCTGGCGCACAAATCTCATGCGCGGCTTGCGGGCCGCACTGCAGTAATCGGTGACTGACTGGATCGCATCTTCGACAATTCCGGCAAGGTTAGGCGTTCTGTCCGGTATGAATCCCAGAAGCCGCTTGCCGCGGTTCACACTCCGGCACAGAGTTGCGGCGAGCGATTTCCAACGCCGATCCGAGTTCAACAATTCCGCAGCTTCGGTGATGGTCTCGAAGACGTTGTTCAGATCGTGGATGAGTGCTTGGTGGGTGAGATCGGATTCGGCTGTCTCTTCCATGAAGGCGATATTTAACGCGCGATCTCGCGGAGGACGGTATAGAACTCAGGGAAGGATACCGAAGCCGCCGCTGCGCCCTGAATCGTGGAAGGGCCATCGGCCGCAAGGGCCGCAATGGAGAAAGCCATGGCGATACGGTGATCGCCGCAGGACTCAACGTCCGCGGCATGGAATCGCTGTTGGCCGGGTATGGTGAAGCCATCCTGAGCGGTCTCGATGGCGATGCCCATCCGGCGCAGGTTGGCCGCGACCGTCTCGATGCGGTCGCTTTCTTTCACGCGAAGCTCCGCCGCATCGCGAACCACGAGGCCCTCCTGGCTCACCGCTCCGAGCACCGCAAGTACCGGAAGCTCGTCGATGACGGAGGCCGTAGCCGCTCGTTCTATAACGCCTCCACGCAGGTTAGATGTTTTCACTTGCAAGTTTCCAATGAGCTCTCCGTTGACCGACTCAATGCTCAAAAGCTTAATGTTTGCGCCCATCCTGCGCAGAATATCGAGCAGCGCCGTGCGCGTCGGATTCAAGCCGACATTGGAGACAATCAAATCCGAATTCGGAATAATGAGTGCGGCCACCAGGAAAAATGCCGCTGCCGAAATATCACCCGGGACCATCAGCGTTCTGCCCGTGAGCTGCGCTCCGCCCCGAAGGCGCGTCACCCGGGGCTCGATCGTGATGTCTGCGCCCATCTCCCGCAATGCGATTTCCGTATGATCACGTGTTGCAACAGGCTCTTTTACAACTGTTTCGCCTTCGGCGTAAAGGCCGGCGAGAAGAGTGCAGCTTTTCACCTGGGCGCTGGCGACCGGGAGGATGTACTCGATGCCGCGAAGAGGCGCGCCGTGGATCGTGAGGGGAGGGAATTGATCACCGGTCGCCTCAATATGCGCGCCCATCTCGGTTAGCGGCGTCATGATGCGGCGCATCGGCCGCTTAATGAGGGATTCGTCGCCGCTGATGCAGGTCGTGAACGGCTGCGCAGCGAGAATGCCTGAGAGCATGCGTATGGTTGAACCCGAGTTGCCGGCGTCGAGCATGGAAGCGGGCGCCTCAACTCCCCGCAATCCCTTCCCACGGACAATCAGCGCGGGGCGGCCGTTCTCGTTCGAGAACTCGCAGCTCACACCCAGGGCTCGCATGCAGTCGAGCGTAGACTGGCAATCCGCGCCGGTCGAATAGTTGTAGATCTTCGAATCGCCTTTAGCGATTCCGGCGAGCATGGCGTAACGGTGAGAGACAGATTTGTCCCCAGGTACCGTAACAACACCGTGAAGGGCCGACGCGGGTGGGACTTGCTCGGTCATCGAACCCCAATTGTAACGTCGCTGTTACGAAGAAAAGGTTCAGACCGTTGTGATAAATCTCAGATCATGTTGAATCGGCGGGAATGGATCGTAGGTTCTGCGGCGCTGACTGCGGCGGCGAAAGCTGCGGGCGCGATGCAAGCTGGCAATGGTAAGAAGCCGGTCGTCATTTCGAGCGCGAACGGTTTGGCCGCATGTGCCAAGGCGATGGACGTGCTGAAGAGCGGCGGCGACACGCTGGATGCCGTCATTGCCGGTGTCAACATCGTTGAACTGGATCCTAATGATACCTCCGTCGGCTACGGCGGTCTTCCGAATGAAGACGGCGTGGTTGAACTGGATTCCTGCGTCATGCACGGGCCTACGAAGCGCGCCGGATCTGTGGCGGCAATCCAGGGGATCAAGACGCCGTCGAAAATTGCAAAGCTGGTCATGGACCACACCACGCACGTGATGGTCGTGGGCGAAGGCGCCACACGCTTCGCCGAGGCCTACGGATACAAAAGAGAAGATCTGCTGACGGAGAAGTCGAGAACGGCTTACCTGGTATGGAAAGAATCTTTGCGCGCGCCGAATGCGTTTAATAACTGGGTTTCGATGGAGCAGAATCTCACGGGCGAGCCGGCCGCGCCGATGAAACGGTTGCGCGGCAGGTTCCCGAACGTAGACGATGCAACATTGGCCTGGGCCTGGGAGATGGCAATCCATCCGACGTACGGGACGATCAATTGCCTGGCTCTGAACGAAAAGGGAGAAATGTCGGGCGTGACCACCACCAGCGGTCTGGCATGGAAGATACCGGGGCGCGTGGGCGATTCGCCGATCATCGGCGCGGGTTTGTATGTGGATCAGGAAGTAGGCGGCGCCGGCTCCACTGGCGTTGGCGAATTGAATATCCGGATCGCCGGTGGCCACACGATTGTGGAAAGCATGCGGCACGGGATGTCGCCGGATGAAGCCGTGATGGAGGCCTTGAAGCGCGTCTCGAAGCTCTACAATGACGACAAGGCGATTCTGGAGAAGCTCGACATCGAGTTTTACGCCTTGCGCAAAGACGGCGCGCACGCGGCCGGGTCGCTTTGGGGTAGCCACAAGAGCTACAAGCTGTACTCAGTGAACGACGGTGCAGAGAGCCGTCATGAGCCGTGCGTATTCCTGTACGGGAAGCAGAGTTGAGAGCTGAGCACAGCCACGATCGCCAGACTTAGCCAGACTTAGCCCGGCAGCTGGTGGGCAGACAGTCTTGCCGTCTGCCGCGGGAGTTCAGCCCCGCCTAGCTGCGAAAACCCAGCTTCTCGCCGTCGAACCGGGTGTCTTTGCCGGACTCGCGAAGGAGGGCGAAAACGGTCACGATGATCTGCGCGGCGAAGGGGATTAACCAGAAGCTCATGCCCTCATATCGGCAACTGGCGTGCCGACTTTAAGTCGCTGAAAACACTGATTGGAAGGCTGGCTCCGAGCGCTTAGCGCTCCATTCCGGAACACCACCCGGTTCCGTTTTGAAACGTGCGGTTCATTCCAGTTCGCGCCGGATTTTGTTTGATTTGCGAGAATGGAATTAGTTGCTGAACCCGGGACTTTCGTCCTGCGCGGGCTGAAGCTCACCCACCAAGGCAGATCAGCTATATAAACGTGAACGATTTGAATGAAACACAGGATGGCGCTAGCCTTAGGCTGCCATTCGAATTGACGTTTGAGGACTTGTATCGGCGCGATGGGCTGCTGAAAATCGATGCAGTCTTTCTTGAACAATTGCACGAAGCTGCGCCCGGCCTACATGAAAGGTTGCTTGCTGCCCGGCAGAGTCCGCCGGCGGTTCACACCAAAACCGGATCGGAGCTGATTCTGGAGCTCGCTCCGTATCTGGAAGATTTCATCGGCGAGTTGTTTGGAATCGAGGAACAATTGTCTCGCCTGCAGGCGCGGCATTCCGAGCTGGCGCCGCTCTATGCCGTCAAGCGGCGATTCGTGCAACGCAAAGCCTTGACCGGTTACACCGTCGAGCGTGCGGCTGAAATCGACGGCTTCGCGATCGGGGCGGAACTCGAAACCATTATGGAAGAGCCGCTGACCGAGCTCGGCTTCGCCCATCACGTCGCCCACTGGCTCGAGGCGGAAAAGGAGCACCAACACCAGCTTCATCTCGCCGCCCAATATGCGGCTTGGGCAACGCTGTCGCCGGCCGGCAAGGCCAGGCATGGCCGTGGCGTACTCTTCAAGACCCCGCATAAGCTCGATTACCACCATCTGATTCCAGTGCAATCGACACCTCATGACGGCCTGGTGCGATTGGAGCTAAGCAGCGATCACTGGCGTCATCGCGAAGGCTTTCAGCTCACGGACCCGGGGACCGACTTGACAGGGGCGCTGGATCAAGCCCATTACTGCATCAAGTGTCACAACCAGGGAAAAGATAGCTGCTCCACTGGACTAAAAGAAAAGAACGGTTCATTTAAATCGAGCGTCTTTGGCGTGACGCTGGCGGGCTGCCCGCTTGACGAAAAGATCTCCGAGATGAATGTCGCGAAAGACAACGGAAATCCCATCGGCGCGCTGGCCATCGTCGTCATCGATAATCCGATGACTGCAGGCACAGGTCATCGTATCTGCAATGACTGCATGAAGGCCTGCATCTTCCAGAAGCAGGAGCCTGTTGATATTCCGCAGGTGGAAACGCGGACCTTGAAGGACGTGTTGGAGCTGCCTTGGGGATTCGAGATCTACAGCCTGCTCACGCGCTGGAATCCGCTCAACTTCGCGCGGCCATACCCGAAAGCGCCCACCGGCTACAAGGTTTTGGTGGTGGGACTTGGGCCGGCAGGATTCACCTTAGCCCACCATTTAATGAACGATGGGCACGCCGTAGTCGGAGTAGATGGCCTGAAGATCGAGCCGCTGCCCGAGGAGATCTCGGGAACGAATCCATTCGGCCGGCGCGTTCCCATGCGGCCCCTGCGCGATATCACAGAGATCTATGAGCGCTTGGATGAGCGCGTCATGGCGGGATTCGGCGGCGTTGCTGAATACGGCATTACAGTGCGCTGGAACAAGAATTTTCTAAAGATCATCCGGCTGTTGCTGGAGCGCCGCAGAGAATTTGCGATGTTTGGTGGCGTGCGCTTCGGTGGCACCATGACCGTGGACAGTGCCTTCGAGATGGGCTTCGATCACATCGCGGTCTGCGCGGGTGCGGGCAGGCCCACCGTAATCCCGATGAAGAACGGCCTCGTTCGTGGTGTGCGTCAGGCGTCCGATTTTCTGATGGCCCTACAGCTTACGGGCGCGGCGAAATCCGAATCTCTGGCCAATCTTCAGATCCGTATGCCGATCGCCGTGGTTGGCGGCGGCCTGACGGCCATCGATACAGCAACGGAGTCGCTTGCGTACTACGTCGTCCAGGTCGAAAAGTTCCTGACGCGTTACGAATTGCTCGCGGCTGAAATTGGAGAGAGCGATGTACGCGCTTCCTGGAGCGAAGACGAAGCTGACGTCGCCGAAGAGTTTCTCTCGCATGCAAGAGCCATCCGTGCAGAGAAAACGGCAGCCGCGAAAGAAGGCCGGGCGGCAAATCTGATCGGGCTGCTGAACTCCTGGGGCGGAGTAACCATCGCGTATCGTCGCAGACTGATCGATTCGCCCAGCTACACGCTGAATCATGAGGAGGTCGCGAAGGCGCTCGAAGAGGGCGTGCGGTTTGCCGAGTGCCTGGCGCCGGAAGAGGTAGAGGTAGACGCCTTCGGGAGTGCGAAGGCTCTCCGCTTGGAGAAGCAGCACCTTGACGAGGCCACGGGCAAGCTGGTGCCAACTGGCGACAAGGTTGTACTCTCTGCGCGCACGATTCTGGTCGCGGCCGGCACTCAGCCGAATACCGTGCTCGCTCGAGAGGACGAGCATCATTTCACCCTGGACGGCCGCTACTTTCAAGCCTTCGACGAAGAAGGTAATCCGGTGAAGCCCGAACGGCTGGCGAAACCGGTCGCGGCGTATGTGCTGGCCTCCATTCGACCCGATGGCCGGGCGATCAGCTTCTTTGGCGATTTGCATCCCTCGTTTTCGGGCAATGTTGTCAAGGCGATGGGCAGCGCCAAGCAGGGCTACCCAGTCCTGTCGCGTATGCTCGCGCGGAGCGCGCCCGCCGACCCCGCGCCAGAGTCTCTCCTTGCCCGCCTCAATGACGAGTTACGCGCCGTCGTGCAAGATGTGGTCCGGTTGACCCCTACGATCGTAGAAATCGTGGTTCGCGCGCCGATCGCGGCGCGCGCCTTCAAGCCCGGCCAATTCTACCGGTTGCAAAACTACGAATCCCTCGCGACGCATACTGATGGGACAGTGCTGGCGATGGAGGGACTCGCTCTGACTGGCGCATCGCTCGATCGTGAGAAAGGTCTGCTCTCGACCATCGTACTGGAGATGGGCGGCTCATCCGATTTATGCGCGCTGTTGAAACCGGGCGAGCCGGTTATTCTCATGGGACCGACAGGAACGCCGACAGAAACACCAGCGCAGGAGACCGTTCTACTTGCGGGCGGCGGTCTGGGGAATGCCGTTCTTTTTTCTATCGGACAACAGCTACGCGCCTCCGGCTCCCGTGTGATTTACTTCGCCGGATACAAAAAGATCATCGACCGATACAAGGTGGAGGAGATCGAGAAGGCTGCTGATGTCGTCGTCTGGACTTGCGACGAACCGCCCGGCTTCACGCCGAGCCGGGTACAGGACAGCGCGTTTGTAGGGAACATCGTCGAAGCCATAGCGGCTTACGGCCGCGGCGATCTGGGTGAGCCGGAAATTCCGCTCAGCTCGGTCGACCGGCTCATCGTGATCGGCTCGGACGGCATGATGCGCGCCGTGCAGCAAGCCCGCCACACCGTTCTGCGGCCGTACCTGAAACCGGATCATCACGCCATTGGCAGCATCAATTCGCCGATGCAGTGCATGATGAAAGAGATCTGCGCGCAATGTCTGCAGATGCACAAGGATCCCGTAACCGGTAAGGAAACGGTCGTGTTCTCCTGTTTCAATCAAGACCAGCCGCTCGATCATGTCGAATTCGGCAGTCTGCGTTCACGCTTGTCGCAAAACGGAGTGCAGGAGAAACTCACAAAACTCTGGGTGGATCACTGCCTGCGGAGCATCGGAGTGCGCCCGGAACTGGTCACGCAGTAATTTCGTCAGGTGCCCGAAGTGCAACCGAAGTTTTTCGGGAATTTCGCGAAAGCCTTCGCTACCGCATTTTGAATTCGCTCCCGCAATTTGTTCGGATCGCCGAAATTATCCATGTACCGCGCCGCCCACACAGTCTGGTTTGATCTGTTGTCTACGACTCCCATGACCAGGCTGCTTTTCTTGTATGTTCTTCCGGGAACGGCCGCAGCGCCGCCGATATTCCATATCGCGACGTCGCCGGCCATCAGGTCATCCGTCTGAAGTCCGGCGCCGGTCCCGCCCATGAAGCGGACTTCCATTTCGGCGCTCTTGCCCGCTGCCGTAATATTCAACGCTTTCATCTGCACGGCTACCGCCTCCTGCATGATCCCGTTTACGGTCGGATCCTCAATTAGTCCTTGTGAGGTCAAGACTCGGCCTGTCGCCATCCGGTATGTTTTGAAGCAGCCCGCCGGCTGCGTATACACCTTTGTTTTCAATTGGGCGCCTGCTGCGACGGTGACGAAAAGAAGCGCGGAATATATCGCTAGCCACGCGCGCGCTTTCCTTGAGTCCTTGACCCGATATTTCACGAATTGTAGAGTCATGAAGGAAAGCGTTCGATTCTTTTTCTTTATCTTCGAATCGGCGCCTGACGCCAGCCCTACGCTTCCCGGTACAAAAGAAGCACAACTCCGATCAGCGCGAAACAGACAGGCCAAACGCGGGCTGCAGCCTTGCGGCCCGGTCCTGGAAAACGAAGATCCAGCCAGCGAGCCCACCCGGCTGTGACAGCCAGCAGAGCGAGCGGAACATGGCTCAGCTCGGTGAGCGATTCCTCCTTGAGATTGCTCAGAGCGTGGGTATGGGTCAGGAGCAGAGCGCCTCCTACAGCGCAAACTGCAGGAAAAACCAGGGCGGCCTTCGATGCAGCTAAACGGCCTGTCTGTACGCACCACTCGAACGCGGCAAACAGCAAGATCAGCAAGACGAATAGGCGATGTTGCGCCACATCGGACGACGTAAAGCTTTCCCAAAAACCGCTTGGTCCCAGAGGCCAGTTTTCGGGATCCGCCCTGAGAAGCAGGAACACAGCAAGCCCGATAAATGCCAGGGGCCAGTGCCTGGCCCACGAGAACCGCTTGTACCGGGCGAGGACCGCCAAGATTCCCATCACAAGCACCACCAGCCCAGCCCAGTGGTGGTTGTACTCGGACCAAAGGATGTCGCCCTCTGTCGGAGGCACGTACGGGTTCTCTCCCGGGACATAGGCCTGGGTGCCTGACGAACTCGGTGGATGCTCTCTTTTCCACCGCTCGCGCGTAGAAGGAGACAAAGTGGAGAGTGGTGGCGTGTGCATGCTTGGCACTTCGGGCGACATTCGTTGAATAACTGTGGAGAGGTCCACTCGATTGTTCGTCAGATCGATGGCCGGAGGCTGTGAGGTCAGCGAGGCTGCCGCAAGGAGAACCGTGATGCCGATTCCGATCTCGGCCTCGCCGATACGCCCAAGTCGCCGAAGCCAGTTGACGCCACTTTGATCGTGGCTCCGGATCAAGCGGAAATTAATCGCGCCGAGGCACAGAATGAGGGCGAATAGCAGCGTCTTGGCGCAGACCATAATGCCGTAGGTCGTGCCGTACAGCGCGCTCGGGTCGCCGATGTAGAAAATCGAAAGAGTGATCCCCGCCGCGAAAAGCAATGAGACGCTTACGAGCGCCAGGTTCGAGAAACGCTTGCAGAGGGCAATTGCCTCCGATGGACTGCCGCCGCGGTTGCGAAGCGTAAGGAGGAGATACGGCAGCCCGCCTATCCAGGCGGAGGCAGCCAGTTGATGCCCGGCAGTGGCCGCGATGAGGATTATTTGATGATCCATGCGCGCGGCAGCATGGCTTGTTGCCACGGTTGCCGAAAGAATCACAACCGAGCAGGCGAGTTCCCAAGCCTTTGGTTGTGATGCATTGATCGCCGAAAGAATCCCGAGCGCAACGGCTGCACAGGCGCTTGCGCAGCCCCATAAAAAGTAGGACGCGCCAGCCAGCTCGGTGAGATGCAGGGTCGTGGTCGCCGACAGAATCGCTGAGTTGGAGAACACGTAGAAGGCTTGCGTTGCTGCGAGCAAAAATGCTGAGATCCAGAGCAACCGTCTACCCGATGCGGGAAGGGTGAAATTGGGCCCGCCAATCAAAGCAAAGATTACGCCCCCCACCGAAACCGCACCAAGCGAGAGAGTCGCGCCGCGTATCAGGACGGAGAGAAAGCCAAAAAGGTCCAGGAACTGGGCCAAGCGATTCTATTTCACCTTAAACGTAATTTCACCGCGCGTGATGTGCCCATCCACGGCCAACACCTGCCAGCGTAGTTTATATGAGCCGGACTCCAGATTCAATGCGCCTGTCACCAGCTTGGACGCGGAAGACGGATCCGTTTGAATCTCCAGCCGCGACGTTACGTGATCGGGACGCTCGAGCGTAAGCGTCGACCGTGCCTGATCTATCTTCGAATTGAACGTCAATGCTATTGGCACGTCATGCCCGGCGATCACTTCGTTCGGCGCGGGCATCGATTTCAAAAGGATGGCGTGGGCGGACGCGAGAACGCTTGAGACGAGCGTAAACGCCAGCCCGAGCGCGATTCTGCGAAGACCGAAATTCATCGTTGGATTCACCTGACCCAGACGTTCAGTATATATGGATAGCCGGGTGTTGTGGGAAGGTCTCTATCCTATAAAGACGTATGCCTTCCATGCAAATCGAAGAATCGCGCAGACGCCTCCTGGCTGGGCTCGGCAGATTTCAATCCGCCATTTTCCCGGAACGGCAAGCCACTTATGAACGCGTAATCCGCGAAGGCCAGAAGCCCCATGCCCTGTTTCTCACCTGTGCCGATTCCCGAATCGACCCCGAGCTTCTGACGCAATCGGAACCAGGAGAGATCTTCGTATCTCGAAATATCGGTAACTTGGTACCGGCCTACGGCGAGATGCTGGGAGGCATCTCCGCAGTCGTCGAGTACGCGGTGGTGGCGCTGGAAGTCAGTCAGGTAGTCGTTTGCGGCCACACTGACTGCGGAGCGATGAAGGGCCTGCTCCATCCCGATGAGATCGTTGCCATGCCCGTCGTC
This sequence comes from Bryobacteraceae bacterium, assembly GCA_036557345.1. GTDB lineage: Bacteria > Acidobacteriota > Terriglobia > Bryobacterales > Bryobacteraceae > Bog-105. Next base: position 31,887 of record DATBHS010000124.1, read on the forward strand.
AAATCGTGGCTTCGCAACGCTGAAGCCGCTTTGAGCGTTGTAAAGGCCCGGGAAACCGCCCGCGATGAATCAGCCGCTCTCGAGGAGTTGATCGAAGAGAATGTGCTCCTCCAGATGCGCCATATCCACACTCACCCTTCTGTTGCTGGGAAGCTTGCGCAAGGAAAAATCGCTCTATCAGGCTGGGTATACGACATTGCGCGCGGGTCGGTGAACATTTACGATGAACAGCGACAGAAATTCGTAAGTGCTACAAACCTTTTTTAATTCCGGGCGGGGCCGGCAGTCTTGCCGGCAAGCCAGCCGCCTGGCCGGCTTTCGACTTTGATGGTGAAACTAGATCACGATGTTCGCGTCCGCGCGATCTCTGGCGCTTCTTCCACCGGGTGCCGCAGCGCGCGCTCGGGCTCCAGGTAATACCGCGTCAGACCCTCTTTTAGTAACTGCAGCGCGGCTTCCGGCGTATCGGCGAAGCGGAACAGGTTCAGGTCTGATTCGGCAATCATGCCATGCCTGACGAGAGCGTCGAAATTCAGCACCTCGTTCCAGAACTCCGAGCCGTAAAGCAGTATGAGAATCTTGCTTTCCAGTTTCTGGGTTTGCGCCAGCGTCAGGATTTCGCACAATTCGTCCAGCGTTCCGAATCCGCCTGGAAACACCACCAGCGCCTTCGCGAGATACGCGAACCAGAACTTCCGCATGAAGAAGTAATGGAATTCAAACGAGAGCTCGGGCGTGATGTATGAGTTCGGTCGCTGCTCGAACGGCAGGCCAATGTTGAGCCCGACTGATTTTCCGGACGCGTCATTTGCCCCTCGATTCGCGGCTTCCATGATGCCCGGGCCGCCGCCCGAACAGACGACAAACCGGCGTCTCGGCTCGCTTCCGCCAGCCGACTCCGAAACCTCGATTGCCCATTGCGTAAGTAGGCGGGCGAGCTCGCGCGCGTCTCGATAAAACCGCCCGAGCGGTCCGTCCTCTTCAATCCGCGCAGAACCGAAAAATACGATCGTGTCCTGGATCTTCTCTTCCTGGAAGTGAGCAAGGGGCCAAAGATACTCGGAGAGTATGCGCAGCGGACGCGACTCCGGGCTCTGCAAAAAGGCCTCTTCCCGGTATGCGACCGGCCGTCGGCCGTCCACCGGCTCAGAACTTTCGGTGGAGATTTGGTCTTCAGGTAGCGGCAAGCCTCGATTGTCGCATCCGGGATGGTCTCTGCAGACCGCGAAGGCAGCACGATTGTTAAAATTCGTGCAGTGCCGAGCCGCAACGTATTCACGGTTTTGGAACAAACGACGTCACAGTACGGCGGCGCGGTGGCTTTGTACCAGCCGATTGGGGGCAAGACGGGTGGGTATCGGACGTATACATGGAACGACTGGCTGCAAGCATCGCGCGAAATCGCGATGGGCCTGCGGTTTCTAGGAATAGGGAAGGGCGAGATCACCTGCATCCTGTCGGAGACGCGCGCCGAGTTTTACCTCGTCGACTTGGGCATCATGGCTGCCGGTGCAGTCTCTGCGGCACTCTACACCGCCTATCCCATGCCGGAACTGGCACGCAACCTGCAGAAGGCGGAATCACGGTTCCTCTTCGTTGAGGATGCTGAGACCCTGACCAGTTTGCAAGCGGCCTTGGAAGAACAGGGAGCGGCGCTGCCATCTCACGTTATTCTCATGGCGGGCGAACGCGAGGGAGCGCTCTCGCTCGAATCCCTACGCTCACGCGGGCGTGAAGGATTGGAGCGCAGCCCTGCAGAATTTTTACGTATCCAGGAAGAGATCTCACCCGGCGATGCTGCCATCCTTTATCTGACATCCGGCGCTACCGGCGAGCCGAAGATGGGCTTGACGAGCCATGCTGCCATATTGGCCAACATCGATATGGGCCCTGTCGTGCTGCCCATCGGTCCCGAAGACTCGACGCTCGTGTTCCTGCCTTCAGCGCATATCGCGCAGCGGATTGTGCTTGAGCTGGTGCCGATGCGCATGGGAACGCCCGTATGGTTTTCCGAAAGCCTGACGCGGCTGCCGGCTGAACTGAAGTCGATTCGCCCCACCGTTTTCCTGGCACCGCCGCGCGTCTGGGAGCGAATGTTCGCGTCCATCCAGAACGAGATCAGAAAGCGACCTGCTCCGGTGCGGAAGATCTTCTATGGGGCACTCGGCCTGGGACTCGAGGCGGCGCGCTACCGCCAAGAAGGAAAGCCGGTGCCGCGCTGGATGCGGCGTCTGTTAAAGGTGGCGGACAGGTTCGTATTTTCGAAAATCCGCGAGCGCCTCGGCGGACGCATACGCATTGCGGCCTCCGGCGCGGCGCCCCTGGGCAAGGATTTGGCTGAGTTCTTTTCCGCCATCGGAATTCCGTTGATTGAAGGCTATGGGCTCACCGAAGCTGGCGTCCTCTGCTTCAATCCGCTGGAGCGCCCCAAGCCCGGAAGCATCGGTGTGCTACTGCCGGGCGTCGAGGCGCGTCTTGCCGAAGATTGCGAGTTACAGGTCAAGACACCCTGCGTTTTCAACGGCTATTACAACGATGAGGCTGCAACGCAATCCGTGCTCAGCGAAGACGGCTGGTTCTCGACCGGCGATATTGCCGAAGTAGACAACGATGGCTATTGGTACATCACGGGCCGGAAGAAGGAGTTGATTGTATCTTCGAACGGAAAGAAGATCTATCCGGCGCGTATCGAGAACCTCTTCAAGATGGAGCCAGTGGTGAACCAGATCCTGCTCGTTGGTGACAAAAAGCCATACGTTACCGCGCTGCTTACCCTGAATATGACCAACGTGAAACAGCTAAAGGGGATGGAGAGCGGGCAGAAAAGCGATGCGGCTGACGTGCTCCACGCAGAACCTGTGACTAAGGCTGTGCGTGACGCCGTCTCGCGCGTCAACCGGCAACTGGCCGATTTTGAACAGATTCGCCGCTTTCGCGTGCTGGATCGGGACTTCTCGATCGAGCATGGCGAACTGACACCGACCATGAAGATCCGGCGGGCCCGGGTTCTGGAGAATCATCGGGAGCTCGTGAGCCAGCTTTACTTGGGACGCGAAGGGAGCGAGTAAAGCCTCTCGGTGGTGAAAGAACCGTTTCGACTCCTCCCCTTATTCCGCGAGCGGGTTTGGGGCCGCAAGAATCTCGCGCCGTATTTTGCGCACGAACAGAACCGACCGATCGGGGAGGCGTGGTTTACGTGCGAAGAGAATGCGACCTCGCACGGGAAAACCCTCGGCGAATTGCTAAAGCAATGTCCCGAGATTCTGGGTACGGGTGCTGACCCGAGCCACCCGGAAATTTGTCCGCTGCTGGTGAAACTGCTGTTCACAAGAGAACGCTTGTCGGTGCAGGTGCATCCGGACGACTGCTATGCCGGGCTTCATCACAAGAGCTTGGGTAAGACGGAGGCTTGGTATGTGCTGGAGTCTGATCCCCCTGGAGAGTTGGGCCTCGGATTCCGGCGGCTGCTCACGCCACAAGAATTGAAAGACGCGGCACTCAGCGGCGAGATCGATAGCCTGCTCGATTGGCGCCCGGTTCACTCAGGCGATACCATCTTCGTGCCTGCAGGCACCGTGCATGCGCTCGGCGCGGGGCTCACCATCTGTGAGATCCAGGAAAACTCGGATATCACGTATCGCTTGTATGATTACGGCCGCGCGCGCGAACTGCATCTGGAGCATGGCCTCGCAGTATCGAAACTCGGGCCGCATCAATTGACGACTGATCCCCTTCCGCTGGCCGACTGGCGCATCCAACTGCTGGAGTGTCCCTACTTTCGCATCGAGCGGCTCCGCCCGGCGCCTGCGATCCGGTTCGAAGGCTCACCATTTTACCTGTTGCTGATTTGCACGAAAGGCACAGGAATCATTGCCGGACAGCCATTCAGCGCCGGCCAGTCCTGGATGATACCCGCCGGCTCGACAGAGTTCGAACTCGACGGAACCGGGTCGGAGTGGCTTCTGACCTATACCGCAAAGCAGCCCGCTTCAGCTCTTGAGGAATGCGCGTAGGAGCAGAGCGATCTTGGTGCGCGCCGGCACCTGGATGCGGCGGCTCAGGACCGAATAGTTTGCGTTTTCGATCTTTGTGAGCAGCCGCGAATAGATCTCTCGAAGCGCCCACAACGACCGGCGGCTCCTCGGTTCGATCAACTCCGATAGGGGGGCGGATTCATCGTAAAATGAGCGAGCGCGTCCGGCTTCAAAATGCATCAGCTCTCGGAACCGGCTGTCTTCTTTCCCGGAGCACAACTGCTCGACCGGCACTTGAAACCGTACCAGATCCTCGAGCGGAAGATAAACCCGGCCCATTGCCGCATCCTCCCGCACGTCGCGCAAGATGTTCGTCAGTTGAAAGGCCACGCCGCACTTTTCCGCCAGCAGCAACGCTCGCGAAGAGCGGAAGCCGAAGATGTGGATGATCGTCAGGCCGACGACCGAAGCGACGTGATAGCAATAGCGGTAGAGTTCGTCAAACGTCTGCATCTGCCTGGGTTCCAGGTCCGACAGAATGCCCTCGATCATTTCGTGGAAGTAGCGATAGGGGATTCCGTAGCGCTGCACCGTCTCATGGAAAGCGGGCCAGATCAGGTGTCCTTCCACCTCGCCCTGTAACGCGCGATCGAGTTGCATGCGCCAGAGCGCGACGTTCTCCCGTGCCTGTGTTTCCCCGCCTACCGTGGGATCGTCGCTCAAGTCATCGCAATGGCGCATGAATGCGTAGATGACGCACATGGCATCGCGCTGCGGCTTGTCGAGTAGCAGAAACGAATAGTAAAAATTCTTCGCCCGGCTCTTTGCTACTTGGCGGCAGTAGCGATACGACTCCTCTATCGCCGGAACCGCTAACGCGCGGCTAGTCGCAGGAGGCATTGAAGAAGAACACCTACTCGTTCCACTTTGGAGATATGCGGACGGCGCTTCAGAACGTCGTAGCCTTGCGCTCGGATTTTTTGCAGGATCTTCATGCCGCCGCGGTTGAATAAGTCAAGGTCCAGAGCGAGCCGGCGGTCGACCATTCCAATGAGAGGCAAGCCCTTACGAAACAGATCGTGGGCGACATCCACGGCCTCTTGCATGATCTTTTTAAAGCGGCTGTCGAAGCGCCGGGCAAACAGCTCTTCGACCGTGTAATCATGTGCTGCCAGCAGATTGAGCGGCAGGTAAACGCGGTCCTTTTGCAAATCGACCGTTACATCTTGCCAGAAATTAGCGAGCTGCAGAGCTGTGCAGGTGTAATCCGACAGTTGCTGGCGCCCGGCATCCCGGTATCCGCAGAGATGGAGAACCAAATGACCGACGGGATTCGCGGAATTAACGCAGTAATCGAATACCTCTTCGAAATTGCAGTAGCGCGTGATGGTTTGATCCTGTTCGAAGGCACGGATGAGCCGGTCGAACGGCTCAATCGGAATGTCGTGCCGGTGAACGGTGTCCTCGAGCGCCACGAAGACCGGGTGGGAAGTTTCGCCGCGATACATGGACTCCAGCTCGCCCCGCCACCAGGCGAGCAGGCGTAAGCTCTCTTTGGGATCGCCTATTTCGTCACCCAAGTCGTCGGCCCAGCGGCAGAACGCATAGACGTTATAGAAGTCCTGGTGAAGCCTCCTGGGGAGCAGAAAGCTGACTACATGGAAATTTTCGTAATGATGCGTCGCGAGCCAGCGCGTGTACTCGAGAGCTTCCGGTCGGGAATACGCCGTCGTCTCCGGACTGACGGTTTGAATGTATTCCTTCGGCGGCAGATATGCGATGGCCACGTATTTTCTAATGTCAGGGAATGATGGCAGTCTTAATGTGCCCGTTCGGACGATGGGCAAGATCGTGGAGAATGCGGGGCAACTCGCTCAAGGGCTCTTCATCGTTCACAACATGCGCCGCGGTCACCTTGCCTTCGGACACAAGGTCCAACGACCGCCGGATGTGTGCCGGGGTGTGATGGAAGCTCGCCTTACACGTGATCTCGGAATAGTGCAGGAGGGCCGTATCGAGCGCTACCCTTGTGCCGGACGGGCAGCCTCCGAAAAAGTTGATGGTGCCGCCTTTCCGGACCAGCTTAGTTGCAAGCTCCCATGATTGCGGATGGCCGACCGCTTCGATCATTACGTCCGCGCCGCGGCCGCCGGTTCGCGACTTCATCGCCGCTACCAGGGCGGGCTGCTCGTTCAGCGCTGAATCCTTGCTCAGCAAAAGCCCGTCTGCCGCGCCTAGCATGACTGCTTTCTCAACCTGTTCCAGGCGCCGGGCAATGGCAATTACGCGCGCCTCAAAGGCCCACCGGGCCAGCCGCACCAGCATCAAACCAATCGGTCCGAGTCCGATGATCCCGACTGTATCGCCCGGCTTCAGCCCGCTCTCATCCAGGCCCCTCAGCGCGCAGGCCAGAGGCTCAACCAGTGCGGCATCTCGATAACCGAGATGGCCGGGTATGACATAGGTATTTTTTCGAACAATGCGCTCCGGGATACGGATAAATTCGGCGTAAGCGCCGTTGTTGAACAGCAGATCCTCGCACAAGTTTGTCTGGTTGCGGCGGCAGAAGAAGCACTCCTCGCAAGGCGCAGAGTTCGCGGCCGCAATCCGCTGACCCGCGTGAAATCCAACAACTCCATCACCGGTTGCTACAATGTCGCCAGCCATTTCATGGCCAAACAGCGCGGGCGGACGGATCATCTTGGCGTGATAACCGCGCCGGAACACTTTTACGTCCGTCCCACACGTGAGCGCAGCACGAACCCGAACCAGTAGTTCGCCGGGCCCGATATCCGGGACGGCTACGGACTCGAGCCGGACATCCTCCTTGCCGTAGAGGACAGCCGCTTGCATGGTGCTGGTCGCTACCGCCGTTGTAGTCGTCATCAGGTTTGCTCCTGCGGGTGAACCACGACTTTTAGCGACCGCTCATCCGGATGCTGCGCGATAGCGATGCCTCTTTCGATATCGGAAAGAGGTACGCGATGAGAAATCAGGCGTTCGAGCGGAAGTGTGCCGCTGAAAACCAGGCGGGCCGATTCTCCCTGAAGGTCGACGTCGGCGCTGTACGACCCCATAAGCACCCGCTCACCCACGCAGATGTCCATCCCTGATAATTCGATGCGATCCGGTCCAGAAGTCTGCGCGAAAAGAAGAATTTTGGCGCCCGGGCGCGAGATCCGGAGAGCTTGCTCCACCAGTCCGGGCGCGCCGGTAGCGAGAATGACGGCGTCAGAGCCGCGGCCTTCGGTGTGAGCTTTTACCGCGCGCTCAAACTGCGCGTCACGCGCCTCGAAAGCCGAGGCTCCGAATTCGCGCGACAGATTAAGGCGGAATTCGATGGTGTCGGTGGCCATTACCGTGGCGCCTGTTCGCTTTACCAGCATGGTAAAGATCAGGCCGATGGGTCCCTGGCCCAGCACCGCGACGACACTGCCGGGTTCCGGAGAGATTTGCTCGACGGCTTTCAGGCAGGTGTTTACCGGTTCCACCCAGCAAGCCTGATCGAACGATACGCCGGCCGGGATTTCTTCGATCCCGCGATCAACAATCCAATCCATCACGCGAACATATTGCGAAAAACCGCCCCCCGCCGGTTCGTAGCCGGCGGTGACGCCGACGTTTTTGTAAACCGGACATTGCGCATATAGACGACGCAGACAATAGAAGCAGGTTCCGCAGGGAATGTGATGGAAAACGATGACGCGATCGCCTGGAGCGTATTTTGTCACACGTTCGCCAACGAGAGACACTACGCCGGCTGTCTCATGCCCATAAATGCGCGGAGGAGCGAGCAGGTTGTATTCGACCTTTTTCAGATCGGTATGACAGATCCCGCAGCTTTCCACGCGAATGAGAATCTCGTCCGGACCAATACGAGGGGTTTCGACGGACCCGACCTTCACGCGGCTATCGCCGACGTACACCGCCGCGCGCATGACAGCGGGCGCGGCGCTTGCCTCACTCAGCCTGAGCGCTCTCTGATTCTGCACTGATTCGGCAACTGACAAGAAATTCCCCCAAGGCCGTTGCAGCATCGCCGGTGCGCCGCTTCAGATGGAAGAGGACAGGCAGCCGATTCGGGTGCGTAAGGGCTTGAGCTACTATTTTCCCACGCGCGATTCTTCCGTCCGGCGTTCGGAATTCGTTCAGGTCGAACGGAAACGACTCGTCGGCCCGGTCAGAGACAACCTTGATGCAGCAAAACGGCAGTCCGGCCCGCCTGGCGCGCGCCGCGGCGCCTGCCGCCTCCATATCGACCGCAATCGCGCCGCGCGTCCGCAAATCCTCCTTTTCGGCGGCGTTATTGGCCATGCGGTCTTGTGAAGCTACGACACCGGAGGCAAATTGGCTGTCAGAGATAACCCCAGCGCAATCAAAAGTCTCGGTGGTTGAAAGATCAAGCACCTGTGTCGCGACTACGATCTGTGATTCCCCGAGTTCGGGGTCGAGCGCTCCGCACCAGCCTGTGCTGACCACGGCTTCCAGCTTGGAGGATGACAGTTCGGCGACCATCACTGCGCGAATCGCTACCTCAACGGCCTGTGCCGCCAGCTTGGGACCCGCTCCGTTTGCCGCCAGCAGGAACCGCCGCCCCTGCCATATGCCTTCATATGCGTAGTCGATGGGCCATTTCAGTTTTCGGGGCGCCGTCAGGAGGTTGGCAAGAGGTTTGAGTTCAGCGGCTTCGGAAGCAACATAGAGGATGGCCATAGGTGGCTCAGCCGCCAAGCCTGTCATCGCTATGCATGGGTCTCTTTCTAAACTATCAGCCAATCGGCTTTAAGAAGGTGGGCCGGCTGGCTTGAGCCGAGACCCACCTCGCAACGTACTGTTCAACCACCTGACGAGCTTCTCCCGGTAGACTTCCCATTCTGGATGGCCCGCCCAGTTTTCCATCCCGTGCGGTGCATGGTCCAACAGGATGAGTTCATGGGGCACACCCAGTTGCTTCAGCCGTTTTTCATAGGCAAGGCTTCCTTTGTAGAGTTCGTCGGCGGTACCTTGCAGCATGAGAACCGGCGGCATTCCCGAATGAACGTGCGATATAGGAGAATAGCGGCGCAGCGTGTCGATGTTCCACGCTCCGAACAGGCGGTCGAGCGTCTCTAGCGTGTCTTTGGATTTCCGCTCGCCGGTCCAGGGAACGAAGTCGTAGACGCCGTAAAAGGAAACGACGGCTTGCACTTCGCAGTCCCGGCAAGGCTCCGAAGCCACTTGGCTCACCATCTGGCCTCCGGCCGATTCTCCCAGAATGGCGATTGCGTCCGGTTGGATGTTGAACCGCTTCGCGTGGCCGCGTACATATCGGATCGCATCGCGCAGATCCTCCAGTTGCTGTTCATTGCGCACATAAGGCGTCAATCGATAATCGATGGAGAACCAGGCGAAATGTGCGCCTGACAGCGGCAACAAGACGGGTGCAACATACGTCACCTTGTCCCCGGCCTCCCAACCGCCTCCGTGAACAACGATTACCGCCGGAAAGGGCCCCTTTCCTTCCGGCAGATTGGCGTCCATGGTGAGCGGCATGCCGCCGGGCCGGCTATAGACAATGTCTTTCCAAAGGCCCGGCCTTCCGTTCCGAAGAATTGCGGTGAACTCCTCTCGCCATTCCCATTGCGCTGGATGCCAGTTTTCGAAGTTGTGAATACCGTTCGGTATCGACTCGAACCGGCACTTCTTCCAGGCGCCGCATGGATTCTTTATCAATTGGGGATCTACATCCGTATCCGCGGCTCCATGGAAGAGCACGATCGGCGCTCCTGGGTCCCGCACGCCAGCCGCGGTCTTTGCAGCGCCGAAACCGATCACGCCTCTGAAACCACCACGAGCCGCAAGCTCTAACGCAAGGGTGACGCCGGTATCTTCTCCGATCAGCAACAGGCGCTGCTCAATCGCAAAGCGTCCCGGACACTCGATGAATGCGGCTGCGGCCTGGATGTCGGCGAGGCTTCGATAATCGAGTGAGAACCATGCAAAGCCGGCGTTCGCGAGCAGCGGGAAAAGCTGCGTAATGTGTGTGGATTTATCGCCGGAACTGCCGTGAATCAGAAGCGCGGCCGGATGGCGCGTACCCGGTGGCGCATAGGCATCGAAATGAAGGCCACTCCTGTATTCGATATCGGTTTGAACACCGCTCAGAAAATAGCCGGTCGAAGCTTTCGTTTCGATCGCTGAGCACGCCGCCTGCGCCGTGCCGGCCGCCGAGAAAAGGCCACAAGCGACGCAGAGAA